>QHZO01000367.1 GCA_003224695.1 Acidobacteriota bacterium
CGGACACCTGCCGTGAGGGCGTCGGTTTCTTCCGGGCTGAAACGGCGCTTGACAGTGTCGAAGCGCAGCTTGGCCGTGACCCCGCCGTCCGACCCCTGGGCGAATTCCTTGGATAACAAGGCCGGTCCCAGATGCTGCTCGCCCGACTGAGGCAAGGGCTGAAGGCGAAAACCGGGAGACGGGACAATGCGATAGCGCAACTCCATGGTGTAAGGTTCCAGGAGAACCATGTCCGCCTTCCGATGTTTCCCAGCCTTGGCTTGGCCGGGGGGCTGCGATTCCTCCGAGTCTTGCTCATCCCGCCGCAAGAACGCCGGCAGACGTGAAACAAGCGCCGCAGGCATCAGCGCTACGGCGGCGCTTTCCATGCCCGTCTGACCACGCTTGGCGTGCGGCATTTCCAGATGCAAATGAAAGGGGGCCGAGAAGTCCTCTGCACCTGAGTGATCGAAGCTGCCGAGCTTGTCCGCCAAGTAGGTTCCCCTAGCGTAGCTTTCTAATTCGTCGCGAAGCCGCTTGGAATCAGGACCACTGTACGCTTCGCGGTACGACTCCTCAATAGCTCCCCAGGCCTCGGAAGTCTCCACCACCCGCGCCGGCCCCAGTTCCGCCAGGAAGAACTCGCGCGTCTCGAGGGTGCGGTTGTCCGCTGAAGTAGCTTCTGGTGTGCGTGTGAGCTGATCAGTTTGCGGGCGGGCGACGAGCGCCAACCGCCCCTGGTCGGCGGGCGGCAGAGTGCCCACCCGGGCGTATTCGTCGGTGGCGTCAATCCACAAGTCAGGCTCGCCCGGCGCGTAGACGATGGCATGGTTGAACCCCATGCCGGGCAGTGTGGGCTCCGTGTCTTCACCCGGCGCCGTGTTCAGGAGCGCCATGTATGCGGGAATGCCTGCGGCGCGCAGCGTGGCAATAAGCAGGGCCGCCTTGTCTTTGCAGTCGCCGTATTTCCGTTTCAGCGTCTCGGCCGGCGTTCGCGGTACGAGGGACGCCTGCCCAAACTCGACTCCGGTATAGCGGACCTCACGGTGCAACCGGGCCACCAGCCTTGCGACGATCTCGTCCCGAGTTCTCCCAGGCGTCCCGCCTTCATTTAGGCTCTTCGCGTCGGCATTGTGGACCTGTTCATCTACGATCCCGCTGTATCGGGCCGCGACCTCCTTCCAGGATTTGCCCGTAGCGAACGCTACGTGAGGCCATCGCGGCAGATCCCCCGGCATGACCGCCTCGACGCGCGTGAGCGGGTCGAGCGGGCCGCTCTCAAAGATCCATTGCACCCGCCCGCCAGACTCCCTCCGGTGAGGTTCGACTGAGGGTAGTAGCCTGACCACATAATGCAAAGGCAGGGAGACGGGCGCATCAACAACCAGAACGGTGTGGCGCACCGGCGCATCACCCCCAAACCCAGCGTGGCGGACTGTCCCCTGATCAAAAACCGGCGCCGTATCGCGGATGACGGCCTCCTGTTCGACAACGGCTCCCACTGCAACCGCAGGCAAGGGACCACCCAGAGTCTGCCGGTCGCTGAAAACGTTCGCCTGGTCGTCCTCAGCCGGAGCTTCGGTGAGCGTTTTCTCGTCCAGCATGTGGGCTACATTGTCAGCGGTGATGACGCGAGCCCGGATGGAGGGACGCTGCTGATGCCACGGTTCCCACTCCATGCTCAATGAGGACCAAGCCTCGGCCCCGGCAGGGGTCTCGATTCGGAAGACGCGCCGCCAAGTACGGGTGTGTCGGCCATCCGGTTCGAACACGTAGCGGTCCTCTTCCAGCAGAATGACAACATCCGCCCCTTCCGGCGTGGGTTGCCGTGCTGCGGCCTGCATGATCGCGGCGGGGTCCCCCTTGAAGGCACCGCTGTCCCAGGGCTCGTCGCCAGCCGTCGCGAACGCTGCGAGGCCGAGCATCAGAACGACCGTTAACAAGAGGGACACGGCTCGTTTTTGAGATTGATTGACGGCAGCGGGAAAGTCTCCTGCTCGCAGTGTCTCAGGCCATACGGACTTTTCAGCCTCACGGTCCGCCCGCGGGCCGGAGGCGGCGCCGACGCGGGGCGATTCCAGCTTGGCCTCTGCACGTAGGCTCGATACCACGTAGGTGAGAGGTTCTCTCTTAGTGGGGCACATGTTCAATCCTCCTTGCGGAGTTCGCGTGCGGCCTCTAAAACGAGGGACTTGATTTTCTAAACATCCGTCGCTCTTTGCAGCCGCGGTCTTCGTATCAAGAGAACCTGAATCGGAGCGCGAACTCGATCGCTCGTGGAATGGCCGGGACCGTTCGATCCTACGCCTGCAAGGCGCTGGACAGCGTTGAAGATCCCCATAGTCGGCGGCTTTGAAGTGACCTCCAAGCCTTAAGGCTCGCTGCCCGGTTTGGGTTCGAAGAGTTCGCTGCCTTTGGTAAGGGCTCTTCCCCAAAACCTCCTTGTTTAGCCGGAGCACTATGCGCGATGGGAGGGAATGAATCTTTCAGCGAAAATCGGGCTCATCCCATACATAACAAAAGACTTAACCCCATGCAGTTCGTTCGCTCGAAAAGCGCGTATCTCATTTTCTTTCAACGTGATAGCGCGAGCAGTTCGTTTAACTCCTGTGTTATCAACGGCGGCTTTCATTCGCCCCCGCCTCCGCTGGGAATTTCCCGACCCGGGCAGGTCGGTTTGCGGTCGAAGCCCTTCGCCAGACAGCACTCGCCGGATGGTAGGGAAGG
>QHZO01000368.1 GCA_003224695.1 Acidobacteriota bacterium
TGAAAACTGCCATCGCTTAAGTACAGCCGCGCGCCGTCCGTGCCAAACAGGGTTTTCTGAACCACATCGTTGGTGAGCTGCGTGTAGCCCGAAAGCGTGGGCGGCGGAAGCATGGGGCGGAGCAGGTAGACGAGCGCCGCGATGATGATGAACACCGCTCCGGCCGCGGCGAACAAATCTTTTTTGTGCCTTTTCGCGAGCCCCGCAACCACTTGGGAGTCCGAACTGTCCGTTTGCGCCGCCCCTTTGCCGTGCATCGGCTGTTCCCGAGCGCTCGCCGGCGTTCCGACCGGCTCTGAGGACTGCGCCGTTACAGCAGTGGACCGGCCGGACGGTGTGTCGCGCTTCAACCGTTTCAGGTCGGCGCGCAGCTCCGAGGCGACCTGATAGCGAAGGTCGCGGTCTTTCTCGATGAGCTTGTTAATGATCTCTTCCAATTTCGCCGGCACTTCCGCGTTCAATTCGACCGGCGAGGTGGGGGCTTTATGCAAAATCCCATCGAAGATCGCCGCCGTGGTGGCGCCCGAAAAGGCTTGCCGCCCGGTCGCCATCTCGTAGAGCACCACGCCCAGACTGAACAGGTCCGTGCGCGCGTCGAGCTCCTTGCCCAGCGCCTGTTCCGGCGACATGTAAGCCACCGTCCCCATCGCCGTGCCCGGGCTGGTCAGTTGAGCGGCTTCCTGCGCTGCCGTAACAGCGTTGTCGGCATCGCCGGACGAGCGGTCAGGGAATGCCCCGCCGGGCTGTGTCAACTTCGCCAGCCCGAAATCCAGAATCTTCGCCGGCCCGCGGCGGGTGAGGAAGATATTTGCCGGCTTGATGTCCCGGTGGACGATGCCTTTCGAGTGCGCCGCGTCCAGGGCATCGGCAAGCTGGATGGCCAGATCCAAAATCTCGTCCCCCTCGAAGGGCTTCGCGCCGATGCGGTGCTTGAGCGTTTGCCCCTCCAGCAGCTCCATGGCGATGAACGGCCGGCCTTCGGACTCGTCCACGTCGTAAATCGTGCAGATGTTGGGGTGATTGAGGGCGGAAGCGGCCTGGGCTTCGCGCTGGAAACGCTCGAGCGCCGTGTGATCCTTTGCGAGTTCCTCCGGCAAAAACTTCAGCGCGACGAAGCGGTGGAGCTTGGTGTCCTCGGCCTTATAGACCACGCCCATTCCGCCGCCGCCAAGCTTTTCAAGTATCCGATAATGAGAGAGCGTTTTGTCAATCATGGAAGCTCAACGTCGAGGGCATAGATTTCCTGGCTGCCGACGTCGCGGACTAGCGGCGGCGATTCGGCCGGAGTTGAAACCCCGCGACTACTTGCGATCGACAAAGCCGTACACACGTTCGGGCGAAACGTTTCTACGGCTCCTGCCACACCATGCTGACGATTTCCTGCGTACCGGCGTCCTTGAGCAGCAGCGGCGAATCATCCGGCGTGAGGGCAAGCCATTGGTTATACACACCCGTCATTTGGAAATCCTTCAAGCTTCGGACCTGCTCGACTTTTCCGCCGGGAATGGCCACACGGTCCACTTCCGAATTCCCGTAGGGACGGAGGAAATAGACAGACCGGCCGTCGCGTGACCAGCTAGGGTAGCCGACAAGCCCCTTGACCAGCATCGCCCACTTCTGGGTTTTGAAATCGAAAAGCATGAGGTCGGTCGAATCCGCGTGCATGGCGAGGAGATAGAGCCCATCCTGCGACCAACGGGGTGAAAAAAGTCCCTGCGAGTGGGGGAGCATCGTAACCTGATGGGTCTTCAATTCAAGGATGCGGATTGCCGTTTGACTTTCATCCCCGCCGCCTCCGCCAAATGCCAGCCGATCGCCCTCTGGAGACCATACGGGATCGGCTTGATTGCCGTTCTGGTTGGGCATTAATGGCTGCGGCGCGCCTCCGGCGGCTGAAACCTCGTAAATGCGGGACGGTTTGCCCTGTTCCTGGTCGTAATAAACAATCTGTTTCCCGTCCACGGACCACCTGGGCAGCATGGCGTAAACCGGGGGAGAGCTGAGCTGGAGCTTGTCTGTTCCGTCCAGTTTGCTCCGCCAGAGCGTTCCTTCAGGATAAGAAACGTATGCGACCCATTGCCCATCTTTTGAAAAGGCAACGTCCTGCGCCGAAATGCCGCCCATAAAAGACTCGAACGCTTTCGACCGAGCGTTGTACCGCTCGAGTGCTCCGCGCTTGAATCCGGCAACCGCAAAAATCGTCTTGCCATCCTTGCCCGGCACGGGATTGCCGTAGGAAACTGTTCCAGCCGTCAATTGCACCGGCTCGCGGCTGGCTTTGTGCAAAAGACTGCCCGCCTCCCGCACGGCCCAGATCTGACCCTGGGACTGGAACACAAAATACTTCCCATCCGGCATCCAGGAGCCGCAGCACTCGCCCGCCTGTTCGTGCCAGCCGGGAAACATTGGGTGCAGGTTCTTGCCATCCGACGAAATTTCCCAGAGATGGCTGATTTGCGTTTTGGGATCGATCAGGTTGAGCGCAATTTCCTGGCCGCCTGGCGACCACGCGGGTGCGGTGCCAAGGATCGGGCCGCCCGAAAGCGGACCCGGCAGCTTGGCCAGCTCGCGGGACCCCGTGCCATCGGCGTTTGCAAGGAGGAGCGAGTCGTTGGCTGTGTAAACCAGTTTCTGGCCGTCGGGCGACCACGCGCCGGCGTCCCCTTGGATATCCGCCAAGCGAATGGGCGAGCCGCCCAGCGTCGGCACGGCCCAAAGCGGTACGGCAGCGCCGCTCAAGCCCTTCATTTCACTCGCGAGCAGTTTAGATCCGTCCGGAGAGACGCCTGAGATTCCGTTTATCACGCCTTGCAAGCTGACGGAAACCGGAGCGACGTTTCC
>QHZO01000096.1:0-1343 GCA_003224695.1 Acidobacteriota bacterium
CGCGGTAGTCAGCCTCCACACGCTCGCGCACTTCTTCGAGCTTCGGCGTGTGCTCCGGGACAATTTCCACAAGTTGGATGATGGCCGTGCCCTTGGGGACCGAGATCGGCTGGCCGACTTCATCCTTCGCAAGCTGGAACGTCAGATTCGAGAATGCTTCGCTCTTTCCGAAATCGGGCACCACATTTTTATAGCCGAACAAGCCGGTCTCCCGGACCTCCATCCCCGCCCCGGCGGCCAGCTTCTGGAAGTTCGCGGGCTCGGCCTTCATTTGCTTGTACAAGCCGTTGGCCAGGCTCTGCTGGGCGGCTTCCAGTTTCTGTTTCTCGAGGTCGGCTCGGATACTGGCTTTGACTTCCTCAAAGATCTGAAGGTGGGCCGTCTGTTTGTCCTCGACTTTGATGATGTGAAATCCATACTCCGTCTTGATGAGGTCGCTGGTCTGCCCAGCCTTCATGGAGAAGGCGGCGTTTTCGAATTCTTTCACCGTTTGTCCGCGCACGATCCAGCCGAGCTCGCCCCCCTGCTGCGCGGTCGAGTCCTCGGAGTATTGCTTTGCCAGCTCCCCAAAATCCTTGCCGGCCTTCACCTGGGCGAGCACGTCGCGAGCGGTTTTTTCAAGCGTTGCGACTTCCGCCGGCGTCTTCCCCGTGGTCTTAAAAAGGATGTGGGCCACCTTGACGCGGTCCGGCACGCGATAATCGGGCAAATGATCGTTGTAATAGTGGCGCAGGTCTTCGTCACTCAATTGAATCGTGGCGCGAACGCGGTCCGGATCAATCAGCACGTAGCGGACGCGGCGCTGCTCGGGCAGCTTGTAGCGCTCCGGATTTCTCTTGAAGAAGGCCTCGAGCGCCTGCGGCGTCACCACCACGGTCTTGACGAACTGCGCGGGATCGAACAGGACGTAGCGGACGCGGGCCTTCTGGCTTTGGCGCAGGAACTCGGCGTGGACCTCCGCCGGCGTCACCGAAACGCCGTCGGTCACAATGTGCTGAAGTTTTTCGGTCAGAAGTTGTTGGCGAAGTCGCTCGACGTATTGGTCCGGCGTAATCCCGAATTGTTGCTGAAGAATGGCCTTGGCCTGGTCGTCTCCGACGAATTTACCTCCGGGGTAGAGCACCGGGTTGGCTTCGAGGGTTCGCTCTACTTCCGCGCGCGAGACGGTGACTCCTAGCTTCGAGGCCGCCATCGTTTCGGCGGAGTTCAGCACCATTTCGTCCAGGAGCGGCCGGGCCCTTTGGGCCATCATGTGGGCGTCGGAACCATAGGGCGAGCGGCGCGCTTGCTCGCTCAACAGGCGCTGCACGTCCTGGGTGGAAATAGAGGTGCCCCCAATTTCT
>QHZO01000096.1:1348-6905 GCA_003224695.1 Acidobacteriota bacterium
CGCTCGTGTCACTCGTGGGGCCGAGGGGCGTGAGCATGATCACCATGCCGAGCGACATGATGCCGAACGCCCCAATCAGAATCACCTTCTTGAGCGTGGCTCTTTTGTTTAAGAATCTGAACACGCTGGCTCCTCACATGGCATTATAGGGTCTGTCGCGCCTTCCCGGCAACCTAAAGAATACGCCGCTCGGGGCCGACCTTCGTTCCGTTCCGCTCCGCCCCGCCTAACGCTTGACCGGCAAGGAACTTTGATTGACAATACACGGGAAGACTCCGACTAACATGGAAACGCCAACTCCGACGCCGGGACAAGAACCGAAACCGTCATACGAGATGGAATGGACCACTATCTCGTACCGCACCATCTCTGTCTACGGGTTCGTCCTTCTGGTGCTCATTGGATTTGTGGCCTATCTGATCGCTCCGCATTTCTTCAGGGAAAAGGCGAAGCACTTGGTCGCGGCATTGACGTCAGGGCTTGGAAATGCCACGGCGGCTTCGGATTCCAGCTCGAGCATTCGCCAGGCCCATTTCGTGAATCTGGACGGCGACGTGCGCGTCCGCAAGGCCCAGTCCCAGCTATTTGACAGCGCCGATTACAGCGTGGAGCTGGAGCGCGGCGATTTCGTCAAGACGGGCAGCGACGGCGTGGCGCGCATCGTCTTCACGGACGGCACCAATTACGTCCTGAAGCCCGACTCGCTCATCGCCGTCGAGGAGAGCCGCGAGGACCCGGTCACCAAAGCCACCAAGGTTTCGGTTCAGGTCACGGCCGGAGTCGTGGACCTGTCTACGGGCAAATTCGACGTGGCCGGATCCACCTCGCAGGTTTCGTTTGAGAACGCCACCGCGACCCTCTCCGAAGACACGCGCGCCAGCGTCCGCAACGACCCCAACAAGAACCTCCATGAGATGACCTTGAATCAGGGCGAGGCCGACCTGCATCGCGGCAAGGAGAGCGTTCGGCTGGGACAATATGACGATGTCTCTTTCAAGACCGGCGAGCCGGGCCTCACGCAGTCGAAGGTCATCGCCCCCCCCGAGTTAGTCGAGCCGAAAAATATGGCGCTGACCGTGAGCAAGGACCCCAAAAGCGCGGATTTCACCTTTTCTTGGAACCCGGTTGCAGGCGCCGTCGCTTATCATCTGCAGGTTTCGCCCTCCGCGATGTTTGCCAACCTGGTGGCGGACAAGAAGATGACGGGCCGGACTTCCGCCGACGTTTCGGGGCTCGAAGAAGGAACCTACTATTGGGTGGTGAGCTCGATTGACGCCCAGGGGACCGAGAGCCAGCCCAGCTCACCCAACCGATTTAATCTCGTTCAGGAAGTGGCGGCTTCGAACAAAGTCTTTCTGGTGATTACCCGGATTGTTCAACACGGAAGGGTGGTGGAAGTGGTGGGCCGGACCGAGCCCGGCTCCACGGTGATCATCAACAACGAGCAGGTTTTTTCCCTCGCCGCCGACGGCACTTTTCGGCACTTCACGTCGCCTCTGCCTAAGACCGGCGAAAACCAGATCACCATCACCGCGCAAAACCGCCAAGGCAACACAAATTCGATCCACAAGTCGATCATCATCGAATGACGCCGCCGGTCCGTCAGCGGTTCGATCCGTCCGCTGACGGACTCACCGCCCTGAGCCTGTCTTAGGGCCGACGGACGGACTCCTCGATCGAAGGGAAAGGGTTTGGAACCGGCATGACACTCCGCTCACTGTTTAGCATGTTTTCCTCCGACCTGGCGATTGACCTGGGCACGGCCAACACGCTGGTCTATGCCAAGGGCAAAGGCATTGTCGTTAACGAACCCTCGATCGTCGCCATCAACAAGCTGACGGGGGAAGTCGAGGCGGTGGGTCGCGAGGCGAAAGAAATGCTCGGCCGCACGCCCGGCAACATCGTGGCCATCCGCCCTCTCAAAGACGGCGTGATCGCGGATTTCAAGGTCACCGAAAAGATGCTGAATTATTTCATCCAGAAAGCCCACAACCGCAAGATGTTCGTGCATCCGCGGATCGTCATCGGCGTGCCCTCGGAAATTACCCAGGTGGAAAAACGCGCCGTGCAGGACTCCGCCACGCGCGCCAAGGCGAGCGAGGTCTATCTGGTGGAGCAGGCGATGATGGCCGCCATCGGCGCCGGCCTGCCGATTACGGAGCCCTCCGGCAGCATGATCGTGGATATCGGCGGCGGGACCACGGACATCGCCGTCATTTCGCTTTCCGGCATCGTGTACAGCCGCTCGGTACGCGTGGCGGGCAACCAGATGGACGAGGCCATCACCGCCTATCTCAAGCGAAAATACAATCTGCTGGTCGGCGAGCGCACCGCGGAGCAGATCAAAATTGAGCTGGGCTCCGCCTACCCGCTCGAGAAACCGATGACCATGGAGATCAAGGGGCGGCACCTGCTCGAAGGCATTCCGAAAACCATCACCATAGACGACTCGGAAATCCGCGACGCGCTGTCGGAATGTGTGGCCACGATTGTCAACGCCATCCGCGTGGCGCTCGAGCGCACGCCGCCCGAGCTTTCCGCCGACATTTCCGACCGCGGCATCGTGCTGACGGGCGGAGGCGCGCTGATCAAAAACCTCGATAAGCGCATCCGTGAAGAGACCGGCCTGCCCGTCTCCATCGCCGAAGACCCGCTGGCCTCGGTGGTGCTCGGCACGGGGAAAATGCTGACGGACTTTGCCCTGCTCCGCCGTGTCGCCATCGAGTAGGGGCGGATGGCATCCGCCCTCCCTTCGGCCCTGCTTAGGGACGCCGGACGGAGTCGAAGCGTGGGCGCGCGCCGCGCGCCCCTGCCACCTGGAACGCGCATGTCCGAACTCAGCCAGCACGAATTTTCCGGCCGGGCCTCTTCCCTTACCCGCGAAGGACCGGAGGTGATGCAGGCCTTCGTCGTCCGCCACCGCCCTTTTTTTATCCTTGTTGCCGTGCTTTTCGCGCAGCTTCTGTTGCTTTCGTTTCAGATTACGCGCAATCGAAACGTCCGCCTGATTCAAGTCTGGGCCGTGGACGTGTTCAGCCCCTTCGAGCGCGCCTTGCATTGGGTGGGGTCGGGCTTCGAAGGGGCGTGGAAGAGCGTGACGAGCTTGCGCTCGACCGAGAAGGAGAATCTGGAGTTGCGAGCCGAGCGCGACCGGCTACAGGCGAGCGTCAACGCGCTCACCGAAAAGGCCGCGGCGGCCGACCGCTTGCGCGCCCTTCTGGAATTCAAGAAAGAGGTGTCTTACTCGACGGTGGCTGCCGAAGTCATTGCCGCGAGCCCCGGCGAGCACTCTGCCACCGTCTCCATTGGCAAGGGCCGCGATGCCGGCCTCACGGGCGACCTCGCCGTCATCACTCCCGCCGGAGTCGTGGGGAAAACCATTGCGGTTTTCGCGCACACCTCCGAGGTGCTGCTGATTACCGACCCTTCAAGCGGCGTCGGCTGCACCCTGGAAAAATCGCGAGTCCAAGGGGTGCTCAAGGGCAATTCCTCGAGCCTCGTAGAACTCCACTACGTCATGAACGCGACGGCGGTGGAAGTGGGCGAAGCGGTCCCGGGAAATATCTATCGCAAAATCCTCGTTCAGCCTACCGCCGAGCTCGACCGCCTCGAAACCGTTCTGGTGGTCACTAAACCCCCTGCGGAGCGCACCCCCAAGCCCTGACCAGCCGCTTTGATGTGGAGGTGGCTTTATGCCGCCAAGTGGCGAGGTAAACTCCCCGCTACATCCCAAAAAACACCCGCCGCCCGACTCGCGCGTGATGTCCTAATTTAGCTTTTGACCTAAGTGTGCCTATTCGTTATCGGGGCCATCTACTGGAATAAACCACTCTTTCCTGATCTGGTAAACGCCGCAAAATGCTGTAATCCGATAAGGCTGAGGTCGTCAGCATGGCCGACCCGCCTCAGGGCGGAGGAATTCTGGTGTACTTCCGGATTGAGCCGAGCAAACGGATCGCGGGAAGTGCTATTATCACCGCGTGCCGTCCCTGAATTTCAAAGGCAAAGCTCTTGTGCAGAATTTTCATCTCCTCGTGCCTTACCACGAGCTGAAGCCGGTGAGGTCAAAAAGCCTCACACCCAAGGTGAGCCTCCACGACAACCTAGTCATTCACGGCGACAATCTGAAAGCGCTCAAGTCCTTATTGCCCTACTACCATGGGAAGGTAAAGTGCATCTACATAGACCCGCCCTACAACACCGGCAACGAAGGCTGGGTATACAACGACAACGTCAGCTCGCCGATGATTCAGGATTGGCTCGGTAAGGTTGTGGACCGCGAAGACCTGACTCGCCACGACAAATGGTTGTGCATGATGCTCCCTCGTTTGCGCTTGCTTAGAGAATTTCTGACCGATGATGGTGTCCTTATGGTGTCAATCGACGACAACGAGAGTCCCCACGCCCGTTGTATACTCGATGAGACCTTTGGTAAGGACAACTTTGTAGCACAGCTCGTATGGGAAAAAGGGCGCAAGAACGACGCGAAGCTCTTTTCAGTGGGACATGAATACATCTTGGTCTATTCAAGTTCAATCGAGCGCCTCAGAGAGCTGGCCACCATTTGGCGGGAAGCCAAACCTGGAGCCATAGAAATACAGGATGAATATCTTCGACTCCGCAAGGAACTCGGTCCGGATAATGCCCGCGTCGAGAGCAGCCTTCGACATTACTATGACAACCTGCCGAAAGGGCATCCTTCCAAAAAGCACTCGCGTTATTCACATGTAGATGATCGTGGAGTTTGGCGTGATGACAACATGTCGTGGCAGGGCGGCGGCGGCCCAACATACGATGTGTATCATCCCAAGACTAACAAGCCATGTGCGGTTCCAGAAGGCGGATGGCGATATGCCACTCCCGAGAAGATGCAGGAGATGATTGAGAAAGGCTTCGTTGTATTCAGGGAAGATCACAGCAAGCCTCCAATTCGAAAGACTTATCTTGTTCGCATCGGCACCGATCTTGACGAATTCGACCAGGCCGATGATGAGGAAGACGATATCGGAATACAGGTTGCCGGCAGTTATTTCTACCGAAGCGCACTTCAGGCGTCGCGAGTATTGGTAAGCATTTTTGGTAAGAAAGTATTTGAGAACCCCAAGGACCACGAGATCCTGGCTCGCTTGATTCGGTACGTTACAAGTGACGATAGAAGGCGATTGTTCTCGACGCGTTCGCTGGCTCTGGCCCGGCCGGGCATGCGGTGCTTCAACTAAACCAACAGGATGGCGGATCGCGGAGATTTGTTCTTATCGAAAGTGATGACTTTGCAGATTCAATCACCGCCGAGCGGATACGGCGCGTAATCAAGGGAGTGCCGAAGGCCAAGGACGAGGCCCTACAGAAAGGTTTGGGCGGTTCCTTCTCATTCGTCGAGGTCGGTCAGCCGATGCAATTAGAGACGATGCTGAAGGCTGAGAAATTGCCGTCGTATGAAGACCTTGCCGGGTATATGTTTTACACGGCGACCGGCGAGGACTTCGACGCGCGCCAGATCAATCGCAAGACAGGATTCATTGGCGAGAGCACGCAGTACGACGTGTATTTGCTGTAC
>QHZO01000369.1 GCA_003224695.1 Acidobacteriota bacterium
GATGTTGAGCGCCGGGCCGGGACTGACCAGGCCGGTTGCCGGATCGAAAATGTCGGAGGAAGCCAGCACGTTCGGCGTGCCGGCGGTCGCGGGAGGGACGGGCGTCCCAGACGTCCCGTCCCAGCCGCCGACGATAAGCACGCGGCCGTCGGGGAGGACCGTAGCGGCGTGCGACTCACGCGCGGCGGAGAGGGTAGACCCCGCCAGCGTGAAACTGTTGGATGTCGGATCGAAGAGTTCGAGGCTACTGAGGGCCGCGCCATTCGCGGACCCGCCGGCGAGAAGCACTTGGCCGCTTTGAAGCAGCGTCGCTGTGTGGCCCGAGCGCGCCACCATCAGCGGACCGGCGGCGGTCCAGGTGTTGGCTGAGGGGTCGAAGATCTCTGCGGTCTCGGTGGCGTTGCCGGTTGCGCCGGTGCCGCCGGCGACCAGCACCCGTCCGTCTTGAAGCACGGTGGCGGTGTGGCCGGAGCGGGCGAAATTCATGGAGGGCGCGGCCGTGAACGAGCCGTCGGAGTTGAGGAATTCGGCCGTCGAGAGCGGGCTCGTTGTCCCAGTCCCGCCGGTCATCAGCACGCGTCCGTTGGTGAGCAGCACGGCCGTTGCGCCCGTGCGTGGTGACGCCATCGTGCCAGCCGGCAACCAAGTTCCGGTCGGGGGCGCCGTGAGGTTCGAGCCTTTAACCAGCAGGCCCACCCCCAGAAGCGAGATTCCCAACAATGTGATGAGATAATTCTTGACTTGCTTCATTTCTTGGCTCCTGTCGGTGGTAAAGCCTGCTCATCCCCGTTCATCGGAGATTGGGCTGGCAGCGCGGCTGTTTTGGCCGCAAAGGAAATTTGTCGCGGGCGGGCTTGTCCCGGTTGAATGAGGAATGCCTTCCCCGTAGAACTCTGTTGCGGGGCCCGCGCACCGGATGGCGTCGCAGCGCGCACTCGGCAATGACACACCGAGTCGGCGGAGACAAACCGGCTCTTGCGGGCTTCCGCCACAGCACGAATTCCGTGCGGAGAATTTGGCCCTCGTGCGGTCTTGAGCTTGAAGGTCACTTGGACTTTTCCGCCTCCGTCGAACCTCGAAGGGTCAACTGGTAATCGTTGAATTGAGCAGCCATCGGGGCCGGGAGGTCCGAGACGGGTGGAAGAATGGTGCGCACGATGTGGCCGCAACAAAGCATGATCGCGCCGGCTTCGCTCCCGATTTCGGTGGGGAGGGGGAACTTCAGCACCAGCGCCTTGTTCACGGTCAGAAGGTCGCGCACGAACAGGACTTCGGAGCCGCTGATGTTTTCGGTCTCGCCCGTCTGGCAGTCGTCCTCAATTTCAGGCCCGCAGTGAATGGCGGTTCGGATGGGGAAGTGTGCGGCTCGCTTGGCTTGGTTCTTCTTATTCGCGCGGACTGTCATGACGGTGACCTCGCGTTCAGCCCACTCAGGCTCTGGAAAAATGTTGGTGGTTGAACACAAGAAGTGTGGCGCACCGGCGGGGATTCGCCAATCGCCCGAAAGTAGGGGGTCGTAAGCACAGAGGTGCCGTTACTTGAGTACTAGACAAGGGGGTTACTTTGGACTTAATGCAGAACTGAGGCTGTGAGGCATTTAGGGATGAACGGGATCTTGGCTCGTCTGGCGCCGCCTGCCTGGCGCGCGGAATCCTTGCCAAAGGGCGGCCAAGCTGTCAATCTACACCCTGAGGAGGCCGCGCGATGGTACTTCGAGGCTCCTTCCGCGCCCTGTTTCTCTACGATGTTGCGGATTCGATCCGAGTTCAGGACCTGCGGACGATTTCGGAGGTTCAAGCTCCCGAGCGGGTGCCTCGCTTCAAGCACCTAACGCCGGATTACGTGCGCTTCGAGCGGCCGCCCGCGGTCGAGCCGGGCGGCCGGGTGGAACTTCCGAGCGGGGAGAGTTGGGAAGCCTGGATCAAGTATTACGAATTTGGCGTGGTCGCGATTGAGCTCGAGCGGCGCTTCGAATGCGATTGGCCGGAGTTGGTGGAATTTGCCAGCCGATGGATCGCGGACGCGGCTCTGGAGAATTGCGCCGACGGCGTGGCCGAGCGGGTGGTGAAACGCGCGGCCTCGGCGCTGGTGCGGCCCTATTCGGGCTCTTGGATCAGCGAAGACTACTCGATAGTTCTATTGGAGAAGGCGGGTGAGCCGGGGCTTTCAAATCCCGGCGGGGCGCGTGCCCAAGCGGGGGCTGCTCGAACCACGGCTGCGGAGCTAATGGCCAGTCACGGCCTCGAAATCGCGCAGATTGTCCGCGGCGAGCTCGCGCCGCTTTCGGACGGCGAACGGCATGAAATTCTTCAGTCGAACATCTCGTATTATCCCACGGTCCTTTTGGTGGCCGGCTGGACGGCCGCGCTGATTTACGACACCCCGGAAGGCGCCGAACCCACCATCCAACTGCTTGAATATGCCAACACGCAACTGCTGGAGTTCCGGCATTACGACAATCAGCTCACGCGGGTGCTTGAGGACGTTTACCGCTCGATGGAGAAGGGTACGGGCTTTCTTTCCCGTTGGAGGCTGGCTCGCGACGCCGAGCGGCTGAATACTCTGCGCTTGGACGTGATCGAGCTGACCGAGCGGATGGATAATTCCATCAAATTTCTGAGCGATATGTTTTACGCGCGCCTCTACCGTCTGGCGTCGGCCAAAGTGGGTGGGCCCGACTACCGGAATCTGGTCGAGCAGAAACTTAAGACCGCCGGCGAGCTGAACCAATTCATGCGCGAGCAATTTCATCAGTCGCGGGGATTCGTCCTTGAGCTGATGGTGGTCGTCATCCTGGTGATTGAGCTTTTTTATCTGTTTCGCGGCAAGGCGTAAAGAGCGGCACGGCCTCCACGGCAAGGGATTTGGCTGCACGCCGACTTCGCGAAGCGTAACGACGAGAGGGTGGCCACAGGGCCCATGAGCTTGCTTGCCGGAGAGAATTAAGTCAGAGAATTAAATGTTGGCAAACTTTTAGAGTTCGGATATACTCGGTTCGCGGGGTGGAGCAGTCTGGTAGCTCGTTGGGCTCATAACCCAAAGGTCGCTGGTTCAAATCCAGCCCCCGCAACCAACGCAATCATAAAGTCACAGGTCTGAGCTTAGAACCTTCACGTACAAGTTGGTACAACAGCGGGGCTGGAAGCAGCCGCGTTTGTTTTTGCCTGCAAGAGTAGCTTCGCGATCTTGCTTGCCGCTTCCCTCTATTGTTCCGAGACGGCCTGGGCGAAACCAACTTGGCAACGATACACTTTGACCGGAATGGGAATCGGATTTTTTTCTCCGGATAGGTAATACCAGCCCATGCTTTGCTCCTCGGGTCCATAAGCGTCAACCACAACTTCGTTGTGGATTCGCTCCAGCCGGATAGGGTCCCTTTGGAGTTTGGCCATGCTTCCCAGTTCTCGGTGCTACTCCTGGAGGAGCTGGTGGACACGGGAAAAGCGGAGCAGTTCTTCCGCCCCCAGCACTGGATTGTCCGGCCAAGGCTCTTCCTCGGCTTCATCGTCCAGCTCATTTATTTCCAGCGACAGCGGGCTTGCCCGCCGGGCTCGGATTGGGTCGGCACGGCGCCTCTTCCCGGCGTCTCAGGCCTGGGCCGATGGGCACTGCCGCTATGGGGAGGCGCCGCGCCCAAGGTTCAGATTATAATGAGTTCGCGCGAAAGTGGCGGAACTGGCAGACGCGCCAGACTTAGGATCTGGTCCCGCAAGGGGTGGGGGTTCGAATCCCCCCTTTCGCACCAAACGCCTTATCGGTGTAGAATCTTCCCACGTTGTTGAGGATTTACCTAGCGCTCTGCATGCAAGTCTTTCGTCTTAGTGCTCAGCTTCCATTTGCGCCCCACTAATGATTTTTAAAATCAATGAGTTACGCAATATATTTCCCGTACGGTAATAAGGAATCATCCGTCAAGGAAAGGAGGCATTTGCCCGATAGCATCTGCCTCTTACAGGCTCTAAAGTTGCAAGGAAATATGGCGTGAAATAACTCGGATGACGGACACCAGATCATGCGGACGAGGGATAACAACATGCAGAGAGCTCAAGCAGCCAATCTTCCTAGAGCGTCGAAACGGAGGCGTCGTCCCTAGCGAACGGCCCCGACCATAGCTTGCCAGTGAAGCCGAGCAGAGGCTCGGCGCTCAAGAGACCGACCTCAACAATTCGTCTCCCGCCGAAGCTTCACAATGCTCGGAGTGAACTCCAAGAGCCCGTCCGAGCGCAGCCGTCGAAGGCGTCTCCTCGGCTTATCCCGGCGGGCAGCACCGCAAGGGATATAGGCGCAAGGACAACACAACTTCGAGGTGGTCATGACACGCCTCCAGACGGAACGGTGCATGGGCAGACCGGCAGCAATCTCGAACCTTCTTCGATTGGCGACCGGGCTCTGCCTGCTACTCCTGACGAATCCGCCGGGTGTTCCCGGACAACAAATGCCCGCCGAGACCTTCGAGAGTCCAAAGGTAACCTACGGATTGGATGCCCATTTCAATTCGACCTGTGTCTTGCGAGGTATTGCATTTACGAATCGGCTCGTTGCGCAGCCGTCAGGGCGGGTTTCGGCTTGCGCGGCCGCCGCCGAGAGGTCTGGGCCATGGAGGCCGGCCTCTGCCATCGAGGAGGCAGCCCTGTCGGTTTTCAGGGCTTGACGCTCATGAATCAGGTCATTACCGACTACGAACTCGCGAAAGGAGGGGGGGAACACCTCGATCAGATCCAGGCGTCGGGTCTTGCCACGCGTTTGGAACTGCTCCGCAATACCCTACGACCCACGCCGCATGTTCCGTTGGCAATGAAGGGGATGAATCTGTTTGCCAAACTCGAGTATGTCAACCCGGTTGGGAGCATCAAGGACCGCGCCGCCTACTGGATTCTCAAACGGGCGGCCGAGCGAGGTGAGATATGCGAAGAGTCAACGGTGATCGAGTCCTCCTCTGGAAACTTCGCCGCCGCTCTCGCAGCCTTCACTCACCTGGTGGGCCTGCGGTTCATCCCGGTGATCGACCCCAATATCTCCGGCACCTACGAGTCGTTCCTCCGGCGCCTCTGTCCCACGGTGGTCAAGGTCGAGGAGCGTGACGACA
>QHZO01000370.1 GCA_003224695.1 Acidobacteriota bacterium
GATCACTTGCACGGTTTTCCCGAGATAATCCCCTCGCCGCTCCTTGGTAATGATGGTTTCGTAGATGCGTCCGGCCGTTGAATTGTTGTCGCGCAGCATGCGGGCGTGGGTGATGCGCTCGTAGTGGCCAAGGTCCAGGTCCGTCTCCGCGCCGTCATCCGTGACGAAAACCTCGCCATGCTGAAACGGGCTCATCGTCCCCGGATCCACGTTCAAATAGGGATCGAATTTCAGGAGGGTGACGCGAAGCCCGCGCGCCTCGAGCAAACACCCGATCGAGGCCGAGGCCAGGCCCTTCCCGAGCGAGCTGACTACACCTCCGGTCACAAAGATGTACTTGGCACCCATACGCCTCCTCGTATCAAGTTTTCGCTTTGGCAAAATCCGAACAAGGATATGCTCGGCTGTTCAATCTTGTGTACCGAATGAAGTGTGCGCAAGGAACTATCGGTACGGGCAATTATCGGCCTAGGTGTCTGGCCGTGTCAATCCAAATTTTGCGCGAACTCCTGATTTTCCTCTATACTGAATCCTGTTCGAAGGGAAGGCTTGGGTCAAACCGAAGGTTGTGCTAACTCCGCCGCGGTTCGCTCGAGAGAGGAAAAACCGATGAGTAACGAGAACATCAAGGAAACCGTGCGAGAAAAATACGCAGAGGCCGCGCGCGAGGCAGCCTCTGGAAAGAGCGCCGGCTGCGGGCCCGCCACAAGCTGCTGCGATCCAATTACCTCCAACCTGTATGATGCGAGCCAGATCGGTCAGCTTCCCCCCGAAGCAGTGCTGGCCTCGCTCGGTTGCGGGAATCCCACGGCACTCGCGGAGCTGAAGCCTGGCCAAACGGTGCTTGACCTGGGATCGGGAGGCGGCATTGATGTACTGCTCTCAGCTCGCCGCGTCGGGCCGGCGGGCAAGGCCTATGGCCTGGACATGACAGACGAAATGCTCGCCCTGGCCCGGCAGAATCAAGAGACTGCCAAAATCGAAAACGCTGAATTCTTGAAAGGCGAGATCGAAAATATTCCCTTGCCCAATGCCTCCGTGGACGTGGTGATCTCCAATTGCGTCATCAACCTTTCCGCCGACAAGGACCGAGTGCTCTGCGAAGCCTTCCGCGTGCTAAGGCCCGGCGGCCGCTTTGCGGTCTCCGATGTGGTCGTGCGCGGCGAAGTCCCGCCCGCCCTCCGCCGAAATATCGAGTTGTGGGTGGGATGTGTTGCCGGGGCGTTGGAAGAGTCTGAGTATCGCGCCAAGCTTGCCGCCGCAGGCTTCGAAGCCATCGAAATTGAGCCGACGCGCATCTACCACGCCGAAGACGCGCGCGAATTCCTGAGCCATGCGGGAATGGAGGCCGCAAGCATCGCCCCGCTGGTGGATGGCAAATTCATGAGTGCCTTCGTGCGCGCCCAAAAGCCGCGAAAGATTTAGCACTCCATTCCCGCTCGCAACCTTTCCGCTTGACACAAGGGCTTGCGCCTTGTGTTAGAATATTCTTGTTCCCCACCGACCGGGGTGGCGCATCGGGGACACCGCCGGGGAGAAGCCTCAAGAAGCCGGAGGCGCGAGCGTGAGAGTGTTTCACCAACGCGGCGCGTTTCGGATGGCTGCCGTAGCTACGGGGCTATGGATGCCGGTGGCGCTCCTTGCCTTCCGTCCGGGCGCCGCGGACGACCCGCCTGGCTCGAAACCCGACAACAAAAAGACTTCGGCCGTCACCGTCAGCAACAACCCCATTCACACCACACCCATTCAAGTGGACGTCAACATGGTGATCGTGAACATTACGGTCACCGACCCTTACGACCGCATCGTGACGGGGCTTGATGACAGCAATTTTCAGGTTTACGACGACAAGGTTGGGCAAAAGATCGCTTCCTTTTCCACCGAAGACGCTCCCATCAGCGTGGGGATGATCTTCGACTCCAGCGGTTCGATGTCGGACAAGATTCAGAAGTCGAAGGAAGCAGCCCTCCAGTTCTTCAAGACATCCAATCCCCAGGATGAGTTCATGCTGATCGACTTCAACGAGCGGCCCGATCTGATTTCGGGCTTCACGTCGAAGTTTGAGACGTTGCAAGACCATCTGTTGTTCGTCAGCTCAGGCGGGAAGACGGCGCTGCTCGACGCCATCTACCTGGGCCTGGCCCAAATGAAGAGGGCGACGACGAATCGCAAGGCGCTGCTGGTTATCTCGGACGGCGGCGATAACCACAGCCGCTACACGGAAAGGGATGTGCAGAGGGCGATGAAAGAATCCGACGTGCAGCTTTACGCCGTCGGGGTGTTTGAAGCTCTGGCCTCCCGCAGCCGGACGCCGGAGGAAAATGCCGGCCCCGGCCTGCTCGCGGATTTAGCGGAAAATTCCGGCGGCCGCATGTTTAGCGTTGAGAACCCGGATGAGCTGCCCGATATCGCGGAGAAAATTTCCATTGAGCTTCGCAACCAATATGTTATCGGCTACAAACCTTCTAATCTGGTGCGCGACGGCCGTTGGCGCCGCATCAAGGTCAAGCTACTCCCGCCGCGCGGCCTGCCGCCCCTACAGGTGTACGCTCGGACCGGCTACTATGCCCCCACGCAGTAATCCCGTCTTGCCTGCTTTAATCCGGCGCTCGCTTCCGCTGGCCGTCGTGCTCCTGACAGGAATCCGGGCGGCCGCACAGCAGACGCCGCCGGCGAGTCCCCCGCCTGCGACGGAGCCCGCACACAAGGAGTACACCATCGGTGTGGACGTCAACATGGTTGTGCTCCATGCCACGGTTCTCGACAAGAACCAGCGCATGGTTGATGACCTGAAGCAAATCAACTTTAAGGTGTACGAGGACGGCATCCCGCAGAATATATCCGTCTTCAGCCATGCCGACATTCCGGTCACCATGGGGATCGTGATTGACGACAGCGGCAGCATGAAGACCAAGCGCCAGGCCGTCAACGCCGCGGCGCTTAGTTTCGTGAAAACCTCGAACCC
>QHZO01000371.1 GCA_003224695.1 Acidobacteriota bacterium
TGAAAATCGCCGAGCCGATCATGATGCCGACCACAATCGCCGCGGCGCCCCAAAATCCCAGAGCGCGCACCAGTTGCGGCGGCTCAGGCGGCTCTGTTACGGGCGTTGTTGTGGTTGGTGGCATGCCGGATGATTTGGCGCAAAGCGCCAATCGAACTGGCGAAACAATAGAGGAACTGTGGGCGGAAATCAACATCGCGAAAAGCCGTCATGCTCGCATAGGCGGGCAACCCTCCTTGCGTCAGTTGTCCGGGTTTGCTTGACACTTTGCGCGCTTGCCCGTACGCTCGTGACAGATGCTTTGGGAAGGAGGGCTGATGACCTTCAAAGTAATCGTGAAACAAGGAGAGGACGGCTACTTTGTAGCCAATTGTCCGTCCCTGAAAAGCTGCTGGACACAAGGCAAAAGCAGAGAGGAAGCCCTTGAAAATATCCGAGAGGCCATAGCCCTTTACCTGGAGCCCCCGCCGAACGAATCCACGCTGGATGGGACCGAGGAAATCGTCGAGCTTACCTTATGAAGATGCCTCTGCTTTCCGGCCGGCAAGTGCTGGCCGCTTTGCAGCGACTTGTCTTCGCGGAAATTCACCGGAGGGGCAGCCACGTCAAGATGGAACATCCGGACGGCAGGAGAATCGTCTTCACCCTTTCACGACGAAATCGACCGTTACACGCTCAAAGGTGCCCTCCGGGGCGCCGACGTGGGCCTCACTGAATTCCTCAAGCAGGTCCAATGAGGATTCAGCGGACAGCATAGATTTCCATTTCTTAGAAAGCCTTAGGCTTTCCCCGTGAGGGCCGACGCACTACCCGGTTTCGAGCGAGGCCGTTTGGCCAACGTGGAAGGCGGAATGTGGGTAGGAGGAACGGAGAGACCCCCTTCAGCAGGCGAGCGAGGGACGCATGGCAGCGCAGATGAGCATATAATGATGGGGCCGTTCCGCTAAAAGGCAAAACCCCTATGCGTTACAACAACATTCTCGAAGCCATTGGCCGCACACCGCTCATCCGGCTGAACCGCATCCCGCATGGGTCCAAGGCTCAAGTCTTCGCCAAGTGCGACCACTTAAATCCCGGCGGCAGCGTGAAAGACCGCATCGGCATCGCCATGATTGAGGACGCCGAGAAGCGCGGCCTCTTGAAGCCGGGCGGCACGATTGTCGAAGGAACGTCAGGCAACACCGGAATGGGTCTGGCGCAGGTCGCCGTGGTGAAAGGCTACAAGGCGGTCTTCACGATGACCGACAAGCAATCGAAAGAAAAAGTGGACTTGCTCAAGGCCATGGGCGCGGAAGTCATCGTTTGCCCCACCGCGGTCGCCCCCGAGGACCCTCGAAGCTATCATTCGGTCGCTGACAAGCTGACGCGCGATATCCCGAACGCTTATCACCCGAACCAGTACGCGAACCCCGCCAACCCCGACGTTCATTACCAAACCACGGGGCCTGAAATCTGGGAGGATACGGAAGGCAAGATCACGCACTTTGTCGCCGGCATGGGCACGGGCGGGACGATCACCGGAATCGGCCGCTACCTGAAAGAAAAAAATCCCGGCATCAACATCATCGGCGCCGACCCCGCCGGCTCAATCCTTTACGAATTTTTTCACAAGGGCACGGTAGGCAAAGCCGAGACGTATAAAGTTGAAGGCATCGGCGAGGATTTCTTCCCGACCACGCTCGACTTCAGCGTCATTGATAACGTGGTTCTGGTATCGGACAAGGATTCGTTTTTATGGACGCGGCGGCTGGCGCGATTGGAAGGGATTTTCGCCGGCGGCTCGGCGGGGACGGCCCTGGCCGCCGCCATGAACGTTCTTCCGTCCCTCGGCGAGAACGATCTGATGGTGGTGTTCATCCCCGACACGGGCCTCAGATATCTCAGCAAGATTTATAGCGACCCTTGGATGAAAGATAACCAGTACATTGAGGCTTCCCTGCCGCTCACCGCTTCGGAGATCGTCGCCGCCAAGGCGGCCTCCGGCCCGACCGCAAGGCTCGTGACGGTCTCCCCCTCTGATCCCGTCTCCGCCGCGCTCGACGGGATGCAGTCGAACGATTTTTCGCAGCTCCCGGTTTTTGAAAGCGGCGCTCCCGTGGGCGCCGTCTACGAAGATGAGATTCTCACAGTCGCCTTGGCCGGAAAGGACTTGAAGAAGCTCGTGGTGCGCGAAATCATGAGCCCGGCTTTCCCGGTCGTCAGCTCGGCCGCGACCATTGACCAAATCTCGATCTTCATCACGCGCGATTGCCCCGCCGTCTTCGTCGAGCTCGGCGACCACCACTACGAAATCCTGACCAAGTTTGACTTGTTCCGTGCGGTCGCCCAACGGCTCGCCGAAAAACAGTAGAACTCTGAACGTTTCGCCCGCGTTTGCGGGTTTTTCGGTTCTGTGATATCGTGATATCAGAGGGGAGTTCCGATGGCGCAATTGCTTGTCCGAAACATCGAAAGCGAAGTGAAGGCAAGGCTGAAGCGCCGCGCTGGCAGGCACGGGCGCAGCATGGAAGAGGAAGTGCGGGATATTCTGCGCCGCGCCGCCAAACAGGAGGAGACACCCAAGGGAGGTCTGGGGAGCGAAATTGCCGCCTTGTTTTCGAAAGTGGCTCTGGATGCGGAGATTCCTGAACTGCGCGGAAGCAAGCTGGAGCCTCCCCCCTTCAAATAATGGTTATCGTCGACACCAACGTGCTTTCGGCTCTCATGAGCCGAGCGCCGGACAAGCGGGTGATCGCCTGGCTGGACAACCAGCCGCGGACATCCATGTGGACCACTTCCGTGACCATCCTGGAAATTCAATTTGGATTAGAGACTTTGCCGATGGGGAAACGGCGCGCTGGACTGATGCGGGCCTTTGAAACCCTTCTCGCCGACAAGATTGAACGCCGCATAGCCCCCTTTGATGCAGCGGCGGCCCAACTCGCCGGAAGCCTGATGGCGACGCGATTCAGAAAAGGCCGGCCCGTGGAATTAAGGGATACGATGATCGCCGGCATCGTCCTGGCATCCCACGCGACGCTGGCCACGCGAAATACTTCCCACTTTGACGACCTCTCCTCCCCCGTCATCAACCCCTGGGCTGTCTGAATCCAGCGATCTTCGACCTCAAAATGCCTTGCGGCGACCGAAGAAGAAATTCGGGATTATAATCGCACGCGGCAGAGAGAGACATCCGGTCATGGCAAAGAGAGAAATTTACGACGTGTGCGTGATTGGCTCCGGGCCGGCGGGCGGAGTGCTCTCCAAAGAGCTGGCGGAAGCGGGCGCGAAAGTGATTCTCATCGAGGCCGGGCGCAAGATGCTTCCGGAGGATTTCCATTTTCATGCCTGGCCGTACGAGCTGCCCAAGCGCACGAAGCCCCAGCCTTTTTATCCCCGCGAAGTGACGGAGGCGATCCGCTACGAAGATTCGGATTCGATTGGCGTGGACCGCATCCGCGCCGTGGGCGGGCGCAGCATTCACTGGAACGCCGTCTGCTTGCGTTTTGCCGAGCGCGATTTTCGCGAGCGGAGCCTGGCGGGCGCGGAAGAGGATTGGCCGCTGACGTACCCGGAGCTCGCTCCCGACTATGACTACGTCGAGAAAATGATTGGCGTCTCCGGCTCGCGCGAAGGGCTCGACATCGTGCCCGACGGCGACTACTTGCCGCCTCTGAAATTTCGCTGCTCGGAGGAAATCGTGGCCCGCGCCTGCGCCCGCATGGGCGTTCGCATGATTCCGGTGCGCAAGGCGCTGCTGACGGTCCCTTACGACGGCCGTCCTCCCTGCCACTATTGCGGCCACTGCATGGAAGGCTGCGACGTGGGCGCCATCTTCACGGTGCCGAACTCCATGATCCCGAAGGCCGAGAAGACCGGCAACTTCACGCTGCTTCCGAACCACCTCGCGCGGGAGATTCTTGCGGACCGCGAAGGGCGGGCGCGGGCCGTGTCCGTGGTCAACACGGAGACAAAGCAAGAGGAGCAAATCCGCGCGCGCATTGTGGCGGTCTCGTGCGCGAGCATCGAATCGGCGCGCTTGCTGCTCAATTCCCGCTCGCCTCAACACCCGAACGGACTCGCGAATTCGAACGACGTCGTGGGCCGCTACCTCGCGGGCCACGTCACGGCGGGCGTCGAGGCGTACCTCGAAGATTTGGCGGGAACCCCGCCCGTCAACAACGACGGCGCCACCGACCACTCGTACATCCCGCGCTTTAATCTCGATGGCAAGCCGCGCGACTTCGCCGGCGGGTATCATTTCCAAGTCCAGTTCTCAAGCTTCATGTATCCCTACCAGGCGCGGCACGTCCCCGGCTTCGGCAAGAAATTCAAGGAGCAAGTGCGATTTCTTCAGCCGGGATTTTTTCAGATGGGCGGCTTTGGCAAAGTTTTGGGGCGGCCGGAAAACCGCGTCACCGTGGACCGGTCACGGCCTGACGCCTACGGCATCCCCATCCCGGTCATTCATTTCCGATTCGGAGCAAACGACCGCGCGTTGTGGAAAGAAATGCGGGACAAAGGCCGGGAGATCGTGGAGGCCGCCCGCTCGCGGCTTATCCTCCCGCCTGATTCCGAGCCCTCGGGCTTCGCGAGTCACGAAACCGGAACGGTGCGCATGGGCAGCGACCCACGAACTTCGGTCCTCAATTCTTATGGCCAGGCGCACGAAGTGAAAAACCTTTTTGTCGTGGATGGGAGCACGTTCACGACCTTTCCGGAAAAAAACCCCACGCTTACCATCATGGCGTTGGCGGTCCGCGCGGCGCGTTACATCGCGAACGAAAGACGCATAGGCAATCTGTAGGGGCACCCCTTGTGGGTGCCCCTATCTGGGCGCGGGAGGGCAGGCACAAGGCCTGCCCCTGCGGCTCAAGGTCAGTGAGTTGTCTGGGCAATCTGCACGTGGTAGCGGTCCAGCAGCGCGCCCGTCGAATGTTCGACCTGGAGCACGGCGAGTTGGTAATTGACCTGGGCTTGGACGAGAGCCGATTCCGCCTGCGCCAGCTCGGTCTGCGCTTCCAGGACAAAAAATATTGTCTCGGAGCCCAATTCGAATTTGCGCTGTTCGGCCTCGACGTTCTTTTCAGTAAGGTCGCGTGCAATTTTCGCGGCGGCGATGGAAAGTTTCGCCTCTTCCAGCGTGTGGACGGCGTTGGTCACTTCCAAGGTGATGGCTTGGCGCTCTTGCCGGTCGAAATAGTGGTCGCGGCGCCGGCTGACGAGCGAGTTTGCGAGGTTCGCTTGCGCGCTGTGGTTGCGAACGGGCAAATTCAGTTGCAGTGAAAATCCGTAGGCGGGAAAGCCGAATCCGAAAACCTGGCCCAAGGCGTCGCCGAACCCGCCTCGGCTCACCAGAACCGGCGGGGTCGCGGCCGTGTTGAACTCATTCCCGCCCAGGCCGTTGGTGGTATAGAGCAAAGAGAGCGAGAGGTCGGGAAGAAGCTGATTGTGGGAAAAGCGCACGTTGGTTTCGTCTATGGCGATCTGATGGGCTTCGGCTTCGAGCTCCGGCCGGTTGTCCAACGCGCGCTTTAGAGCGGTCTCGACATCCATCGAAACCAGCTCGCCCGTCGGTTCGGCTTTTTCTTCGAGGTCCAGGTCGAGGGCGCGAACGAAGGGATCGAGGTCCGCCCCGATAGTCCGACGAAAAATGTCTTCCGACTGCTTCAACTGGTACTCAGCCTGAATCACACTCAAGCGGCGCGAGGCCACTTCGGATTCAGACCGGTAAATATCGAGGGGCGGGAGCGCGCCGAGCTCGAGCGCGCGCTTGCTCTGCTTGTA
>QHZO01000097.1 GCA_003224695.1 Acidobacteriota bacterium
TTCGGAGAATGAAGTCGTAGAAGAAAAAGGTTACAACGAGGAGCGCGCCATCGACCACGATTGGCGGGCCGCACAACACGAAGACGGCGCGCCGCCATCGTCCGAGACCCACTAGGGCCAAGGCCAGGAAGTGCAAGGGGCTCGGTAGCAGCCCTCCCACCACGCCCATTCCAGCGCCAAGCAGAAACAGTTCCATGCTTGCTCCCGCACGCGGGACGGCGATGTTATGCGGCGTTCGTTTGAAAGTAAAGGATCGGCAAATGCGATAGTATGTCAATTCAACCGCGAACCGGGATCATGAAAAACCGCCTCGCATTGCTTATTCTCGCCCTTGGGGCCGTCATTTATCTATGTACCTTCATTTGGCCGGCCGTGCCCATTTACCAGGGCTATAACGCTCCGATTTTTCTCACCGGGGCAATTCGAATGTCGGAAGGTCAGGTCATCTACCGGGACTTTTTCGAGCTTACATTTCCAGGGACCGAGTTTTTTTACCTCGGCCTCATCAAACTGCTCGGCGTCCGCGCGTGGATTCCCAACGCCGCCCTGGTCGCCATGGGAACGAGCCTGGCCTGGATGGGAGCCACCATCTCGCGGCGCGTGCTCACCGGCCCTCTCGTTGTCTTGCCCAGCATTGCCTTCACGTCATTCGTTTTTGTGTCGGATCTCGACGCCACGCATCACTGGTTCAGCATTGTGGCGGTGTTGGCTGGGTTGGCGCTCCTGATCGAAGAAAGGACAGTCGAGCGCGCGGCTGGCGCTGGGCTGCTGTTCGGCGTGGCGACCTGCTTCACTCAAACTCGGGGCCCCTTCGCCTTTGGTGCCTTCGTTGTCTTCCTGGTCTGGGAATTCAAAAGACGGAGGGAGCCCCGCCGCTGGCTGCTTCATCGGCTTGGCGCGGCCACCGCAACTTTCCTGGCGCCTGTGGTCCCGCTCGCGGCTTATTACATTTGGAAAGTGGGGTTCGGCCTATTCTTGGAGTGCACCTGGGTTCTTCCTATTCGTTATTATTCTTCTATACCCAGAAACAATATGAGCATCTATATGGCGGACCAGCCGGACTTCTCTGGATGGCTCGAGGGTGCCGCTCTGGCGATCTGGCTGTTCATTCACCTGCTCGTCCCCTTGGTGTATCTGATTTTCTTCGCGCGCTACCTTCGCCTGGCGAAGCAACACCCGGAGGAACCCTGGGACCGGCTGATGCTGATCAACCTGATGGGACTTTCATTGTTCGCATCGATCGCTTTTACCCCCAACTGGTTTAAGATTTCCTCGTCAACCCTCCCTGCCCTGATCATCTTTGTCTGGTTCCTCAAGGCGCCAGGAAAGTTGAACAAAGCTTTGCGAAGCCTTCTTTGGTTCGCGGCCATTTCGAGCGCCGTCGCTCAACCGTTGATTGCCCAGACGAGTAGTTCCGGGGAGCTCAATACGCCCATCGGACGCGCCGCTTTCAATGATGACGAGCGGTACGAAAAATACCGATGCCTTCTCCAAGTTGTCCATCCTGGCGAAACCTATTTCCATGCCGGTGACGTGGACACATACTATCTGCTCGACGTTCGGAACTCCACTTATGCCGCGGTCGTAACCCCGGATGACTGGACGCGTCCCGAGCAGGTTCGAGGCATCGTCCGAAGCCTCAGCAAGCAGCACGTTCGCTTTGTCCTTTGGTCAGCCTGGCTTGATTGGCCCCCCGCGGACAAACCCGCGGGCGACCACCTGGGGCCGTTGCGGGCCTACCTTCGCGAGCATTACCGCATTGTCAAAACCTTTACGGACGGAGACGAATTATGGAAGAGAAATCCCGACCGCGATTCCCCGCCTAATGCCCCCGTTTCGAGCGGCCCTCCGATACAATGATGTGCGGCCGGCTGGGTGGGGATTCGACAAGCCGGTTGCCCAAAGCTCCGGTGAAAAAAAGGATTCTCATTCTGACGGTACATCACGGCGCGTCGCACGAGCGCGTGGCAAAGGCGCTCCGCCGGGCGCTTCTTGACGCCGACCCGGAGCTCACGGTCGAAATTGCCGACGCGCTCGAACATACGGCGAAATGGTTTCGCTTCTATTACGACTCATACCTGGTTCCTCTCAAGCTCTGGCCGGGCCTGTGGGCGCGAATTGAGAACGCGCAGCACAGTCCAAAGTCTCTCTTCCAGTTCATTGCGCAATTCGATCCTGCGGCCGTGGTCGCGGTCGAGGTCGGTACCTGTGAGCTCGCGGCTTTGATGAAGCGGGAATGGGGCGCGCGGTTTGAGCTGGTTGCAATTCCCACGGGCCTCGACGCCGACCGCCCGTGGGCGCAACCCGAGGTGCGGCTCTACATTGTGGCCGCCGAGGAGACGGCGCGGGAGCTGGAAGCCGCCGGCGTCAGCCGTAAACAAATCCGCACGAGCGGTCAGCCGATTGACCCGGCTTTCGGCCCCATCGCGGACCGCGCGCAGATTCGTGGCAAGCTCGGTGTCAAGCCGGACGTGCCGCTTTTACTCATGCTTTTTGGGGGAATGGGCGCCGGACGGCCGGAGGTAATCGCTCGGAGTCTGCGTCAGCTCGAAGCTCCAATTGAAATAGTATTCATCATGGGAAGGAACAAAAACCTCGAAGGAAGAATGCGTCGGCTCGCCGATGGGCGGCCGAACTGGCGCGTGCTCGGCTGGGTCGAAAACATGCACGATTGGATGGCCGCCGCCGACCTCGCATTGTCGAAGCCGGGCGCGAGCACGGTGGTGGAAGCGCTCGCCTCCGGCCTGCCGATGCTTGCCTTCGACCCCCTTCCGGGAAACGAGCGGCGCGCGTGTGATTGGGCGGTCTCGCGTTTGCTCGCGAATCGCCATGAGCTTGAACGCTTGCGTCGAAGCGCTTTGACGCACGCACGCCCCCGCGCCGCTTTCGATGCCGCTCGGGCGATCCTGGAGTTGTTCCGACCGGCGAGCTGAGCTCCCGATGAACTTTCCCGGAGATCGCGGGAGGTCGCCATGACTCAACCCTCGAACGACGCACCAGCGCTTATTCCTCGGCGTGTTGTATTCCTGTATCTGCTGGCGGTAGTCGTCTTCCTTTACCCTTTAACCTTTATCCTTCCATTCGTCCCCATCTATCAAGGCGACAACGCTCCGGTCTATTTGCTGAATGCGTCGCGCATGGCGCACGGAGAAGTCCTCTACCGCGACATCTTTGAGCTGACTTGGCCGGGAACCGAATGGTTTTATCTTCGCAGATTCGCGATCTTCGGCGAGCGCGCGTGGATTCCTGCAATCGTTCTGATCATCATTGGAGCGGGAATGGCCTGGGCGGGCGTTTCCGTCTCGCGGCGCGTGCTTCGCGGCGCGACTGCTCTTCTGCCCGCCACACTTTTCCTCAGCTTCGCCTTCGCCCACGCTCTCGACGCCACGCACCATTGGTTCAGCCTGCTTCTGACGCTCGCAGCTCTCGCAACCCTCATCCAGGAACGAACCGTCAAGCGCCTGCTCGCCGCCGGCGTGCTCTCGGGCTTTGCGACGATATGCACGCAGACGCGAGGCGCTCTTGTTGTGCTCAGCTTCGCGGCATTTCTTATTTGGGAATGGCGCAACAAAAAATTCCCCCGCCGGCGGCTTGTCCGCGGGGAGCTTGCCCTTCTCGGCGGGTATCTCGCTGCCTGTCTGCCTTTGCTGGCGGTACCCATAATTCAGGCTGGGTGGAGGCCGTTTGTTCAGGACACCATCCTTTTTCCCCTGCGCTGGTATTCCTTTTTCGATCGCAATAACCTCGGCGTGTACATGGCGGACATTCCGGAGTTCTCGGGTCTCGTGGAGATTCCGGCGCTGGCCATTTGGCTCTTCATCCATCTTCTCACGCCGCTCGTTTACCTGGTTTTCTTCGCCCGCTACAGGCAGTCAGCCCGGAGCCGTCCGGACCAGCCGTGGGACCGTTTGATGCTGGTGAATTTCATGGGACTCGCCTGGGTCGCCGCGATTGCCTCCGCCCCTAATTGGTTCAAGATTGCCTCGGCGTCGCTCCCCGCGCTGATCTTGTTTGTGTATTTGATTGGCATGGAGGGCCGCCCCGCCAGATTCATGCGGCGCGCGCTGTGGATTGCGGCGCTCGCGGCAGCGGCGTATTCTCCGGCCATGACTCAACTTGGCTGGCACGGTGTGCTCACGACGCCGGCAGGGCGCATCGCGCTGCTCGATTCCGTTCGGAACGCAAAGTTCGACTGGGTCAGCCGGCACACACGGCCAGGCGACTACTTTTTCGAAGCCGGCGACACGGATCTTTACTTTCCACTCGGCTTGAGAAACCCATCCGAAGTCCCCTTTATGACTCCCACGGACTACACGCGCCCAGAACAAGTCGCGCGGACCCTCATAAGCCTCCAGGTGCGACGAGTGCGTTACGTGGTTTGGTCACCTTGGCTAGATTTGCCGGACCGGGCGATGCGCGCGGGAGATCATCTTGGCCCGCTACGGATCCTGATGCGACAGGCCTATCGGGTGGTCAAGACGTTCGAAGACGGCGACCAGGTTTGGGAGCGGAAGTAGCGCCGACCTTCAGGTCGGCAGGTGCCGGGCTGAAGCCCGGCGCTACACCAGGACCAAATCGGGATGATAAACCGCTCCCGCAACGTGCCGCGCGACGGCGATGAGCCGGCGCTGGGGATTAAGGATCTTCAGGAGAGTGGCGGCCGGAGCTCGCCCAGGCGGGTCGCCGCGCGACGCCCGCAGGGAAGCTGCCAGCTCAAAGTGATGTCCGTGGCGCACATTGGTCTCTTCGCGCCCGCCCACCACCAGTTCCGCGCACTCGGGCAAGAGTGCCTCGAGCGGAATCAGCGCCTTCCGCCACTCGCCATCGGCTCGCATGCCTTCGAGCCTTTCGAGGGTCAGGGCTTTGTCTTCCGAAAATTCCGCCACCGCCGTGCGCCGCAAGCCCTCGAGGTGCGCCGGACATCCGACGCGCCGGCCAATGTCGTGTGCGAGCGAGCGAACGTATGTCCCGCCGGAACACTCCACGGCAAAACGCGCGCGTTCGCCCTCGATGCCCAGCAATTCGAGCGCGTAAATTTCCACCTCCACCGGTTTCAACTCCACCGGCTGATGGCGGCGCGCCAGCTTGTAGGCGCGCGTGCCTCCCACGCGCTTGGCGGAGAAGGACGGCGGCGTCTGAAGAATCCGGCCCGTGAATTCTCGCATCACTTCTTCCAAGCGCTTCCGGTCGAGCTCGACGGCAGGAGAAGCGGCATCCCCGGGCGGCGCGGAGGCGGGCTGGCCCGTGGCATCATACGTGTCCGTGGCAAAACCGAAGCGGATGGTCCCCGCATAGGCTTTGCGCGATTTCAGATAAAACTGCGAGAAACGCGTCGCCCTGCCGACGGAAAGAGGCAGAACGCCCGTGGCGAAAGGGTCGAGCGTCCCGAAGTGGCCAACCTGCCGGATGCCGATCAAGCGCCGTACCGCCGCGACGACATCGTGCGAGGTGCGTCCAGCCGGCTTGTCCATCACCAGAACGCCCGAGATTTCCTGAGCTGTCTCGGCCAAGTTCTGGCCTCCTCTCAGCTTGCTGGAAAACTGGATTCGAGACCGTAAAGGCGGACCCCAAATCCCTGGTCATCGTAAAGCGAGACTCGTCCGAAGCCTGTCACCCTGAGCGCAGCGAAGGGTCTCTGCATTTCTTGTCCTCGACAAAATGCGCGGATGCTACGCGCAGTTTACACTGAACGGCCAGAGCGAGATTCCTCGCTTCGCTCGGAATGAAAAGCGAAGGGCTCAGCATGACACGATGGACGAGGGCCTACGGCTTCCCCTTCATCTCGCGCAGCAGCGCATCAACCCTCTCCGCTTCCTGGGCGTCGCGGTCGAGCGCAAAAACCACCTCGGGCATGCGGCGCAGCCGCAGGCGCCGCGCCAGCTCGTGGGCGACGAAGCCCGCCGCCGATTCCAGCCCTTCGAGCGTCCGCTTCTGTTCTTCCGCCTCGCCGAGCACGGTCACGAGCGCGAGGACGTGCCGGTAATCGGGGCTGAGCTCCACTCCCGTCACCGTAGCCAGCCCGATGCGCGGGTCTTTCAATTCCGCCGCTACGAGCTCCGCCACTTCGTCGCGAACCTGGTCGGACAGGCGTTCATGGCGGTGCGGCGGCGCAGGCATGAGCAACCTCTAAAAGAATTCGACCGAATGGTAAGCGACGTCGTCCCCGAGCGTCCTCTCGGCCTCCGCCAGCACGTCCCGGAATACGCCTTCAAGAATCGTTTGGCTGTTCGAGACGGAAGCCACGCCAAGCGTCGCCTGTTGCCAAACGTCCTGGTGATCGAGCTCGGCGACAGCCACGTTGAAGCGCGCGCGCAAACGCCCGCGCAGCTTCTGAACCACCGCCCGCTTTTCCTTAAGGGAGTGGGCGTAAGGTAGTTGGATTTGCAGGGTCAGGACGCCGAGCGGCATGGACTTTGTTCGGAGTTCGGGGTTCGGAGTTGTGGGTTCGAAGTCATGAATTCGGCGGCCGAAGCTTTGAACTTCGAACGTCGAACTTCGAACTAGACGGGAACGGGCTCGGTCACTTTCTCGACGACGAACGACTCGACCACATCACCGATTTTGACGTCGTTGAAATTCTCGAGCGCCACGCCGCACTCCATCCCCGACTTCACCTCCGTCACGTCTTCCTTGAAGCGGCGGAGCGATCGGACCTTGCCCTCGTGCACCACCACGTTATCGCGCAGCAAGCGGATCTTCGACTCGCGCGAAACCTTGCCGTCCTGCACGTAGCAGCCGGCCACAGTCCCGACCTTCGGGATGCGGAAGGTCTCCCGCACCTCAGCGCGGCCGAGCGTGGTCTCCTTGTAGGTGACAGCCAGCAGGCCGGTCATGGCCTTCTTAATTTCGTCGGTGACGTTATAAATAATGGTATGCAGCCGGATGTCCACATTCTCGAGCTGCGCAAGCTCGGAGGCCTTTCGTTCCGGACGGACGTTGAACCCTACGATCACGGCGTTCGAGGCCGAGGCCAACAGCACGTCAGTCTCCGTGATGGCACCGACGCCGGTATGGATGATCTTCACCTTCACTTTATCGTTCGAGAGCTTGGACAGCGTGTCATTCAGCACCTCCGCCGAGCCCTCCACGTCGCCCTTGATGATCAGCGGAAGGTCCTTGACATCGCCTGCGGCAAGCTGCTGGTGGAGTTGCTCGAGGGTGAGTCGCGAGCTCTTGGCCAGCGCCGCCTCGCGCAGCTTGGCGAGCCGGTGAAGCGAAATCTGCCGCGCCTTGAGCGCATCTTCGATCACTTGCAGGCGGTCGCCGACCTGCGGCACATCTTCCAGGCCCAGAACTTCCACCGGCGTCGAGGGCGGCGCCTCGACAATCGGCCGGCCGCGATAATCGAACATGGCGCGCACTTTCCCGAAAATCGCGCCCACGATGAACGAGTCCCCCACCCGCAGCGTGCCGTTCTGAACGAGGATGCTGGCCACAGGCCCGCGGCCGCGATCGAGCTTGCTTTCGAGCACGGTCCCGGAAGCCAGCCGCTTCGGATTGGCCTTCAACGCCTGAAGGTCGGCCACCAGCAGCACCATCTCGAGCAGCAACTGGAGATTGGCTTTTTGCTTGGCCGAAACTTCCACCATCACCGTATCCCCGCCCCAAGCCTCGGCCAGTAGGTTGTGCTCGCTCAGTTGCTTGCGAACCCGGTCCGGCATCGCTTCGGGCTTATCCACTTTGTTGATGGCAACCACCACGGGCACTTTCGCGGCGCGGGCGTGGTTGATGGCCTCAAGCGTTTGCGGCATCACACCGTCATCGGCGGCCACCACCAACACCACGATGTCCGTCACCTTGGCGCCGCGCGCCCGCATCAGCGTAAAGGCCTCGTGGCCGGGCGTGTCGAGGAAGACGATCTTGCG
>QHZO01000098.1:0-5145 GCA_003224695.1 Acidobacteriota bacterium
CATCCTGCTGATTGACGATATCGAGTTCATCGGCGGCAAGGAGCGCACCCAAGAGGAGTTCTTCCACACGTTCAACACCCTTTATGAGGCCCAGAAACAAGTGGTGATTTCGAGCGACTGCCTGCCCAAAGATATCACCGGCCTGGAAGAGCGGCTGCGCTCGCGGATTGGCTGGGGGCTGACGGCTGACCTGCAAGCGCCCGACCTCGAGACCAAAATGGCCATTCTGTCCAAGAAAGCCGAAGTGCATGGTGTGGTGCTCCCTGAAAGCGTTCAACTCTTCATCGCCAGCAAAATCCGCTCGAGCATCCGCGACCTCGAGGGAGCCTTGATCCGCCTCTCCGCCTACGCTTCCTTGAGGGGAGCAGAAATCACCCTTCCTCTCGCGCAGGAGGTCTTGAAAAATCTGACGGATTTGCAGGAGCGGCGCATCTCCATCGAAAATATTCAGAGGGCCGTGTGCGAGGAATTCAAACTGAGCTTGCCGCAGCTCAAGGCGAAAAATAACAGCCGGGCGGTTGCTTACCCGCGCCAAATCGCCATGTATCTGGCCAAGGAGCTAACCTCCGCGTCGCTCCCTCAAATTGGGCGGGAGTTTGGCGGAAAGCATCACACCACGGTCCTTCACTCCATCTCCAAGATCAATGAGTTAAAGAAATCGGACCGGGATTTGAACAGGATCATCAACAAGCTAACCGATAGCTTGGGTTGAGGTTCACAGGTTCTTGACAGGGAGCGTGCCGGAAAACTTGTGGAATTTGGCTGAGGCAGGAATTTTGCACAGCCACGGCAAGCTAAGACGGTAACATTCACAGCTTGGGCTCGGAAAAATCTATTCACTGGTGTGACTTGCGAGATTTCCAAGAAATTCACAGCACTACTACTTTTACGAATTTAGTAGCATACTAAGGATATGGAGTTCTCAGCCGAAAAGCTCGACCTCGTCAAGGAGTTGAACTTGACGCAAGGCGTGGTGGAAAAGAAGACCACCATTCCGATTCTCTCGAATCTCTTATTGGAAGCCTCCGATGAAACCCTTCGCATCAGCGCCACGGATTTAGAGCTGGGCATGCGCTCGAGTTGCGCCGCCAAAGTCAAAAAGGAAGGGTCGGGAACGATTCCGGCGAAGCGCCTGCTCGAGATCATTCGCTCACTACCCGATGCAGAAGTGCGGTTCAAAGTTCTCGAAAACCATTGGGTCCAGGTCACCTGCGAGCGCTCGTCGTTTAAGTTGGTAGGCATGGCCAAAGACAGCTTTCCGGTCTTGCCGGTGGTTCCAAAAGCTCTGGCCAGCTTGCCCGCGAAACTTTTCGCCTCGATGGTCGCGAAAACGATTTTCGCAATTTCCAGCGAAGAGTCCCGTTACACCCTTAACGGCGCGCTGCTGATCTTGAAGCCGGAATCCATGGCCATGGTCGCCACGGACGGGCATCGGCTGGCCCTGGTTGAGAAAAAAGCGGCCGTCAAGGGCCTTTCCAGCGAATTGCGCATCTTGATCCCTAAGAAAGGGATGGCGGAGTTGGGGCACCTGCTTTCTGAGGTTGAAGAGGAGACGGCGGTGGAGCTCGCAAAGGACGAAAACCATCTATTCTTTTCGCTCGGGAAACGGGTGCTGCTCGCCCGTATGCTCCAGGGGCAGTTCCCGAATTACGAAGCGGTGCTTCCCCGAGAAAACAACCGAGTGGTCGAGCTCAACCAGGGGGCGATCTCGGCCGCCATCCGGCGCGTGGCGCTTCTCGCCGACGAAAGGTCCCGCGCCATACGCTTGCAGGTGGACAAGGGGAAGCTGGAGATTTTTTCCTCCAGCGGCGAATTTGGCGAAGCGCACGAGGGCTTGGACACCTCCTACCAAGGCGAGCCCCTGCAAATTGGTTTTGACTATCAGTATCTCCTCGACTTCCTGGTAGCTTCAACGGGCGCGGAGAAAATCCGCCTTGAGCTCAAAGACGAGCAAAGCGCAGGACAGTTCCGGCCCTTGGATGACAGCGATCTTGACTACCGCTACGTCGTTATGCCGATGCGCATCTGATTTGTTCCGACACCGATTTGATCTCCGCGGAAGGAAGTTGCAGCCATCTCCATTGCACGAAAGCTCGGGGTCCAATTTATTCTCCTTCCAACTTCTCACCTCGGGTACCCACGGCAAGCGGGCCGGCCTTAATCCGGGTAAGACGGAACTCCGCAAGCGTCCAATCATTGGTACAATTAGAAAGGGGCAATAACCTTTTTGGCTAAAGATAAAAGAAACGGCGGAAACGAGCAATACGACGCCGACAGCATCAAGGTCCTGGGCGACCTCGAGGCCGTGCGGAAACGGCCCGCGATGTACATCGGTTCCACGGGAGCGATGGGCCTCCACCATTTGGTCTGGGAAGTGGTGGACAATTCCGTGGACGAGGCCCAGAACGGCGAGGCCGACAAGATTGACGTCACCGTGCACTCGGACAATTCCGTTACCGTCGTGGACAACGGCCGCGGCATCCCTGTAGACCTGCACAAAGAGGAGAAGCGCTCCGCCGCCGAGGTGGTCATGACCGTGCTCCACGCGGGCGGAAAATTCGACAACAGCTCCTACAAAGTTTCCGGCGGCCTCCACGGTGTGGGCGTCTCCGTGGTCAATGCGCTTTCGGAATGGCTCGACCTTGAAATTTGGCGCGACGGCTACACGTGGGAGCAGTCCTACGAGCGCGGGAAGCCCGCCGAGAAGCTGGCGCAGAAAGGCAAGACGGAGCGACGCGGCACGAAAATCACCTTCATGCCCGACTCGAAGATTTTCGACTCCATCGAATTCAACTATGACACCCTGGCTCAACGCCTGCGCGAGCTCGCCTTCCTGAACAAAGGCCTCACCATCCGCCTGAAAGACGAGCGCACCACGAAGCAGGCGGAATTTCACTACACGGGCGGGATCGCCGAGTTCGTCAAGCACCTGAACAAGAGCAAGGATGTGCTGCACGCCACCCCGATCTATGCCGAGGCGACGCGCGACGAAGTCCACATGGAGTTCGCCGTGCAGTATAACGACGGCTACTCGGAAACCGTGTTTTCCTTCGCCAACAACATCAACACCGTGGACGGCGGCACGCACCTTTCGGGGTTTCGCTCCGCGCTCACCCGCGCCATCAATCAGTTTGGCCAGAACCAGGGCCTGTTCAAGGACATGAAGGAAAACCTTCAGGGTGAGGACGTGCGCGAGGGCCTGGTGGGCGTCATCAGCATCCAGCTCTCGCAGCCGCAGTTCGAGGGGCAGACGAAGGGCAAACTCAACAGCGACATCCAGTCCACCGTCGCGAGCTTCGTTTACGAGAAGCTCATGGAGCATTTTGAGAAGAACCCGGCGGTGGGGCGGAAAATCTGCTCGAAGTCCGTGGACGCGGCGCGCGCTCGCGAGGCGGCGCGCAAGGCGCGCGAGCTGACGCGCCGCAAGGGGGCGCTCGATTCCGGCGGCCTGCCCGGGAAGCTCGCCGACTGCCAGGAGCGCGATCCCGCGCGCGCGGAGATATTTCTGGTGGAGGGCGATTCGGCCGGCGGGTCCGCCAAAAGCGGCCGCGACCGCCGCACGCAGGCAATCCTGCCCTTGCGCGGCAAAATCCTGAACGTCGAAAAGGCGCGCGTGGATAAGATGCTGGGCCACGAGGAAATCCGCGCCCTCATCACCGCCCTCGGCACGGGCATCGGCAAAGATGATTTTGATATTGCCAGGCTCCGTTATTCGAAAATCATTATTATGACCGACGCGGACGTGGACGGCTCGCACATTCGCACGCTCCTGCTGACGTTTTTCTTCCGCCAAATGCCCGAGCTGGTTATGCGCGGCCACGTTTATATCGCCCAGCCGCCGCTCTATCTGATCCGCAAGGGCAAGAGCGTCCGCTACATTCGCGATGAAAAGGAATTCCGCCGCGAAGTGATGAAGCGCGCCACCGAAGACCACGCGGTCGAAATCGGCGACGGCAAAAAGAAGACGCGTCTCGAGGGCGGCGAGCTGACGAAGTTTCTGATGGAGCTCGGGGAGTACGACGAGCTCTTCGACCGGCTCGCCAAACGCTTGGGCGACGCGCGGCCCTTGAACGCGCTGCTCAAGGCCGAACTCGAAAAGAAAAGCGAGTTCGAGTCGAAGACCAAGCTCGAAGCGGTCGCCAAGGACCTGAAGGCCGAGGGCTTCCAGACCGCCATCACCCGCGACGAGGAGCACGGCCTCTACACGCTCAGCACTTCGAGCGAAACCCTCAGCGAGCGCACTGTGGATTGGGAGGTCGTCCGCCGAGGCGATTACAGGCGCCTGCTCGATCTCCACCGGCGCGTCGCCTCCTTCGACCGCCCGCCCTTCGTCATCTCCGCGAACGGGGTCCAGGTTTCAATCGACCACCGCCGGCAACTGCTCGAGCACGTCATGGCGCTCGGGAAAAAATCCTTCACCGTCCAGCGCTTCAAAGGCCTCGGCGAAATGAATCCCACGCAACTGTGGGAAACCACCATGGACGCCGAACAGCGCGTGCTGCTTCAAGTCCGCGCCGAGGACACCGAGGCCGCCGAAGATATCTTCAGCACCCTGATGGGCGAAGCCGTCGAGCCCCGCCGCCAGTTCATCGAACAAAACGCCCTGGACGTGAAGAACCTCGACATCTAGAGTCAAGGTCCCCGTATGCGGCGTGATATACTTTTTGTAGGATTACGTTTCTCACGTAAGAGGGGGGCATAATGTCGGTCGAGCTGTCAGACGAAAAGCAGCAAGCGCATCAACTGATTGACCGGCTTGAGCCCGGGCAGTTGCGCGCTCTAATCAGCCTCGTCCAATTCATGCTGCTTGATGCAACGTCGCGGGCGCTGGCAACAGCACCCCTCGATGACGAGGACGAAACTGAGGATGAACGTCGAGCTGTGGCCAAATCCAAAAGCTGGTTTGAAAAGCGCAACGGTCAGGGAATCCCGCACGAAAAAGTTCTCTCCGAATTCGGTCTAACCCCGGATGACATCAAGGACCGCAAGTGAAAAAGATCGTGTGGTCCGAGCCGGCACGCGCCGATGTCAGGCGCCTGGACCGTGAGACGGCCATGCGGGTTCTCACCGCCCTCCACCGCTTCGCTAAGACCGGGAGTGGCGACGTCAAGCGGCTCAAAGGTCAAGGCGAAGAGTTCCGCTTGC
>QHZO01000098.1:5162-6488 GCA_003224695.1 Acidobacteriota bacterium
CGCAGTGTCGCTTACCGGTGAGACAGTAACTTTCTTCCAGATCGCTCACCGAGCCTCAAGGACGACGCTTCCGAGCAGTGGTAAGATTATGGTTTAGATTTTCTCAGCCGGGGCAGGCTGAATGCCAATAAATAAGACTCCGAACCGAGAGGCAACCCCGCCGGCAGCCCGTGGTAGGCGAAGGCGCAAAAGCATCGCCGACCACCCTTCCGTTGGGATTTGGGTCGATCGAGAGGACATGAAGGACGTGCACGCTTGGCTGAAGAAAATTCGCACCGCGAGGTATCTCCGGGGAGAAATGCCACGGAAGAATGTCTGAGGGGCTACGGAAGGCGCGTCGAGTCTTGTCATGCTGAGCGAAACGAAGCATCCCGGCATTTCGGAAAATGCGGAGATTCTTCCCTGCGCTCAGAATGACAGCCGGAAGGTTCGGGATTACAGCACACAAAAATACGGGAGCTAATTGATGGCGAACGAAGAACTGCCGACACCGCCGGGCGAGCCGCCCGAGCCGCCGCAGGGCCCCCCAAGCGGGACCGCGCGCGAGCAGCCGGTTAATATTGAAGACGAGATGCGGAAGTCGTATCTCGATTACGCGATGAGCGTAATCATCGGGCGCGCCCTGCCCGACGTGCGCGACGGCCTGAAGCCCGTGCATCGCCGCATTCTCTACGCGATGTACAAGGAGGGCAACACCTCCGACAAGCGCTACATCAAGTGCGCGGGCGTGGTTGGCGAGGTCATCAAGAAATACCACCCGCACGGCGACGCGGCCGTTTACGACACCCTGGTCCGCATGGCGCAGAGCTTCAACATGCGCTACCCGCTGATTGACGGCCAGGGGAATTTCGGCTCCGTGGATGGCGACCCCCCGGCGGCCTACCGCTACACGGAGTGCCGCCTGGCGCGCATGGCCGAGGAGCTGCTCGCGGACATCGAGAAAGAGACGGTGGACTTCGTCCCCAATTTCGACGAGTCCACGGAAGAGCCAACGGTGCTGCCGACGCGCGTGCCGAACTTGCTCGTCAACGGCTCGGACGGCATCGCGGTGGGGATGGCGACGAAAATCCCGCCGCACAATCTGACGGAAATTATTGAGGCGGCTATTCTTCTCATCAACAAGCCTTCGGCCTCGCTCGACGAAGTATTGTCGCTGGTGCCGGGGCCCGACTTCCCCACCGGCGCGTTCCTCTACGGCAAGCGCGGCATCCGCGAAGCTTATCGCACCGGGCGCGGCCAGTTCACCATGCGCGCCAAGGCCGCGATCGAGCGCCCGACCAAAGAGAAGCAGCAAATCGTCATCACCGAAATCCCCTATCAGGTCAA
>QHZO01000372.1 GCA_003224695.1 Acidobacteriota bacterium
CGAGCGGGACGACCAGCGTTCAGCGGCGCCGGTGGTCATCCTGAGCGACCGCTTGTTCGAAAGACGGTTCAGCGGCGACCCGGCGGTGGTCGGCAAAGCCATCCGCCTGGATCGCGAGCTCTACATCGTGATCGGTGTGTTGCCGCCGACTTTTTCATACAACGATGACGTGCCGGACGCGCTGGTCTCGATCGGACTGACAAAAGATCCGGCATTCTGGGAAAACCGGTATGCGCATGCCGGGACGTACGCCGTCGCCCGCCTGAAGCCGGGCATGACCTTGGAGCAGGCTCAGAAGGACATGGACCGAGTGGCAGAGACTTTACAGCGACAGTTTCCGGAGACCAACGCGAAGAATTGGGCGAGCCTGGTTCCCATGCGCGAGTGGGTGGTGGGGGACGTGCGCGAACCCTTGCTGATTCTGCTCGCGGCCGTAGGCCTGTTGCTTCTCATCGCCTGTAGCAATGTCGCGAACCTCTTGCTGGCGAAGGGATCGGCGCGGACTCGCGAGCTGGCCATTCGGCTGGCGGTCGGAGCGTCGCGCGCGAGGCTGTTGCGGCAGTTCCTTACCGAAAGCGTTTTGCTGTCGTTTTTGGGAGGCGCCCTCGGCGTGTTGCTCGCGCTTTGGGGCACTTCTACCTTGGTCGCGGCGGCCCCGGATTCCTTGCCCCGCGTCGCCGAAGTTCGCATGGTCCCCGCGGTGCTGGGATTCACTTTCGCCGTCGCGGTCCTGACCGGCATTCTGTTCGGGATCGTCCCCGCGCTTCACGCGCCCGCGCCCGGGGTGCAGCCCGATTTGAAGGAAGGCGAGCGCGGATCGCTCAGCCGGCGCCAGCGGCGCGTGCGCGACGCGCTCGTCGTCGGGCAAGTGGCGCTCTCGCTCGCGCTGCTGTTCGGCGCGGGGCTCCTGATTCGCAGCTTCCAGCGCGTGATGGAGGTCGAGCCCGGCTTCAACCCTCACCGGTTGCTGACGGCAAGCATCATCCTTTCGGCGAATCAGTACAAGTCCGTTTCCGATGTGGAAGCGTATTACCGCGAAGCCATGCGGAATATCCGCGCCATTCCGGGCGTGACCGCCGCCTCCGCGGTGATGCCGTTGCCGATGAGCGGCAACGAATGGGATACCGACTATCTTCTCGATGGCATGCGGGCCGAGGAGCAGCGCCAGATCCCCGATACTGAGATCGGTTTCTTTGGCCCGGACTACGTTGCCACGATGCAGATTGCGTTGGTCGCCGGGCGCGCCTTCACGGAGGCGGATAATCAGCGCTCCTTGCCGGTGGCGATCGTCAATCAGGAGTTCGCTCGCCGCAATTGGCCGAAGCAGAATCCAATCGGCAGGCGCATCCGGCTCGGCGATCCCAAGGAATTGGCGGGCCCCGAGACGGCGGATTCGCGCTGGCTGACGGTGGTGGGCGTCATCGGCGATGTGAAGCAATACGGGCTTGACGTGCGAACGGTCCCGACCGTGTACACGCCGTTCGCGCAGCGGGGCACGCCGCAACTGCGATACGACCTGGTTGTTCGCGCCTCCGTCCGAGACCCGCTCACGCTGACTTCGGCCCTGCGCAACGCCGTCGCCAGCGCCGACCGTGAGCAGGCGATTGCCGAGGTCAGCACGATGGACCATCACCTGGCATCGCGGCTGGCCACGCGCCAGCTCTCGATGGTCCTGCTCGGCGGCTTCGCTCTCGTGGCCTTGGGCCTCGGCGCGGTCGGAATTTACGGCATGGTGTCGTATTGGGTGGCGCAGGGGACGCGGGAGATCGGCGTCCGCGTAGCTCTCGGCGCAACTCGAAATCAGGTTCTGGGCCTCATATTCGGACGCGCGGCGATGCTCGTTGGGGTCGGCCTTGCGGCGGGAGCCGCGGCATCCTTCGCCCTTGCCCGGCTTCTTCACAGCATGTTGTTCGGAGTGGGCGCAAGCGATCCGCTCGTCTTCGCGGCGGTGACGTTTGTACTCAGCACGGTGGCGGCACTCACAAGCTACATCCCCGCGCGCCGGGCGACTAGGATCGATCCCATGGCGGCGCTGCGCTTTGAATGACCGTTCGAGCGCCGGCCTGTCACCGGCGACGCCGCTCTATGAGCGGCG
>QHZO01000373.1 GCA_003224695.1 Acidobacteriota bacterium
ACGTCGGCGTGGGCACGAGCGACAATGCCTTCGTGGCAAGAGTGCTCAATGCGGACTCTCCGGCCGTCGCCCTGACGCCACAGCAGATCAATTTCGGCAACCAAGCGCTTAACATCCCGAGCAGCCAGAAAACGGTCTTGTTGATTAACGAGGGCAGCGCGGACCTCAGTATCTCCAGCATCACCAAGGTCGCCGGCGCCTGTTCCCGGACCGGCAATTGCGGCACGTTTGTGCCTGGGGGAGGCGGTACGTGCTCGATTCAAGTCGCCTTTACACCCACTACCACCGGCAGCGCGACCGACCAGATCGCCGTCTCTGACAACGCCGGCGGGAGCCCCCAAATCATCACTGTGACCGGGACCGGAGCCTATCCGGTGAGTTCTTTCACCGTGTTGCCCTCCAGCCTGACCTTTCCCCCGACCATGATCAACTCTACCAGCTCGGCCCAGACCGTGCGCATAACCAACACGGGCAATGTGGCCATTCAAATTACGAATATTCTGGCGACGAGCGGGTTCACGGAAACCAGCACCTGCGGGACGTTGCCCGTCACTCTCAACGTGAGCGCCAGTTGCACCGCCAGTGTCACCTTCACGCCCACGAAGTCAGGCAGCGTTACGGGTTCGCTGACCATCAGCGACTCCACGGGTGGCTCGCGCGCGGTCACGCTCTCCGGAAGCGGGACTCCGCAGTTTTCCCTTTCCGCGAGCGCCACGTCGTCAGTCCTGCTGATCGGCAGCACTTCGACGACTTTTATGATAGCCGCCGCGGCCCCCAGTTCCTTCACCTCTTTGATCGCACTTAGTTGCAGCTCGGGCGGGGGCGTCACCTGCTCGTTCAACCCCTCCTCGATCAATGGCGGACAAACCAGCATGGTGAATGTAAATTCGCTCTCTGCAAACTCGCCCAACCCTTTGAGCATCACGGTGACGGGGACGGCCGCGTCCCAAACCGCGGCTGTTACCTTGAACATTTTCTTTTCGGATTTTTCCCTGACCACTACGCCGCCCAACCCCCCTATTAATGCCGTCAGCGCAGGGCAAACCGCCACTTATACAATTACCGTGACGCCCTCGAACGGATTCAATCAGGTGGTTCTGCTCAGTTGCGGGACGTTGCCGCAGGGCACGACGTGCACTTTCAACCCGCCGGGTGTGACTTTGGACAATTCCGTCGCCACCACTTCCACGCTGTCCGTGGCGACGACGACGCAGACGCCAAAGGCAAGTTTGTGGCGAGTGGGGAAACGAAAGGAGCAGGGCCCTGGGGCTCGCGGCCCTTGGCTTCTATGGGTTGTCGCGGGATCATTGGTCCTCACCCTGTTCGGCACATCTCTCGTGACCAAGGGTGTGTGGGCAGGGTGGAAGACTCGTCTTCGTTTCCATTCGGCCCTAGTGGTTTGCGCGGTCTTGCTTTCCTGGTTGCTATTGGGGCTTGGTTGCCAGACCTACTACAACGGTCTCAGCGTGACGCCGGCGATCGTGGGGACACCGACAGGAAATTACACGATCGTCATCATCGGCACGATCGGCAGCAATGCGCAGATCGTCAGGCCAGCGTTCGTCAATTTGGCGGTGGCGCCGGGTTAGGGCAGCCTGCGCCGGCGAGCTTGAAGCTTACCGGCGCGCAACTCTTTTCTGGGAGGAACTATCGTGGAAGCAAGCCGCTCTGGCATCTTCCCGCGCAACGGGACTGGGGCCCTTCTCCGAAAGGGCGCATTCGGGGCATTGATGTTGTCCCTATTGGTCGGGCCGGAGGCGCCCGTCCGTCGGTTGACGGGCCGCGCCGTGCCGGCCCCGAGCCCCGCAGAAAATAATTCTCGCGACAAGGTGCTCGGTCTTTATGCTCGCCAACCTTTACGATTCGAGGAGAACGTGGGGCAGACGGACGGGCAGGTGGATTTTTTGGCGCGAGGCTTGGGCTATACGGTGTTTTTGACGCGGCAGGGAGCGGTGCTGTCGTTGGCGGAAAATCAGAAATCAGAAATCAGAAATCAGAAGCAA
>QHZO01000374.1 GCA_003224695.1 Acidobacteriota bacterium
AGGAGTTGAGACCCATCTATCTCGATCGTCGTCCCGGAGCTTGCCAAGATGTTGGCAAGCTCGGCGCGGCTGACGTTCTCCGCCGTCTCCGCTTCGATCAGTTGATTTCGCCCCACCGCCAGCTCGGCATCGGCCCGCGAGCCGTCGGCGCCCGGCCGGAGCCCATTTGTGACCAGAACGCGCACGGATTTGGCGAAGGCTTCGCGCCGCGCCACGTTGGCTTCGGCCGCGCGCACGACCTGTTCGTTGGCGAAAAGAGAAAGGAAGGCATTGGCGGCCGCCGTGCCCACGTCCAGGCGGGTCAGCTCGACTTCGGCGCGCGCGCCCGCTTCGCCCGCCCGGGCGATGTTCACCTCCGCGCGGCGATAGCCAAAATCAAATGGCTCCCAGGAAAAAAGCACTCCCGCACCGCTGCCCCACACGCTGCGGCCGGTGGCACTGGCCAAGACGGGGCCGGATATCGGCGGGAGAACGCTCTGCGGAAGAAGCAAGCCATAAATATTGTTGGCGGTGGCACGGTTCAACTGCCAGAGCGTATCGGTCCGGGGCAGATAGGCCGTCCTCGCGAGCTCCACCTGACCCCGTGTCGCGGCGAGCCTCTCCAGCCGCACTCGGATCGCGGGATAATTCGTCAGGGCAAAGGTAACCGCCTGCTCCAACGTGAACCTCTTAGGCAGGGGTCCTTTCGGCGGAGCGGCTCGGCCTGAAAAGGGGGAAACAAAAAGAATTTCGGCCAATGCCGCGATCTTAACGAATTCTCTTGTGGGATTCCTCACAGCTGGATTCGCCTCCTGAAAGTCGGTGGGCTCTCCGGGGGGTGCTAGGCCCTTCGATTTATGCCCCGAGCGCTCTGTACAAGCCTTGGTAGAGCTTGAATCCCTGCCTCAATATTTCCTCATCCCGCCAACCCATCTTCGCCCATCCTTTGAAGACCAAGTCCAAGGAGCGCCCCTCAGGCCGCCCGTACTTCCCGTCCTCGAGATCCGCGTCATGCACCATTTGGGCAATGCGTCGCAGGCGCTTATCCGTGAGCTCGAATTCATCGAGCAACACTTCGAAAGTGCACTGGTCGCCGACATGGGTGAATTCTCCCTCGAACATATCGTAGCGAATCGCTCGCGGGCGGACGTCGGCGTCCGCGGCAAAGACGAAGCGGGCCCCGGGGTCAATGAAGTTTTGGATGAGCCAAGCCGAAGCGACCCGATCGACCTCAGGTCGAGGCCGCGTTATCCACACTTGCCGGCGAAATTCGGATGGCTTCCTCGGACTCGCCATGCTCGGGCGGGGCCGCGCCGACGTCGACCGCGCGTCCAGTTCCTTGAGCAGGCTCTCCGCCTCTTTCCGCCGCGGACAATCGAACGCATCAATGGCCTGAATGTCCCGCAGGCGGCGGTTGAATCTCGCGAATTCGCCTCCCCGTGCCCTTCGCCCTGCCGGGCGCAAAGCGCGGCGGGCCTGCCTAATCAGCGCCTCGTAGTCCCTGGCCCGAGCCTCATTAAAGAGACCAACCAGCTCCCGGTCGGAACAGCCTCCGATGCGCGCCACTTCGACTACCCAGGCTTCCCCGTATGTCTTGCGCACCTCGGCGGCCAGCCATTGGAATTTCTCGGAGTTCGACGGCGAGTGAGGCAGAATGTAGGCGGAATTCTTCCAGGAAAGCGCTCCGTATTTCTGAAGTTTTCGCCAGACGCTCACGCGCTGGCTCGCTTTCCGCGCAGGGAGCTGGAAAATGAACAGCAGCCAAGGCGTCCGCCGACCCGAATTCTTCGTTACAGCCATATCTGAGGGTTATGACCATAACAAGTATCCTGGCGAGGGTGCAACAAAAAAAATCGCTGTGGGAAGGCCATAGGGGCGGGGGCCTGCCCCCGGCGATTGCGTCGAAGGTCCTCTTCGCGCGAATTCAGTCGCGAGCCATCTTGTTGTAGTGAATGAGCAGGCCGGAGTCGGCCTTCCCGTCGAAAGCTTCGAGCGCCTCGATTTGGAAACCGCTTCCGGAAATCTTGGTGCGCCGATAGACGCCGGGCTCCGATTCCACCGTCACGTGCCCGCGCATGGCCTCGAGGAAGGCCTCGGCCTCCTTGACGCTCGGCGGAGACTTCCGTTCGATGGCTTGGTTCTGAGCTTCGACGGTGTAAGAGCGCAGCAGCTTCGGCCAATATTTGCGAAACAGCTCCGCGCTCGGGAACACATCGCTCCAAACCAGTTGGCCGTGAATGGCCACCACCACACCCACGGCGCCCATTCCCCCAACGGCTCGGTGGAGTTCCTGCTCGAGCTCGCGCTCGATGGGAATCGCCACCGCTTCCATGGCGCGCGCGGTCTTGGGGCTGGCCACGATGTCCATATAGCTTTGGGTGGGAGAAGCCACGCCCGCCGCCTGCCCCGTGCTCTCGACCCTCGCCCAGACGCCCGACTGGTTTTTCGAGAACTCGGCTTCGGCGCGGATACCCGGTTGTGCCATAGCCTTGGCAGCGCTGAATCCCGTCGCCCCTGAAGTCCAGCGGCCGTGCTCGACGCAGAACACCGTGAGGGGGACCGGATCGCTTTTCGGCGGAACGATCAAGTCCGTGCCGATAATGCGATTTTGCTTCCCGCCCGAGACCACTTCTCCGGCCAGCAGGATCAAGGGCCTCGACGAACCATTCACCAGCACCAGCTCGTTGACGCTCGCGCCCTGGTATTCGGAGGGGACGACGTCGGTCTCGACCGGAGGCCAGCGACGCGTCGGCCGGCGGCGGATCATCCCATTTTCAAGGGCGCCACGCTCGGCGATGCGCACTTCGCCCGACGCTACGCCATCGTCGAGTGTCAGGAATTCGAACGAGTCGGCTTTGAGGTTGGATACGACGGGGTAAATCGTAAGGTTGCCGGCGGTGATGGGATCGAGAACTCGCCAGCTTTCGCGGATGCTCTCGACGTCGATCCGTCGGCTGACGGCCGGACCGGCATCCAGCGCCCGCGGCGGGGCGATGGCCAGAGCAGCGGCGAGTGCAAGCCCGATGGTTGCAAGCGAACATGCGATATGTGTCTTGTTGGATCTCATGCGTGACCTCCTTGTAGGACAACTTAGCGTGTTCTTCCCTCGCCGCGAAGATTTCACTCAGCTCGACGCTGCCTCCGTGTCCTCTGCGGTGGGATAAGCCTGAACACAGAGATCGCAGAGGCGCTCCGTGAACTCAGTGTTAGAGCAAGCGAGGCACACAGGACACGGAGAATCGTGCTTTGATTGCGGCCAAACCCCGCGCCGCCTTCGGCTCCGCTCCGTCGGCCTACGGATTCTCCTGCCGCTTTCGAGGAGAGAACGCAGCCGGGCGCCCGCCTTGCATAATTTTTTAACCGGCCAATGACCCTTTGAATT
>QHZO01000375.1 GCA_003224695.1 Acidobacteriota bacterium
TCTCGACGCCGACGAGCGCAGCCAGGCGCTTGAACGCGAACTCTTTGTCGAGATCCGCCGCCGGGTCGCGGCCGAGGCACGGCGCATCCGCCAAACGGCGCGAACCCTGGCCGAATTCGACGTCCTGGCTTGCTTCGCGGAGCTGGCCGCCGACCGCGACTACCGTCGCCCGGAATTCTCCGACGACGGTGAGATGGTCATTATCAAGGGCCGCCATCCCGTCATCGAGCGCATCGGCGGCGAGGAGGGCGGCCGGTTCGTCCCGAACGACCTCTACATGAATTCCTCGGCGGACCTCATCCTCATCATCACGGGGCCGAACATGGGCGGCAAGTCCACCTATCTGCGCCAGACGGCGCTGATCGCGCTGATGGCGCAGATGGGCAGTTTCGTTCCCGCCGAGCGGGCCAAACTTTGCGTCTTTGACCGCATCTTCACGCGCATCGGCGCCTCCGATAATTTGGCGCGCGGCCGCTCCACGTTCATGGTCGAAATGACCGAGACCGCCTCCATCCTCAACACCGGCACGCCGCGCAGCCTGATCTTGCTCGACGAGATCGGCCGCGGGACGGCGACTTTTGACGGGCTGGCTCTTGCCTGGGCCGTCGTGGAACAGTTGCAGTCTCGGACGCGCGCCAAGACCCTTTTCGCGACGCACTACCACGAGCCCACCGAGCTCGGCGGCCTGCTTCCCGGCGTGCGGAATTATCACGTGGCGGTCAAGGAAGCCGGTTCAAACATCGTCTTTCTGCGCAAAGTCGCCCCCGGCAGCGCCGACAAGAGTTACGGCATCGAGGTGGCGCGTCTCGCCGGACTTCCCGCGGCCGTCGTTGCCCGGGCGCGCGAAATTCTGGACCAGCACGAGCGGAGCGAACGAAGTCTAAGCGCGAGCCTCCGGGCCCGCGAAGGCGATGGCCGCGCTGGACCCATGCAACTCACGATCTTCACACCCTTGAACTCCGAGGTTGTGCGCGCCGTCGAAAACGCCGACCTCGACAACATGAAACCCCTCGAGGCGCTGAACTTGCTCGCGGAGCTGAAAAAGCAGATCAAGCCGTGAAGGCATGGCAAGAGGACCAGATCGGCCAACTCTTCTTCCTGAGGCTCGGGGAAAGCCGCTGGACCGAATCGCTCGGCCGCGCGTTGCGCCATTCGGCTCCAGGCGGTGTCTTGCTCTCAGAACCTCTTCCGCGCTCTCCTCAATCAATTTGCGAACTCCTGGTTAGAATATTTCACCATCTCCCTCATCCTCCCTTTCTGGCCGTTCGGCAAGAAGGCGGGGCAAACGATCTTCTCAGCGGAATTCTTCCACCGCTGCCCTCGCCGAGCGCCGCCGCAGCCAAGGGCCTGTCTGCCGTAACACGCCTCGGGGAACTATCCGGCGAAGCGCTAAGACTTCTCGGATTCAATACGAACTTCGCACCACGCCTTGACCTCTCAACCTCCTTCGCAGAAAAATCGTGGGGCGCGCAGACATTCGCCTCCGATCCGAATCGAGCCGCGGAATGTGGCCGGGCGTTTGTGCGCGGACTCGAGCGGCGACATATCCTCGCTTGCGGAAAGCATTTTCCAGGCTGGGGCAGCGTAAGCGCCCTTCTTCGCGACGGGCTGGCCACCAGCGCCAAGCCCATGGCGGATTTGTGGCGCGAGGACCTGGTTCCATTCCGGGAGTTGCTGCCTCGACTTCCCATGGCCCTGATCAGCTCCGCGGCCTACAAGGCTTACGACTTCGACCATCCGCGCCCCGCCTCCCTTTCCACAGCCGTTGTCACCGGCCTGCTTCGGCAGAAACTCGGCTATCATGGACTCGCGCTCGCGTACGAACTCGAGTCGGCGGCTGGAATGCCTGATGTCGGACAAGCCGCGGTTCAATCTCTGAACGCCGGATGCGACCTTTTAGTGGTGGATGAAGGAGAACCGCTCGAAATTGCCCGGCAAGAGGTGAAGGCCGCACTCGTAACGGGAAAGCTCTCGGCCGAACGAATCGAGCAATCCCTCGAGCGGATTCGGGCGGCGAAGCGGCGCCTTGCCCTTCCGTCGGGCAAGCTTGCGCCCTCCACGTGGAAGCAATTGGAGGAGCGCACCGGGGAGTTCTCGAGAGAATTTCTTCCTGAGGTATCTCGCGATGCCTGAACATGCCGCGGGCAAGAGCCGCCTGGCGGTTGGGCTGATGTCCGGCACTTCGATGGACGGCGTGGACGCGGCGCTGGTGCGAATCAGCGCAACGGCGGATCACCCGAAGGTGCGGCTCGTGGCGTTTCACACGCTGCCGTATCCAAAGGAGGTCGAGGACCAACTGCTGCGAGTCGCGGGCGGCGAGCCCACGTTTGCCGAGGGGATTTCGGGGCTCAATTTCATGCTTGGCGAGGCGTTCGCCGAGGCTGCGCTCGGCGTATGCCGCAAAGCCCGCATCTCTCCCAAGCGTGTGTCGGTCATCGGTTCGCACGGCCAGACAATCCACCATTACGCAAGGTCGGGGCCGCTTCCGGCGCTTGAGTTCCTCGGGGAATTCGCAAAGCTCAGGCCGGAACTCGACGCCACGCAGAGGAAATTCAAGAGGAGGAATCCTGAAGGCGAGATGTACTTCATCTCGTTCGACTATGGCATCGGTCGCAAGCTTCTGAAGGCACTGCAAAAGGGCAAGCCGGTCAAGGATTTTTGGAATTTGCCTTCCTCGCACACGTTGCAGATCGCCGAAGCCGCGGTTATCGCCGAGCGCACCAGCGTTCCGGTCGTCTCCGACTTCCGAACCGCCGACATGGCGGCAGGCGGCCAGGGCGCGCCGCTCGTGCCGATGGTGGATTACCTCCTGCTGCGCCAAAAACGCGAAGGCGTCGTGGCGTTGAACGTCGGCGGGATTGCGAACGTCACCGTGATCCCCGCAAACGCCGAGGCAGGCCAAGTTGTCGGTTTTGACACCGGGCCGGGCAACATGGTGATAGATGGATTGGTCCGGCAATTCACCAAGGGCCGAAAGAGCTACGATGCGGGCGGGCGATGGGCTGCGGGCGGGAAAGCCATCGAGCCGCTGCTCGAACGGATGCGGCGGTTTCCATTTTTCAGGCGAGAGCCGCCCAAGAGCGCCGGGCGGGAACAATTCGGCAAGCCATTCCTCGATGCTTACTTCCGCGGTCGCGGGCGATCGCGCCCGGACCTGCTGCGCACCGCGACGGAGCTGACTGTGCGCTCGGTCTATGACGCGCTCGAGCGGTTCGTCTTCCCGAAGGTAAGCGTCCAGCGGCTCATCGTCTCGGGCGGCGGAGCGCACAACCGCTTGCTCGTCCGGCGGCTTCGCGAGCTCCTTCCCCAGTTGCACATCAGCCTCTCGGACGATTACGGCCTGCCGGTGGACGCCAAAGAGGCCATGGCCTTCGCGCTGCTCGCCGACCGGTCGCTCCAAGGGCTTCCGGGAAATTTGCCCGCCGTCAAGGAATGCCGCCGTGGCGAAGGATGCGGCCGCCAGAGGCGGTCAAATCAACGAGCGTGGAGGGAAGTTTTCCTTCCGTCGGCCCGCCATCCACGATCAGCGGAAGGGTTCTGCCGAGCTGAGCTTCCACCTGCGAGGCCGTCGAGCAGGCCGGCTGGTCAGAGATGTTGGCGCTCGTCCCGGTCAAGGGACGGTCTGCGGCCGCGATCATGGCAACGGCCAACGGCGCCCTCGGCCACCGGAGCCCAACCTTGCCCGAGTTTGCCGTCACTTTGAATGGGACAAGTCGAGAGGCAGGCACGATCAGCGTCAACGGTCCTGGCCAGAATTTCTCTGCCAGGGTGAAGAACAGGCGCGGAGGATCGAGGGCGAGATCGGCTGCCTGGTCGAGCGAGGCTACCAGTAATGGTAGCGGCCGCTCCGGCGTCCGACGCTTGATGCGGAACACCTCGCTGACCGCGGCCAGATTAAAGGGATCGGCCGCGAGCCCGTAGAAAGTATCAGTCGGAAATCCCACCACCTTCCCGGCCAAGATAAGCCGGGTGGAGTATTCCAGTGCGTATTCCCATCGGGACGGGTCTTCGGGATGAACTTGGAGGATTTCCGCCATGGGGGGCCGCGGCGAGAGGACCTCGCGGGATTCGGGATTGACCGTAACACAAGGGCCGAAGAGGGTCAAGAAACATCCCCGGCCCAAGAATCGCGATTGAGCGGGGGGAAGGGCTGGCCAAGGCGGAATTAGCACTGAGCAGCGCGACGCGAAAGGCACTGGTGCAGCCGGGCCGCTTCCGAGGTCGTGCCTTTGGGGA
>QHZO01000376.1 GCA_003224695.1 Acidobacteriota bacterium
CCTCTTCCAAGGGTTTTTGCGGCGGCGGCAGCGATGGGCCGAGCGGGTTATAAACCAGGTTCAGCACCAGCCCGGTTCCTGGCCGGCCGTAGCCAAGCCGATTCAGCCACTTGAGCGCTTCGATGCTCTTGGCGTATACGCCCTTGCCGCGCTGCGCGTCCACATTCTTCTCGAGATAGCAGGGCATGGAAGCGGTTATTTCCACCTGATGATCGCGAAGGAATTCTGGCAAGTAACCTTTCCCTTCCACGAAAAACACAGTGAGGTTCGACCGGTCAATGATGTGGCGGCCGAGCGCGCGCGCCTCGCGGACCAGGTATTCGAAATTGGGGTTGAGCTCCGGCGCGCCGCCGGTGATGTCCACGACGGGGATGTCGCAGCGGGCGAGCACCGCAACAACCTGCTCGGCGGTCTCGCGCGTCATGATTTCGGTGCGCGTCGGGCCCGCGTCCACGTGGCAGTGGCGGCAAGTCTGGTTGCAGAGCTTGCCGACATTTACCTGCAGGGTTGTGATGCCCGCAGCCCTCAAAGCCCCGCGGCCGATTTGGACGAGTTCTTGCTCGAAGGTGATCATGCCAGCATTTTCCAAAGTCGGTGCGCCGGGTTCGCTCGCGTGCACCCCTCGGGGCCGCAACAGGCGGAGCCCGTTGCGCCCGTAGCGCGATTCCCCGCTTTGGTCATCCCGCGCCCATGAGAAGAGATGCCTCGTTCACCGATAGAATTATAGGCCAAAATGGAGGCCCAGGGCGAGCGCCAAACCACCCGCCAAGCTTGTCGAGGCAAAATTGACGATGCCGTTGGTCAACAACCCCTGCCTCTCGAGTGTGGCGCCGAGCAGGCTGTCAAACAAGTTTCCCGAAACCGCGGCCGTCATCGCTATTACAGCAGCCTTCAAATTGCAAATCCCCAGTGCATAGCCGAACGCAACGATGGCAGTAACGGCAGCGAGTCCGGCAGCGGAACCGGCGGCTGAAATTCCGCCGTTTTCACCCGCGGGGACAGCACGGAACGTGGTGATGAGATATGCGCGAGGAGAGAGCCATTGACCGATTTCGCTCGACACCGTGTCGCCGGCGGCTTCCGCAAGAGCGGCTACGAACGCCGCGAGGAAAGCCGCCTGCGGGAGGGTCAGCAATGAAAACATCGCAAAGAAAGCCGCCGCCGATGCGTTGGCCAGCGCTTCCCGCCAACTGCGCGCCCCCCCCCGCCGCTCGGCGATGCCAACCGCGGCCTTCGAGGCATAGCCGAGGCGCGTTGCCCCCGAGCCGAGGAGAAAAAATGCAAAGAGCACGAGAAAACTTTTGTAGCCGTAGCCGAGGTAGATGGCTGCGGCGAGTAAGAACCCCGCGATGGCGCCCGACCGGTCAACCAGACGAAGAAAGTATGCTCCGAGCGCGAAAATTAACGAGACCACTATCGCCAATAAAATCCGGAGGCGGAGAAATGGCAGGTTTCCCGCCCATGCCCAGTGATTGAAAAGAATCAGGCAAGACATGAAGCCGCCGCAAAGGAGCGAATCGGCGTAACTCGAATGGAGCCGCATGGGCAGACTTTCCATCACCGCGCCGAGGGCGGCCGTCAGGGCTGAAATGGCGAACAAACCGCTTGGGCGCGCGGGCGGAGCCAGCGCCCATTCGGCGAGAAACCATGCGGCGGGCGCCCCTGCCAATGCGAAGGCAACGAGCCCTATCCAGGATTTATCGGGGTTCCAGGGGAGCTTGGCGCCGCTTACCAGTTCGTCCGCCACAGCCCGGACTCCGCTTCCCACGGCCAGCATTGCCCAAACCGCTGCGACGACGCTCAGGTCACGATGAAAAATCAGAATCAGCAACAGAACCGAGAGCGCATACGCCCCGGTTCCCTCGAGAAGATTCGTGGCGAGCGTTCGGCCGTGCTGGGATTCTTCGGCTACCTCAGGCAAAATGAGAAAGCTGAAGAGGAGCGCGAGTGCAGCCGCTGCCGCCATGACGCCCCAGGCTAAAACCGGTAACAGGAAGGCCAAGCCGAGAAGGGCCAGCCGAGCGAGAATTTGACTCTGCTTATCAGAGGACGGCGAATAGTCTTTGGCCTGGTTCTTCATTTTGCCTTCAGGGTGCAGTAGGGGCGGGCCTTGTGCCCGCCCCGCACTAAAACAGTACAGGGCGCGCGCGGGGGCGACCATCCGTCAGTCGACGGATCGCCCCTACGCTGCACCGGTTTCGCGTTGCAGCGCCACCAGGGTGCGCTATAATACTCCCAGCCGGCCTCCCAGCCGGTGATGAGCGCAAAATCCAAAGTCGCATTCAATCGGCCCTGGTGAAGGAAGGTATCCAGGTCGAACCTGCCGCGCCTTCCGCGTTCAACGTGGTCGGGATGACGGTGGCTAAACTTTCGTCCGGCTACAGAGGAGGAAATCGTGAACTCGATTCTTGTGGCAATGCTGATTTCTCTCGCGGGGGTCGCGCCGCCGCCGAACACCGTGCGGCTGCCGGTGCTCGGGGTAACGATCGAGGTGCCGCCGGGTACGGAGTGGAAGGCGACGCCACAGCGGGGCGGCGACGGTCCGGACAGTGACATGCTGGAGCGAGCCAATCCCAGCAGCCCGTCGCTGTTCATCCTGATCGACCGCAATCCGAACGCGGAGGATTGCGCGTCCATCATGGGTCAGATGCAAGGGAAAGGGTACAGCATTGTGTCGAGCGAAGATCGGGCGCCTGCGACGTGGAATCCCAAGATGGCGCAAAAGGACACGGTGACGCTGGCGTGTTTGGACACCAAGCCCGGCAACATTGATGCGGTGACCGCGATGAGCGCGCCGGAAGACGATTTGCAGATGATTCGTGCGATTCTCGATTCCCTCGCCAAAAACCTGGGAGCGGCAAATCCCGAGCCTGCCCCCGCCCCGCCCGAGATGATGAAGCTGCCCGTGCTGGGGGTAAGCATCCAAATGCCTGCGGGAGCGAAGTGGAAAGCCGAAGCCTATACCGACGACAAAGGGACCCAGTACGACTCGCTTGACCGCACGTCGCCCTCCGAGCCGGCCTTGGCGATGCTGGTTAACCGCTCGGCGAATTCCAGTTGCGACGCCCTGATGCGAAACGCGCCGAGCGCCGACTTCACCGTGCGGAGCGCGGGCTCGCTCGTCCCCTCCAATTGGGACAGTCGCATTGCGGTCTCCAAGGGCTCGACGATGGCCTGCCTCGACGTTGATTCCGCGCTCATCCTTGCGGCCATCGAAGCCACCGAGTTTACTGATGACAGCAAAGATGCGGTCCGCGCTCTGTTGCAGTCGGTAGGCGCCGCCTTAGGGAAATAAGACTTGCGTACTGCGCGGGGCGCGAAAATTTCACGTCAGCTCGTCGTCTCTGTGCCCTCTCGGTTGAGAAATGCGTGAACACAGAGACCCCGGAGGCGCTCCGTGATCTCCGTGTTGAAGCCAGCGAGGCACGGAGGACACGAAGAATCGTGCTTTGGTTGCGGCCAAAGGCCGCGATGCTCTTTCGTCTTTCCAGACCCCTCAAGAATTGTATAATCCCAATCTGTGCTGAAACGGATTGGAGCAAGCGTGTGGTTGGCGGTGGCACTGGTTGCCGGCGGAATAGTCTTCATATACGCGGGCGGATCCGGACCCCAGAAGGCGAAGAACGCACAAGCGGGAAGAAGCCGCGTGGCGACTCGTTCCGTTCCAGCATCCACCCAGACGCATCGCAACCTGGGCAAGGCTTATTACGAGCAGGGAAAGTACCCGGAGGCCGCGGAGGAATTCCGCAAGGTCATCGCCACGGGCCAAGGACTCGCCACAGACCATCTGGACCTGGGTCTCGCGCTTCTCCAGGGGAATGACAACGACAAAGCCTTGGGCGAGCTGACCACGGCCCATCAGATGGAGCCGGCGCTCGTCGCCGCCGACTATAACCTCGGTATCCTTTACAAACGCGAGTTGCGTTATCCGGACGCCGAGGGGGCGCTCGAGCGCGTCCTTCACGCCGACCCTGACGACCCTGCCGCTTGGTTTAACCTTGGAGAGGTTTACTTCGCAGAGAGAAAGCTTCCCGAGTCTCTCGCCGCCTTCCAGCGCGTGGACGAGATGGGCTTCGGCCGTGGTCAGAACTTTTACGTCGCCTCGCTTTTCCACACGTTCACGATCCTGGTTCGGATGAAGCGGCAGCCGGAAGCCCACCGGTATCTCGAATTGCATGAAAAGCTGCGGGACAAGGTGCCCTCGATTTCGCTCCAGAATCCCGCGCTGGAAGGCGGTAGGTACGGCGCCATCCTGGTGCCGATCCGCCCATCGGTTGAGACACGCGCGTTCCCAGCCGAGACCGCCTGGGACGATGTTACATCGAAGTTGGGGCTCAAGCTCGCTGCCGTGGGAGAGGCGGCCAATCCTTCCTTCGCCGGCTTGGCCAAGTGGGTTCCAAGCGTCGCCGTCGGCGACTACGATGGGGATGGCCGAAGCGATCTCTACGTCATAAACCCTGGCGGCTCAAACCGCCTCTTCCACCAAAATCCGGACGGGACGTTTACCGACGTCACCGAGAAGGCGGGAGTGGCCGGCGAGGGGGGAAGTCTTTCGGCTGTCTTCGCCGACTACGACAACAGCGGCCACGCGAGCCTGTTCGTTGCCGGCCTCGGCGGCGTAAGGCTTTATAAGAACCGCGGCGACGGGACGTTTAGCGATAACACCGAGAAGGCGGGATTGAAAATGTCCGCCGGCCTCGTCGCGACACAGGCTTTGCTATTCGACGCCGATAACGACGGCTTTCTCGACCTCGTGGTCAGCGTTTATGGGAACGTTGACCCGGTGACGAGCCGGGCCACGCCTGCCGCTCGCCCCGATCAGATCGGGGCAAGCTTGTTTTTCCGCAACAATAGTGACGGGACATTTTCCGACGTCACCGCCTCTTCAGGGCTGGCCTCCGCCAAGGGGCGAATGCGCGGGGCGATGTTTGCGGATTTCAACAACGACGGCTATGCGGATCTCGTGTTCTTCCGCGACGACGGCCCGCCTTTTCTTTTCCTTAATCGCGGCGAGGATAAATTCGTTGAGCGGACACGCGAGGCCGGCTCCGCCCTCTCCGGCGCCGAAGCCCTCGACGGTCGCGCCGTGGATTTCAACCACGACGGCAACTTCGACGTCGCCCTGTGGATGAGGGACGGATACAGCGTCCTCATCAACGATGGGAACGCGCATTTCACGCCAGTCAGAAACCCGCCCCCCATCACAGTTCCAGCCGGGCTGTTTGATCCGCGCGGAGCGGTCGCCGACCTGGACGGGGATGGGTTCGACGACCTTCTCAATCTCGACGCCAATGGGAAACTGCACTTCTTTCGCAATGCCGGTGGGCGGTTCACTGATGCTCCTTCGGGCCTGGCAGGGGCTGCGTCCCAAGCAGCGCTCGTTCGCGTCGAAGCCGCTCCGCTCGAGGGGCCGGCCAAGCCTGACTTGGTTGGCTTCACGCGAGCGGGGGAGCTTGTGGTTTTCAAAGGCTCAGGCCCGCCAGCGCATTGGCTGGAAGTCAAGCTCGATGGCTCGAAGAGTAATTCGCAAGGCGTCGGCGCGGTGGTGGAGGTGAAAGCCGGGAATTTCTACCGGAAGATTCTGGCTAGGGGCGGCCCGGTGCTCGTCTATACCGGGAAGCTTGCGGAACTCGACGTGGTGCGCGTCACTTGGCCGAACGCCATCGTGCAGAATTCCATTCACGTCCCGGCCGACAAGACCTTGAGTGTGCGCGAGTCGGAGCGCCTGGCCAGCTCCTGCCCGTTTCTCTACGCCTGGGACGGGACGAAATTTGCTTATGTGACCGATGTTC
>QHZO01000377.1 GCA_003224695.1 Acidobacteriota bacterium
GAGCGCTCGCTTCTCGCCCTGAAAACCAGGGTCGAAAGACGCGACTACGCGGGTCATGAGCCTTTTGACCTTCTGAACTCTCCACTGCTTCAGGGCCGCTGGGCACGGTGGTGGCCGCTGGGGGTTATCTTCGTCCAGTTCGGTAAGCGCTTTGTGGGGCTCCGATGGCGTCGCTGGCTGCGCGTGCCGCAAAGCAAGAATCCCAAGGCCCTTGGACTTTTCCTTTCGGCGTACTGCGACTTGGCGCGATGCGGCGATGACACCCGGAATGCTGCTGCCTATCTCAAATCCGAGCTGAAACGACTGCGCAGCCCGCACGAACCCGAGTACTGCTGGGGCTATGATTGGGATTACGTATCTCGCGGCGGTCGGATGCCCGCCTTCAGCCCGAACTGCATTGCCACGTGCTTCTGCGCCCATGCTTTGCTCGACATGGCGGAGGTCTTTGGTGACCCCGAGGCCCAAGAGATGGCCGAGTCCGCCGGAAGATTCCTCGTCACGCGGCTGCATCGCCCGGAAGACACACGGGAACATCTTTGTTTCAGCTATACACCTCGCGACCACATGAAGATCTATAACGCCAGCGCGCATGTCGGCGCGCTGCTTGCCCGCTTAGCCCCCCGCGGCTCTGAGTACGCTCACATGGCCCGACGCGCAATGAATTACCTCGTGGCCTGCCAACAACCGGACGGCTCCTGGTACTACGGCGCGAGCCCGTTGTACCGATGGATTGATGGCTTTCATACCGCTTACAACCTGGGAGCGCTTCTCGGTTATGAGCGCTCGACCAGCGATACCACATTCGACGATGCCCTGCGTCTCGGCTACCGGTATTATGTCTCGAACTTCTTCCGCCCGGATGGCGCACCAAAGTACTTCCACAATTCGGTTTATCCCATTGACATTCATTCATGTTCCCAAGCCATCCTGACTTTCTGCGAATTCGCTGAGCACGACACGCGAGCGAGGGAGCGCGCGTTGCAAGTTACGCGTTGGACGCTCGAACATATGCGCGGTGCGGATGGCGCCTTCTTCTTCCAGCGACACCGATTCTGGACCAATCGCACGCCCTACATCCGCTGGGGGCAGGCTTGGATGTTGCACGCGCTCGCCCGCCTGAAGCGGCAATACCTCGGCCGCGAAGCCTGGCGAACGGAAACGGAGGGCCTAAACTCCCGGCGTTCGCCCCAACCAGATTCTGAACCGCTCCCAGTGGAGGCAGAAACGCCCTACGAGGAGCAAAGGAACCCATGCTTGCCCTCTTGAGCGATAGGAAATCAGGGGAAGTATCCACCTACGATATTCCCGCGCCGGAGCTGCGGCCGGGCGGAATCCTGGTGCGCACCGAATACTCGGCAATCAGCGCCGGAACGGAACGCGCCACCTTGGACCTGAGCTCGAAGTCGCTTTTCGCCAAGGCCAAAGCGCGCCCCGATCTCGTCAAACAAGTCTTCGAATACGCGCGCCAGAACGGACTGAGAGCCGCCTACGACAAAGTGCGCAGCAAGCTCGATACGCTGACGACACTCGGATATAGCTCGGCCGGCGAAGTGATAGCGGTGGCAGACGATGTCCACGAGTTCCGGCCCGGCGATCGCGTCGCTTGCGGCGGCGGCACCTATGCTAACCATGCCGAAGTCAACTTTGTCCCGCGCAACCTGGCCGTGCACATTCCCTCCCAGGTGTCCACGCTGGCTGCATCGCTAACTACGATCGGCGCCATCGCCCTGCAAGGCTTTCGGCAGGCGGAGGTTCGGATCGGGGAAACGGTCGCGGTGATCGGCGCCGGGCTTGTCGGCGTCTTGACGATTCAGATCGCCCGCGCCGCCGGATGCCGCGTGGTGTCAGTTGATCTCTCACCTGAGCGTGTGGGGCGCGCCAGAAGGTTCGGCGCGCATCTTGCTTTGGTGGCCACCGACCCAGCGTTGGAGTCAGGCATCAAGGATTTCTCCAGATATGGCGCCGATGCGGCTATTTTGACCGCCGCGACTCCGTCCACTGAACCCGTGGAGATGGCGGCCAGCATTCTGCGTGATCGTGGCCGTATTATTGTGGTGGGCGACGTCGGGATCGGGGCATCGCGCAGCAACATGTACTCCAAGGAGCTGTCACTGGCTCTCTCGCGGTCTTACGGGCCGGGCAGGTATGATCCGCAGTATGAGGAAAGGGGGATGGATTACCCCATTGGATATGTCCGCTGGACTGAACGGCGCAACATGGAAGCTTTCCTCGACTTGCTCGCGACCGAGCAAATCAACGTCGCCCCGCTCCTCGAGTGTCGGCACTCCATAAACCAGGGTGCGAGGGCCTACGCCGACCTGAAGGACGGCCTGTACACGGCAATCCTGGAGTACTCCGGCGCGCCCACCACCTCCGAGACCAGCGCATCGGCCATAGCCGCAGCCCGACCTCGCCTCGACAACGAAGTGAGAGTCGGCTGCATCGGTGCCGGCAGTTTCGCCATCAGCTTCATTTTCC
>QHZO01000378.1 GCA_003224695.1 Acidobacteriota bacterium
TTGTGGACCCTCAGACGCTTAAGGTGGTCGCCCGCGTACCTTCAGGGCCAGACCCTCACGAAGTCGTGGCATCGTCGGATGGCAAGCTCGCCTTCATCTCGAATTACGGCGGGGGAGCGTATAACACCATCTCGGTGATTGACGTCGTCGCCCAGAAAGCCTTGCCGGCCGTGGACCTCGGCCCGTTGCGCGGGCCGCACGGCTTGATGTTTGTTCAAGGAATGCTTTACTTCACGGCCGAGGCGAATAAAGCCATCGGGCGGTATAATCCCTCCTCGCGCGAAGTGGATTGGGTCCTTGGCACCGGGCAAGACCGTACGCATATGATCTGGGTGTCCAAGAACCTCGACCGGATTTACACCTCAAACGTCAACTCAGCTACAATTACGATCATCGAGAAAACGCTCACTCGGCCCGGTGGATTCGGCCCTCCGACAGCTCCTCGTGCACCGCCGGGACGCGCGAGGGAGCCGCGGCGAGGCATTCGTCCCATCGGCCCCGAGCGCGCGCTGATCCCCTCGTGGACGGAAATTGTGATTCCCGTGGGCCGTGGCTCGGAGGGGTTCGACGTCTCCCCCGACGCCAAAGAGTTGTGGGTCGCAAACGCGCAGGACGGAACCATTTCGGTGATTGACCCTGCTGCCAAGGCGGTGGTTGCCACACTTAACGCCAACGTCGGCGGAGCGAACCGGCTGAAATTCACGCTCGACGGGAAGCTGGTGTTTGTCTCATCGCTTTCGACCGGCGAATTGACGATCCTTGGCGCCGCGTCTCGCCAGGAAATCAAAAGAATCAAGCTGGGGCATGGCGCTGCCGGCATCCTGATGCAGCCTGACAGCTCACGCGCCTTCGTCGCCTGTAGCCCCGATAATGTTGTCGCCGTGCTTGACCTCAAAAGTCTCGAAGTCACGGGGCACATCGAAGCGGGCAGAAACCCCGACGGCCTGGCTTGGGCCATGCGACAGGTGATGCACGTCGAGTAGCAACTCCTCCATGAGCGCGCTAGCTCGATTGTCCATCACCGGAGTCCGCGCAGTTCCACTTAAGGGCGAAAAGGCGGCGGCAAATGGGCGAGCGCGAATACAAACTGCATCTCATCAGAACAGCGCGCGAGGCGGGGATGGGCGACGTCGAGATCCTACGAGAAGTTCTCAAGGCAGAATATGGAGGGAACCATCGAAGGAAGTTAGTTGTTGAGTGGGGCGAGCTGCTGGGATTGGACGCTAGTGCCGCTTTGCGGAAAGCTCACGAGGCCGGGCTGATTCCGACAGTCCACCCGCCGCAGGACGACGGTGGTTAAACGCCTCCTTGTAGAGGTCCGGGAATTCACTTCGAATGAACTCCTTAGTTCCCTTTGATTCGGCGGCCAGCTTGCGGACCTTTTCGATTCTCTCGCTCGCAGGCATCCGCTTAAAGCGGCCAAGAATCGCTTTGATAAGGTGCCTTTCAGCCATCGCTCAATCTCTCCCTTGTACCTGCTAAGACTCTTATATCACGGTCCTGGCCGCGACGCAAAGTACCACTGCGCTTGACTTCGCTCGACGCCTCTCCTATCATCGCGAAGCGAGGGAGAATTGTTCGGCGGGGGAATTACGGAGATCGGCTTTCTACTATTTCTGGCGTTTCTGGTTTTTGGGCCGAAGAAGCTGCCGGAAATCGCGCGCACGCTCGGCAAAGGGATGGCGGAGCTGCGCCGCGCCTCGAACGAACTGAAGCGCTCGCTCGAAGAAGAAATCACCAACATGGACCGGCCGGCGGAGACGCCGAGCCTGCCGGCGGCGCGCTATGGCCACGACGATTCAGAACCCGCCCGCGAAGAGCCCGAACGGCGATCCTGAAGAAAACGAACTGAACGGCAAGCAGATGTCGTTCCTCGAGCACCTCGAGGAACTGCGCAAGCGACTGCTGCACTCGATCTACGCCATCGTCATCGCCGCCGGCGTGTCGTTTATTTTCGCCGACCATATTTACGGCTACCTCGAAAAGCCGCTCACTGACACGCTGATCCAACTCCACCTTTCAACGACGAAGCTCGCTTACAGCAACCCCGTTGACCCGCTAAACCTATACATCAAGCTGGCCCTGATTTCGGGCCTGTTCTTCGCCTCGCCTTACGTCCTGCTCCAGTTGTGGCTTTTTATTTCGCCGGGCCTCTACCGGAACGAGAAGCGCTACATCTGGCCCTTCGTTCTTCTCACCAGCGGTTTATTTATCTTTGGCGGGTTCTTCGCCTACCGGCTGGCGTTCCCCCCGGCGCTGAAATTCCTCATTAGCTACGGTCAACGGTTCACGCCAGTTATCATGATCAACGAGTATTGGGATTTGCTCACCACGGTGATGCTGGCCTGCGGCGTGGTCTTCGAGCTGCCTGTGCTGATCCTTGTGCTTTCGCTTTTCGGCATCGTTACGCCGAAGTTCCTGATCAAGAATTTCCGCTACGCCATCCTCATCACGGCGATCCTGGCCGCTGCCATCATTCCCTCGAACGATCCGATGTCGCTCTTCATCGTGTGGATTCCGCTGGTCGGCCTCTACGTCCTCAGCATCGGGCTCTCCTGGTTGGTTTATTTCAAGAAGCGGCGGGCCAAGAATGACGCGGCCTAAAGTGGTCCTCCCGCTGCTCAGTGCACTGGCCGCCACAATATTTATCGGCGAGGCCGGATCAATGGTGGGCGCCCACAAGGGGCGCCCCTACGCGTTGTCCCTCGTAGGGGCGGGCCTCGTGCCCGCCAAATTTAGCGGGCGGTCAGCGACCCCCGCTACCGCTCAACACACCGGCGAGAAGAGCCAGCCGACCTTTAATGGGGGCCGCGCCTTTGAAGATCTAAAACGCTTGGTGGCCTTCGGTCCCCGGCCACCGGGTTCCAAGGCGCTCGCGGATTCGCGGGCCTGGATCGAAAGCCAGCTCAAGCAGGCGGGGTGCAGTGTCGAAGAGGATTCTTTCACAAGTTCGACGCCGGTCGGCAATATCCCCATGACCAACCTGATCGCCAAAGCCCCGGGAGCAAAGCCCGGCACCATCATGCTCGCCGGCCACTACGACACCGCGCGGCACACCGATTTCAAGTTCGTCGGCGCGAACGATGGCGGCTCGAGCGCGGCGATGCTCCTCGAGCTCGCGCGAGTCTTCTGCCGGAGGAAGAACGAATGCACCGTCTGGCTGGTATTTTTCGACGGGGAAGAGGCCCTGGTTAATTGGAGCGCCACGGACAGCCTTTACGGTAGCCGGCACCTCGCCGCGAAGCTTGCCTCAAATGGAGAAATAGCGCGCGTCCAGGCCATGATCCTGATGGATATGGTGGGGGACAAGCACCTCAAAATTTACAAGGACACGAACTCAACGGCCTGGCTGACGGACCTGGTTTTCAGAACCGCCAGCAAACTTGAATACGGCAAGGTGTTTCTCGACGAGAAAAGCGCCTATGGAGACGACCACGCGCCTTTTGTGGATGACGGTGTAGCCGCCGTGGACTTGCTGGGCAATGTCGGCCCGCCCTCCGCATCCTCTCCCTTTGGCGCCTACTGGCACACCGCCGAAGACACCGTGGGCAAGTGCAGCCCCACGAGCTTGACCATCGTTGGGCGCGTGGTCGTCTCGACCGTCGAGCAGCTCGAACGAGAGCCTCGGTCCCACTAATTGCAGTTCAAACCACTCGTCCCGCTTCCATGAGCGATCTTGCCGCACTCGCCCTGTTTACAATATTCGTGATTCTTCTCCTCGTCTTCGACCTCAAGGTCTTTCCCCGTCACGGTCCCGAGCTTTCGCTGCTCCAGGCGACGCTGTGGACGGGTTTCTACGTCTTCCTCGCCTTGGCATTCGACCTCGGCGTTTACGCGTGGCGGGGCCACCAGCCTGCGGTCGAGTTCCTCACCGGCTACGTCCTCGAGCAATCGCTTTCGCTCGACAACCTGTTCGTTTTCATCGTCATTTTTGAATACTGGGGCGTCCGCCCCGAGCACCATCACCGCGTGTTGTTCTGGGGCATCGTCGGTGCGCTCGTCACGCGGGCTGCCTTTGTCGCGGCCGGAATCGCGCTGCTCGGCCGGTTCGGCTGGGTCCTCTATCTATTCGGCGGCTTTCTGCTGATTTCCGGACTGAGGATGGCATTTCAGAAACAGTTCAATGTCCGCAGCAAAGGGAACTGGCTCTTGTGGGTTGTCACGCGCGTATTCCCCATCGCGGAGAGCGACGAAGGCGGCAAGTTCTTCCTCCGGCGAGAGGGACGTCGTTACGCAACGCGGTTGCTCGTCGTGCTCGTCCTCATCGAAAGCGCTGACCTCGTCTTCGCCATGGATTCGATTCCCGCAATCTTCGGCATCACTCGCGACCCGCTGATCGTATACACCGCAACATGCTTCGGGATGCTGGGCCTTCGAGCCCTTTATTCCGTTCTCGCCGGGGCGCTCGTTCGCTTCCGATACTTGCGCCAGGGAATCTCAACCATCCTGGTTTTCGTCGGCGCCAAGATGCTCCTCGCTTACTACGTCTCGATTTCCGCCCTGGCCTCCCTCGCCGTTATTTCAGCAATCCTGATTGCCGCAATCGTCGGCTCGCTTCTTCGTCCCAAGACAAAAGACGGCGCCGCCTAATCGCAAGCCCCATTCGTTGCAGAAGGAATTTGAACCGCGGATTTGGCAGAGGCCGGACCGTGTTCCGAGAAACAACGCCCAGGCCC
>QHZO01000379.1 GCA_003224695.1 Acidobacteriota bacterium
AACTCTCCACCAATGGCGGTACCAGCAATAGTTTGACTCCGGCAACCGGCGCTGCCCAACCCGGCGCTGGTTTAATCAGCCGGCCGGCCCAACAACCATAAAGTGTAGGCCGGGTACGGTTCCCTGCGGGGCTGCTCCCCCGGAAGCAAGCTCCGCAGGGAAATAATAACGGAAAGGGAAATCATCCGATGAAGAAACTTCTGCCATTGACCCTTACAGTTGGGACTTTGGTTTCCGCGGCATGGGCCGTGGACAGCGCCCCGCAACCAGCCTTTGCGGGAGCGCGCACTCAGCCAGCGGCGATAACGGCTGCGTCAGCCACACCGGCCCAACCCGTCAGCGGACGGGCGGCTCAAGAGACCGAGACTCGACCCAGTGAAACGCGCCCTCAGCGAACCACGCAACGCCGCTCCTACGAGCGGGAAACTGGGCGCCGGCATCACAGTATCTCCAAGAAAGAAGTCATCTTTCTAGGCGCCATTGTCGGAACCTCCATGGGCATCGGCGCGATAGCGGGCGGCGCGCACGGGCTTGCCATCGGCACGATCGTAGGCGGATGGGCAGCCTTCGGCGGCCACTATCTCTGGAACAAGCTCCACTAGGCCACGACTCCAACAACCCAACTCCCTCAGATTAGCGAGCGGAGTGGGCAAGGCCCCCAAGCCTTGCCCACTTCGCTCGTCCTGCCTTGTTTGATTAGCCTTGCTTGAATTAGGCTTGCGGTCGTGAACCGAGACAGCTAAACTCCGCGCCGCCTTCAAAACTCCTCGCTTGGATTTTCTTGGGAGGTTTGCCCCCGCCTTGCCCCTCGAATTCAAGGTTTTTCTTGGCTTGGCCACACTTTTGACGCTTCAAAGCGTTTTTTCACTGCGCGACGGCTATCGCTTTCTCCGCAATCTCGGCGCGAGTCTGAAGAAGGCTCGAAGCGGATATCAGCCCTACGCGGCCGTGATCGTTCCGTGCAAAGGCGTCTTTCCGAAGTTCGAGCAAAACCTTCGACGCTATTTGGGCCAGGACTACTCTCCCTACCAGATTATATTCGTCGTCGCGGCTCGAAACGATCCTGCCTTCGTCCCGCTCGGCGGTCTCCTTGAGGCCACGAAAGGTGCGCGGACCAGCGCTCGGTCGGCCGTGACGGCAAGCTTGGTCATTGCCGGCCTTTCGAACGAGCGCGGCGAAAAAGTGAACAACCTACTCGCCGGCCTCCAGTCGGTCGACGGCGCGGTGGAAGTTTTGGTCGTTGCCGACGCGGACGCCCGGCCCCACGCCGACTGGCTCAGCTCGCTTGTGGCTCCGCTCGCCGACCCTGCGGTCACCGTCAGCACCGGCTTTCGGTGGTATTTGCCCGGGCCCGGGTTTGCATCTCAACTTCGCGCCGCCTGGGATACATCCATCGCTACGCTGCTCGGCGATTGGAAAGAGAATTTCGCCTGGGGCGGGTCCATGGCGATGCGAGTCGCGGACTTTCGCCGTCTCGATATTGCTGGGCGGTACTGGCCGCGCACTGTGAGCGACGACTACGCCGTCACCCGCGCGGTCCGCGAAGCGAAGGGCCGAATCCATTTTGAGCCGCGATGCTTGGTTCGCTCCGAAGAGGAAAGCTCCTTTGGCGAGTTCCTCGATTGGGCCAACCGCCAAATCGTCATCACGCGCGTCTATGCGCCTCACTTGTGGCGGATGGGGCTTGTGGCCCATTCACTCTACGTTGGAACTTGGGTCATCGGACTCGGCGTGATCGCGCTCGGCCGCCTGCCGAATCCGTCAGCCGACGGACGGGCGGCTCTTGCGGCGTGGCTTGTGGGAATCCTCGCGCTCGGCATCGCCAAGGCTCGCCTGCGCGCGGCCGTCGCCCGCCAGCTTTTCCCGGAAGAAGCGGCGAGGCTCGCGAGATTTGGAGCGCGCTACTGGCAACTCCAGCCACTCGTGCCGTGGATCATGTTTTGGAATTTCCTGCGGGCGGGGTTTACGCGCCAGATCGAATGGGCGGGGACGACTTATAAGATTTATCCGGGCAAGGTGGAAGTCACAAGGCGCGGGCCTTCAGCGTGAAAGGCCCCCCGTCATTTGAGGGACTTCGAGCCTTTGCCTTTGCGGCGTGAGATGGTGCGCGCCGGGGCGGATTTCTTTTTCGGCGCCGCCTTCGTAGGTCTTTCGTCCGCCGTTTCTACTTCCGCGAGCACCTGGTCGAACAGAGTGGCGCGCGGGTTGGCCAACTTCTTCGCGTCTTTGCCGTGCAAAAAGGCGTGTTCGGTCAGGCACGTCTGGCAAATAACCTTGGCGACTTTACCTTCCACCATGCTGGCGATAGCGTGGTTCA
>QHZO01000100.1 GCA_003224695.1 Acidobacteriota bacterium
TCATCGCACTGAGCCTCGCCGTCGTCGGAATCTACGGGATCCTGTCTTATTCCGTAACCGAACGTAGGCACGAAATCGGCATTCGCGTGGCGCTCGGCGCCGACCATCGTCGGATCCTGAAACTGGTCATCAGGCAGGGTATGGCGTTGGCTCTCACGGGAGTCGCCATCGGAATAGCGGGGGCCGTCATTCTGACGCGCTTCATGTCAGGCCTCTTGTACGGAGTCAAACCTACCGACCCACTGACATTCGGTGCTGTTGCGGTCATCTTGACTGTCGTTGCGCTTGCCGCCATCACCATTCCCGCGCGTCGCGCGGCGAAGCTTGATCCCATGGTGGCGCTGCGGCATGAATGATTGACGATTTCCGATTTACGATTGAAGGTTGAAAGCACCCCGAATCTCGCAAAGGCCCTCAATCGGCAATCGTCAATCAGCAATCGTCAATCAGGTTGATGCTCGGTGACCAAGCCGGCGGCTTTGTTGCGCAGGGCTTTAATCCGGTCACGAAGCTCGGCGGCGCGCTCGAACTCAAACTCCTTGGCTGCCTCGCGCATTTGCTTCTCGAGATTCACCACGAGCTCCTCGAGCTCGTCGAGCGAGCGGGGCTCATCGGCTTCGACTTCCGTCGGCACTGGGATGTAGTCGGCCAAGACCACGCCCGCGAGCGCCATATCCACGGGTTTGACGATGCTTTCGGGCGTGATGCCGTTATCTTCGTTGTAGCGCAACTGCTTGGCGCGGCGGCGGCTGGTCTCCGCAATGGCCGCGCGCATGGAATCCGTGGTGGTGTCGGCATAGAGGATGGCCTTGCCGTGGACGTTCCGCGCCGCCCTTCCCATGGTCTGGATCAGCGAGCCCGCCGAGCGCAGAAAGCCCTCTTTGTCGGCGTCGAGTATCGCCACCAGCGAGACTTCCGGCAAGTCCAGGCCTTCGCGCAGCAGGTTGATGCCGACCAGCACGTCGAATTCCCCGCGGCGCAAGTCGCGGAGGATTTTCACGCGCTCGAGCGTCTCGATCTCCGAGTGCAAGTACCTGCAGCGAACGCCGACCTCGGTGTAGTAGTCGGTCAAATCCTCGGCCATGCGCTTGGTCAGGGTGGTCACCAGCACGCGCTCACGGGCCTCGGCGCGCTCGCGGATTTCCGCCAGCAAATCGTCAATTTGGTTCTTGGTGGGGCGGATTTCGATCTGGGGGTCCACCAACCCCGTGGGACGGATGATCTGTTCGATCACCACGCCGCTTGATTTCGTCAGCTCATGGGGACCGGGCGTCGCCGAAACGAAGACAACCTGCCCGGCCCGCCGCTCGAACTCTTCGAATTTCAGCGGGCGGTTGTCGAGCGCCGAAGGCAGGCGAAAACCGTAATCCACAAGCGTCTGCTTTCGTGAGCGGTCGCCGTGGTACATCCCGCGGAGTTGCGGGACGGTCTGGTGGCTCTCATCAATGAAGATCATGGCGTCGGCGGGGAGATAATCAAGCAATGTGGGCGGCGGCTCGCCCGGCAGGCGCCCCGAGAGGTGACGCGAGTAGTTTTCGATGCCGTGGCAATAGCCGGTCTCCTTCATCATCTCCACGTCAAAGCGGGTGCGCTGATGGACTCGGTGGGCTTCAAGCAGCTTTCCCTGCTTCTCGAGCTCGCCCCGCCACCATTCGAGCTCGCTCAGAATGCGCGAGATCGCCTCCTCGCGGCGGTCGGGCGGCATCACGTAATGCGTTCGCGGGTAAAGCGGCAAGCGCGTGAGGGTTTGGCGAACTGGGCCGAAAAGCGGATCTATTTGCGCCAAAGATTCCACCTGGTCGCCCCACATCTCGATCCGATAGGCGTTGTCCTCGTAAGTCGGGTAGACGTCAATCGTGTCGCCCCGAACGCGGAACGTCCCGCGATGAAAGTCCAGGTCGTTGCGCTCGTATTGGATCTCGACGAGGCGGCGCAGGATTTCCTGCCGCGAAATCTTCTGCCCTTGCTCCAGGAGCAGCAGCATTCCGTAATAGGCTTCGGGCGAACCGAGGCCGTAAATGCAGGAAACGCTGGCGACAATCACGCAGTCGCGCCGCTCGAAAAGCGACCGCGTCGCCGACATTCGAAGCTTGTCGAGCTCATCGTTGATGGTCGCTTCTTTCTCGATGTACGTATCGCTTGCGGGAAGATAGGCCTCCGGCTGGTAATAATCGTAGTAGCTGACAAAATATTCCGCGGCGTTGTGGGGGAAAAAATTGCGGAACTCGTGGTAAAGCTGCGCCGCTAGCGTCTTGTTGTGCGCCAGCACCAAGGTGGGGCGGTTCGCGGCTTCCAGCACCTTCGCCATCGTGAAGGTCTTGCCCGACCCGGTTACACCCAGCAGCACTTGGTGTTTTTCGCCGGCTTCGACACCACGAATGAGCTGCTCAATCGCCGTGGCTTGGTCGCCGCGCGGCTCGTACTCGCTGACGAGTTTAAAGTCCATCGCGCCCTGTCCGTTGTACGGGCTGAAAAATAAATTTCCATTATACAGCCACAGGCGTTTGCCTTCGGGTGGCTTGGTTTTATGGCCACCTTGGGCCGCCAGCTTAAGTTAGAGGATTCGAACGGCCCAACCAACCACAGTAAACGAGCAACAAACCACATGGGGCTGCGAAAGGGACGCGCGGGCTGCAAGGAGTCCAGCTCGGCAGTGGAACTGCATGCACTTCGCCTGCCACGAAGCGGGTCCCTGTGCTATAAAAGAATAATGGGCCAAATGGGCAAGCCCCGCTGCGGGAGGGTGGAATGAAAGTTGTGAGTTCGCGAGCAAAACTTTGGGGATTGGTTCCCCTGATTTTGCCTCTTGGGGTCGTGTCGGCCGCCGGGCAAAAGCCTTCGGCCTCGCCTGCCCCGGCAAAGACCTCTCCGCCAAAAACTCCACCGGCGGCCACCGCAAATCCGCCCGCCCAATCCGGCGACCCGGTGGTCTTGAAGGTCGGCGACAATAAGATTACCAAGGGCGACTTCGATTTCATGCTTTCGACGCTCGATCAGAACGGGCAGCAGGCGGTAGCCACACAAGGCAAGAAGCAATTTGGCGAGCAATACGTCAGGATCCTCCTGCTTTCCCAACAAGCCTTGAGTGAGCATTTGGATGCCACGCCTGATGTGCGGCGAGAGTTGGCCATGGGACGTTTGCAAACTCTTGCTCAGGCCGAATACCAACACCTGGCGGAGCAAATTGCGGTCAGCCCGGAAGAAACCGACGCCTTCTATAAAGCGCACCTCCAGGACCTGGAGGAGCGGGACGTTCGGGAAGTGGCGGTGGTGCGAAGGCCGCCGAAAGCTGCGGCGAATGCTCCGGGCCTGGACGACGGCGCCGCCCGCGAGCGCACAGAGACCATCCGCAAAGCCCTGGCCGCCGGCACGGACCCTGCCAAACTTATTCAAGACTATGCTGTCCCCAACGTGGTAATGATAGACGCCAAACCTAATCGGATCCGGCGCGGCCAGTTGAATCCCCTCTTCGATAAACCCGCTTTTGAGCTCAAAGATGGCGAGATCTCCGACATCCTCGAAACGTCACAAGCTTTCGTCTTCATCCAGGTGGTCGGCCGCCACACCCCGGATTTGAAGGAAGCTTCCCCCGAACTCGAAAACGCGATTCGCCAGCAAAAGTTGAATGCGCGAATGGCCGAGCTTCGCCAAGGGGCGGCGGTCTGGATGGACGACCAGTATTTCAAGGCGCCCCAAGCGGCCGCGCCTCCCGCTCCGGCCGCCACGCCGACACCTCCTGCCAAACCTTGACTCGGCGAAACTCCGCGACAATTCGCTTTGCCGCGAATAACTTTCAGACGAAAGCTCAAGTCCCTCCGCCTATTCGCAGGTACCGGGCGAGAATTTTCCCAAAGACCATTTCGACACTTGTCGCTCGGCGGCAATGTGGTCGAACGCCCGAAGAACTTTTCAACACATTTGTTGAAAAATTTGTGGAAAACGCCTCGGGTAATTACCCTAACTTGCGGCCTTTGAATAGCTTCTGACTCTTTGCACCAATCTGTAGCATCGCTCGCGCCCGAGTTGACGTTGTGCTCGCCAACGATGGGCGGCCCGTTCCCAATTCAGGAAAATTTTGATTGGCAAGATTAAAAATGCGCCGCGAAAGAGACTTTTGGAAGAAGAGTTGCGCGGAAAATCGGGAATGGAATTCTTAATGGGAAATTTTCAAGCACCCTTAGGCCGCCCCTCGGTCACAAGAGTGGCTGCGGTTTCTTCAGCTTCACTTCGAAAA
>QHZO01000004.1:0-13459 GCA_003224695.1 Acidobacteriota bacterium
GTTTTTGCACGCTGGGAATTTTCGCGCTCAATCCGCACGGCCTCTCGGGCAGCGTCATCCAGCAGATTAACCACGGCATTTCCACTGGCGCGCTGTTCTTGATTGTGGGGCTGATTTACGAGCGGCGCCACACACGTGAAATCAAAGAATTCGGCGGGCTCTCGAACGTCATGCCGCGCTACGCCACGCTGTTTATGATCGTGATGCTGTCTTCTATCGGCCTGCCGCTACTAAACGGCTTCATCGGCGAGTTCACGATCCTCCAGGGCGCATTTGAGGCGCACTGGCAGTGGGCGGCGTGGGCCGTGGCGGGAATCGTCCTCGGCGCGGCATACATGTTGTGGCTCTATCAGCGCACGATGTTCGGCCCCTGCGACAATCCCAAGAACCAGGGGCTCAAGGACCTAAACTTGCGCGAAATGCTGACGCTGATTCCACTGATCCTATGGGCGTTCTGGATCGGCCTTTACCCGAAACCATTCTTCGACGTCCTCGATGCGCCCGTCAAACAGATCGTGCAAACAGTGAATCCGTCATTTGGAGCAGGCGCGAGTGCGAAAGTGCCCGTCAACATTCTGCCGGCGACACGGCTCGCGTCAATTCCGTCTGGAGGCCCGCCGGCCGGGCTCGCGTCGAATCGTCCTATCAGTCGGATTAACGAACGCGCCGGCAAGCGCCCAGGAGCCCCACGCCGATGAGCGGCCTTTGGAACCCATTCTTCCAGCGGCTGGATTATCTAGCCATCGCGCCGGAGATCATCCTCACAATATTCGGCCTGGGCATTCTGTTGATTGATTTCATGCTGGAGCGCCGGGACAAGTATTTGAACGCTGTGACGGCGCTCGTGGGCCTGGGGTTCGCCGGGTACAAGCTGCTGAAGTTTTGGAGCCAGAATCCCAACTACTCGGGCTTTGACGGCCGGTTCTCGCTCGACGCTTTCTCGCTCTTTCTGAAAATCGTCATGGTCATCGCCACGGCCATCGTGGTGCTGATTTCGGTTAAGTATCTCGAGATCGAAAACGTGCACTTGGGCGAATATTACGCCTTGCTGCTGCTTGCGGCGGTGGGCATGATGTTTCTCGCCTCGGGTACCGACCTGATTGTGCTTTTCATTGCGCTCGAACTGATGGCGCTTTGTGAGTACGTGCTGACGGGTTTCCTGCGCTCGAACCGGCGGTCGAATGAGGCGGCGATGAAATTCTTCCTGCTCGGCGCGTTCTCTTCGGGGCTGCTGCTCTACGGCATGTCGCTGCTCTACGGCCTCTCGGGCTCGACGCGGCTTGCGGACATTCAAACGGCCCTGGCCGCGCGGCCGCGCTCGGACGCGATGGTCTGGCTGGCCATGATTACGCTGCTCGCCGGCTTGTTCTTCAAGATCGCCGCCGTGCCGTTCCATCAGTGGACGCCCGACGCTTACGAAGGCGCGCCGACTTCGATCACGGCGTTCATCTCGGTGGCGCCGAAGGTCGGCTCCTTCGCGATTTTCCTGCGCTTGCTGCTGGTGGGCCTGAAGCCCTTCGAGGGCCAGTGGCAATTGCTGGTGATCGGCGTCGCCATCGCCACCATGACGCTCGGGAACCTCGCCGCCGTCACGCAGTCCAACATCAAACGCTTCTTCGGTTACTCGACGATTTCGCACGTCGGCTACTTGCTGCTCGGCGTCATCGCCGCCGCGGACGGCAACCGCGTCGGTTTGCAGGCGGTCATGATCTACTTGTTTGTTTACGCCTTCATGAACCTGGGCGCTTTCGCGGTCATCATCGTCATGCGCCGCAAGGACATTATCGGCGACGAGCTGGACGACCTTTCGGGCCTGATGTCGCGCGCGCCCGGCCTGGCGCTCTTGATGCTCATTTATCTTTTGTCGCTCGCGGGCATCCCGCCCACCGCCGGATTTATCGGGAAGTATTACATCTTCCTCTCGCTGGTCGAGACCGGGCACTATTACCTGGCGGTGCTCGGAGTGGTTTACGCGGTGGTGGCGCTCTACTATTATTTCCGCATCGTGGTCGCCATGTTCATGAAGCGCGCGCCGGAGCAGGCGCCGCTCGCGCGCGGCCCGGGGCTCACGCTGGCGCTCGCCGTGACGCTGGCGATGACGGTGGCCGTCGGCGTTTATCCGGAACCGCTGATTCGGCTGGCGCAAACGGCCGTGGCACCGTTATTCTAGTGAGCTGGCCGCTACAGCCTCCGGCGCGCTTAAAGGCGTGCTCTGACGCCGGCGCGCCAAGCGTTGGCGCAATCGAAGGAGGTGCGGTGTGCCGGGGCGCCTCGGCAAGCAAGCGGATATCTGGGCGCAAGTGGCTTTTTATTCGGGCCTGGGGTTTATTATCCCCGGCGGCGCCGTGGGCGGATATTTCCTCGGATGGCTTTTGGGGACGTGGCTTCACATCGGCCAGTGGCTGGCGGTGTTGATGGCTTTCTTCGGAGTGGCGGGCGGCATCGTTGAAGTCCTCCAGCTTCTGACGCGCGCAGAACGGAAAAATTCTAATGGAAACGATTCAGGTTCTCGACCGCGCTGAGGCGCGCCTGCCGCGTTGGATGGCCGCTGCGGCGGCGCTTGTGACTGGCGGCGCGCTGGCCATCGGTCATGCGCGGTTCGCCGCCGGATTCGCGCTGGGTGCGCTGGTCGCCATCCTTGGCTACTCCTGGCTGCACCAGGCGATCGAGCGCGCCCTCACTTTCAGTCAAGGCCGCCTCCCCAAAGGGTTGATCGCAAAATTGGCCGTCCGCTACCCGCTCTTGCTCGGAGCGGTTTTCTTGTTTTACCGTACTGGCTGGTTGCCGTTTGATGCCGTGCTGGCGGGGCTGATGGTTCCTGTGGCTGGCGCGATGCTCGAGTGCTTTAACCAGGTGGGCGGGGCACTGCGGCGTTAATCGCATCGTCGGCGGAGGGCCTCGAGAAGGTTAATCATGCCCAACGAACAAGAATTGTGGCTTACGGCTCTGATGAATAAGTTTCCGGCCGACCCGGCGCATCCCATCCCCAATTACATGGCGTACGAGCTGCTTGTATTTTTGATTATCGTTGTGGGCGCGCTCATCCTGCGCAGCCGCCTGTCGGTCGAGAATCCCGGCGTCTTTCAGCAAGCCATGGAATCGGTCCTGGAATTCACTCAGGGGATGGCGGATGAGATGATCGGGCACGACGGCCGGCGCTACGTTTCGATGATCGGAACGTTCGGTTTGTTTGTCGCGCTCTCTAACCTGCTGGGCCTGATCCCGACGTTTGCCACGCCCACGGCGGCCATTCAGGTGACGCTCGGCTGCGCGATGGTGGCGTTTGTTTACTACAACTATCATGGTTTACGCCATCACGGCATGGTCGGGTACCTCAAACATCTTTGCGGTCCCATGTTGGCCATCGCCGTCTTGATGTTCCCCATTGAAGTCTTCAGCAACCTGTTCCGCATGCTTTCGCTTAGCGTCCGTCTGTGGGCGAACATGCTGGTCGGGGACATCCTGGAAGGAATCTTTACGGGCCTGATTCCCATTTTCGTTCCCGCACTTTTTATGGCCTTGCACATCTTCGTATCGGTGTTGCAGGCCTACGTCTTTATGATTCTGCCCGCAGTCTATATCAGTATGGCTGTGGCGGAGGAGCACTGAGCAAACTAGAAATCAGAAGCTAGGAACTAGAATTCGAAACTATAAACTGGTTACCCGGGGCAACGTGCGATCCCGGGTGGTTCTTTCTTCTGATTTCTAGTTTCTGATTTCTGATTTGCTTTCTGATTTGTACCGTCAGTGTGAGACCTGCCTGCACGAGGGGTGGCAGGTAACCACCCCCTGGCGGAATTTCATAAGCGGCTCCGGCGGGCGTATCTGGAACCCTTCGCTGTCGAAGCTGGGGAGTTCCGAGGGCGCTTGAGGAGCCCAAGGAGCGTTCGAGTGAGAATCAAAATCATGCTCTTCGTGACCGGCATCGCGGGATTACTTGCCACCTCGCCGGCGTTTGCGCAGGGCGCAGGCGGGGCGGCGGGTGGGGGTGCCACGAACTGGGTGGCCATCACCTCCGGTTTCGCCATGGCCATCGCTTCCGCGGTATGCGGCTTGGCTCAAGGTAAAGCGGCGTCGGCGGCGTGCGAGGGCGTGGCACGGAATCCAGGCGCTCGGCCGGGCATCCAGCTTTTCCTGATCCTGGCATTCATTTTCATCGAGTCCTTGGCGCTCTACACGTTGGCGATTGTCTTCCTTAAGGTGAAATAGGGCGAGGCAGGGTTAACCGCCTTGATGGGTTTGGGCGAGAGGACTCAGAGTTTCCGCTCGGTGGCGGCCGTGTCTGCCACAGGGTCGGCGAGCTGGCAACCGCTCAGTTTGCGTTCGGATTCTTAAGCTACCTTTCAGAAATTGCGAACTGGAATACCGTGAAAGCCGCAGTGCTTCACAAAGCCGGGGACGCGCTCGCCATCGAAGACGCGCCGACGCCCGGGGCCGGTCCGGGCGAAATCTTAATCAAAGTCCGTGCCTGCGGCGTTTGCCACACCGACCTGCACCTGATTTCGGGCCAGTGGAACCTTCCGAAGCTGCCGGTAATTCTCGGCCACGAAGTGGTTGGGGAAGTTGTCGAGGTGGGTCGGGGCGTTGGCAATTTCAAACCCGGGGACCGCGCCGGCGTCCCCTGGATTTACTCCACGTGCGGCGCTTGTGAATTCTGCGCGAGTGACCGCGAGCCGCTTTGTCCCTCGATTGTGGTCACCGGCTTCATGGTGGATGGCGGGTACGCGGAATACCTGAAAGCCGCGGCCTCACACTCACTCCAGGTGCCGAAGGAACTCTCTTGGCTCGACGCGGCGCCGCTGTTTTGCGCGGGGCTCACGCCATACCGCGCGCTCAAAATTTCCGGCGCGAAGGTCGGCGAGACGGTCGCCATCTGGGGCATAGGCGGGCTCGGCCACTACGCGGTCCAAATTGCCAAGGCCATGGGAACGCGGGTGGTGGCCGTAGATGTGGCGGCGGCCAAGCTTGAGTTGGCGAAGAAACTCGGCGCGGAGGTGACCGTTAATGCTTCAGAGACCAAGCCGGACGAAGCGATCCGCGATTTCGGCGGCGCGCACGTGGTCGTGTGCCTGGCTCCCGCGGCCGAAGCGATTCTCCAAGGCTTTGCCGCGCTGCGCCGCGGCGGGACGCTGGTTCTGGTCGGCCTGCCGAAAGGCAACTTCACTCTGCCCATTCTCGGGACCCTTGCCAAAGGCATTCGCATCTTGACTTCGGGAGTGGGCACTCGCCAAGACTTGCGCGAAGTCCTGGCGCTTGCGGTGCAGGGAAAAATCAAGACGGTTGCCGAACCGTGCCGCCTGGAAGAGCTGAACGATGTGTTCGACGCTATGCGGCAGGGAAAAATCGCCGGCCGCCGCGTGGTGACCTTTTCGTAGGAAGCCGATTTCCGCTTGCCAAGTTCCGCCGCCGCCCGCTACCATGAATTAGCGGCCGAGGAAGTTCGCAAAGGGAGGCGGGAGAAGTTCTTGATGGTGACGGGGTTCAACACCGAGATCACGCTCAGCAACGTCGTCTATCACATTCAAACCGAAACCCGTAAGGACGCGGGGATCGAGACGACGGTTTACGTCCACGGCGCAGTCATCCACAAACTGAAGACCTCCTACCAAAGTTCCGCCGGCGCTCCGGACTTTACCGACGACAAGCTCAAGCACTTGGTTGAAGACCAGCACCGGCAAGTGATTGCGAAGCTTCGAGGGGGAGAGATCAAGCTCCCGTCAGCTTCACCTCCTCCGCTGTAGAGCAAAGACTTTGACCATCCAATTAAACGGCCGCGAGCAGCAAGTGCCCGACGGGTTAACTCTCGAAGGGCTCTTGAGCTGGTTGAAGCTCCCTCGGGACCGCGTGGCCGTGGAGCAAAACCTCGAAATCGTTCCGCGGGCGCGCTGGGCCGAAACCTCGATTCGAGATCACGACCGCCTGGAAGTGGTACACTTTGTGGGCGGAGGGCTTTCCCTCCCGCCGGCCGCCCAGGAATGATCCAGCCAGTGCCTCACCGGGCATCGTTTACGTCACCTTGCTCATTAAAGTGGGCGCCGTGGCCATGTTGGCGGGCTTCATCGCGCGCTTCGGCATTTTCCGCCAGCTCATCATGATCGAGCAACGGACGCCGCGCCAGAAGCTGCAATTGGCCACATTCCTCGGCGTGCCCTTCATGTTGGGTGTACTGACGCGCCTGCTCGCCGGCTATCAGGGTTTGGACTTGAGTCTCGAGGCCACGGTTCTGGCCGGCCTGCTGGGTGGAACCATTGTCGGGCTGAGCGTTGGGATGATGGTGAGTCTGCCGGCATGGCTCATCGGCCATGAATACGTGGCGTTCCTCATGGCGGTCCTCTACGCCTGCGTGGCGGGCTCGGCGCGCTATGTCTGCCCGGACAAGGAAGAAATCTGGAAATTCTCGCCGTTTATTGACCTGAGCCTCTATCGTTCCATCAAGCAGCGCTTCAAGCATCCGGCGATGGACTGGCAAGTGCTCTTCTCGCTGCTGGTCGCCATCCTCGAAATCACGCGCCTGCTGATTGGGAGAGTCGCGCACCAACGGATCGGGAGGGTCTCACACCAACTCCTTTTCTATCTCGACACCAACCAATTCTGGTCGAACGTGCTGGTGGTGCTCGCCACGCTCGTGGCCGTGGGCCTGCCCGTGCGCATCTGGAACAACACGCGCATCCAAAGAAAGCTCGAGGAACAGGAGCTTGCCCTGATGAAGGCGCGCGTGGACGCGCTGACCAGCCAGATCAACCCGCATTTTCTCTTCAACACGCTCAATACCGTTTCCGCGCTCGTCCGCTTCGACCCGGACACGGCGCGCACCGTCATCTTGAAGCTGTCGAACATCCTTCGCCGGCGACTCAAAGCTCAAGTGCATTTTTCCCCGCTCAAGCAGGAGCTCGACTTCGTGGACGATTATCTGGATATCGAAGTCGTCCGCTTCGGGCGCGAGAAGCTGCAGATTCGCAAAGATATTGATCCCGAGGTGCTTGAGATGGTGGTGCCGAGCATGATCCTTCAGCCGTTGGTAGAAAACGCCATCCGGCACGGCATTGCGCCGAAGGTCGACGGCGGAACCGTCACCTTGCGGTCCCAGCGGCGCAACGGCCGGCTCCGGGTCGAAGTCGCCGATGACGGCGTGGGGATTCCCCCTGAAAAACAGTTGGGGATTTATGAGTCGGGCATCGGCATCTCGAATGTCCGAGAGCGCCTGAAAGTTCTTTACGGCGAGGAATTCAGCTTCGATATCAACAGCCAGCCGGGGAAGGGAACTGCCATTCGCGTGGAGATTCCCGAGCTGGTTGTCCCGCAAGCTCCCGTGCCCGCCGAACCCGCCCACGCAGCGTCATGAGCAGGATTCAGGATCTAGGATTCAGGATTCAGGAAACTGAGGCCCAAATCCCGACTTCTTGGTCCTGATTCCCGGCTCCTAAATCCTGGCCCCTGAATCTTACTGCGGGTGGCGCAGACGTGCCGTTGTTTTGCCGGCGTCATTTCTTATCCCAGGGTCGCCGACATCGCGAAGAGCGCGCGACGTAGGCGCCGCAGCGTCTCATCCGGCCCTAGGCATCGTTCAATGTGCGTGAAGTTCTTCGAGGTGCTGTCGCCGAACCTTGATTTTGTTTTCATCCTTTCGGGCGGCTGCCAAGTCATAGGCAACCTGCATGCGCAACCACGTTTCAGCCGTGCTGCCGAAGGCTTTGGCAAGCCGAATCGCCATTTCCGGGCTGATTGCGGCTTTGCCGTTCACCACGTTGTTGAGGGCCTGCCGGGTGACGCCAAGAATCTTTTGCTGCGCCCCGGATGGGGCGGGTTTTTCATGGGCATCGGTTTCCTTCCTTTCATCGCCTAGTGGTAATCCATCAGTTCAACGTCAAACGAATCGGCGCCTTGAAAACGGAAAATGATTCGCCAGTTGGCCCGAACCGTCACTGACCAGAAGCCTTTCAAGTCACCTTTGAGCGGATGCAGGCGATAACCCGGAAGGTTAAGTGCTTGCGGCGCGTCCGCCTCATCGAGGCGGGCAAGAATTTCCTCAACCGTCTCCAGCAAATCAGGCCGTATCCCGCTCCGGTCGCCGCGTTCATAGAGCCGTTTCAGGCCGCGGTGTTTGAAGCTCCTAATCATCAGGGTACACCGTAAAGTGAAGCTTGTCACTTGTCAAATGTGGACATCTAAATCGGCTGGCGCATCCGTTCCGATGGTTTGGCTGCGTAATTTCTTATCGCAGGGTCGTGCGTGGCGACGACATCGCTTTCCATGTCGTTGTCACCGCCCCCGGCGCATACGTGCAAACCCATGTAGGCGCCACCCGCGTGAATAATTCGGGCTAGATCCTGAATTCTGGCTCCTGAATCCTACCCTAGCGGCCAAATATGCGTCTAAACGGGAGAAGCTGTGTTAGTATTTTTGGCCCGAGCGCCGAGCCACCGGCCGGCGGAAGCGTCGGAAACCGAGGAGAGCACCGCGTATGGACAAGAGCCAGCCTGCCAAGAATCGAGTGACCCCGAGCTCCATGAGCATGATTGAGCCGAAGTTTCGCAACATCTACAAGTCCTTTTACAAGGAGAGTTACTTCTCCCCGACGGTGCTCGATTCGAAGACCAAAGAGCTGATCGCGATTGGCGTGTCGCTGGTGGCCAAGTGCGAAGGGTGCCTCGAGGGGCACATCAAGAAGGCGGTCGAGCTCGGCTGCACCAAGCAGGAGATCAGCGATTCCATCGTCATCGCCATCGGCATCGCCGCCGCCGCGGTTGTGGATATGTCGGATAAGGCCGCGACCAAACTTGACCTCCACCACTTCGAAGGTCTGTGAGCGACGGCCATTGTCCTGCGGCGCAAACTAGGTTTACAGTTGTCGGGGCGACCGTCGTTTGACGGTTGCGCCCCCAGGCCGGCATTTCGGGCTAGCAGGCTGACGGAAGACTTTTGGGAGGTGTCATTCTGAGCGCAGCGAAGAATCCCGGTCCGTCAGCCGACGGATAGAATCGAGCAAATGCGGAGATCCTTTCGTCGCCTCCGGCTCCTCGGGATGACAGCTTAACCGCTTTTTCATCACCCTGCAGGGGCCCGGCGCGACCACACCGAATGTCCGCGGATAATCTGGTCATCGCGAACCTGTTCCTCCTGCTGTTTCTAGGGCTGGCCGACAACCAGATGATGGCGGCCCTGCTGCCGGCCTTCGTCAAATCCCTGCACGTTTCAATTGAGAAGGCCGGCTTGCTGGTGGCAATCTATTCCCTGGGCGCGGCGGCAGCCGCCTTTGTTTCGGGTTCGCTTTCCGACGTTTACGGACGCCGATGGTTTTTGCAGGGCGGCATGGCCTTGTTCGCCGTGGCGTCCTGTCTCTCGTGGCGCTCGACGACGCTGGCGGAGCTGGCCGGCGCCCGTGCCCTCACGGGTCTGGCGGCGGGAACGCTCTCGACTTGCACCGTGGCGTTTGCCGGAGACTGGTTCGCTTACGAAGTCCGCGGCCGCGCCATCGGGCTGATTTCCTCCGCTTATTTCGTGGCCCCGGTCGCCGGTGTTCCTGCCGCCGCGCTCATCGCCGACCGCTTCGGGTGGCAGCGGACGTTCCTGGCCATCGCGGCGGTCGCCGCTTTGGCAACATTCGCTTCGCTGACGCTTCCAAAAGAGACCCGGAAGACCATTGCGACGTCGCACCCATGGCGACGCTCGCTCGGCGCTTTCCGAGGCTTTTTCGCGCGGCGGGACACTTTCGCGGCGCTGGGCATCGCCTTTCTGGTTTCAGGCGGGCTGGTCGGGTTCATCACTTACATCGGGCAGTGGCTGAATAACGGGTTCGCGCTCTCGACAACTATGATCGGCCTGATCTTCGCCTACGGCGGCGGCATGGCCGTGCTCGGCGCTCCGCTTGGCGGGATGCTTTCGGACCGGTACGGAAAGCGCGCCGTCTCGCTCGCCAGCAGCCTGGTGATGGCGCTGGCTGTCGCCGCCGTGCCGTTTCTCGGCTGGGGAGCGGCCCTGCTGGTGGCGTTCGGCATGGTCAGCCTTGCCGCGGCATTCCGTCAAGGGCCGCTGACGGCGCTGATGACCGAAATGGTCCCAGCGGCTGAGCGAGGCACCTTCATCGCCCTGCGGAATATCTCCTCGCAGATCGGAATTGGCGCCACCGTGTCCGTGGGGGGGATACTCTACGGGAGGTCTGGCTACGGCGCGGTCACGGGGCTTTGCGCCACTATGACGGCGCTCGTGTCCGTGCTCCTGTTCACACATATTATGGAGCCCATGCCGAGCCAGGAGTGAAATGGTTTCAGGCGGAAGAGTCTGGCGAGTGACCTGGCACGTGGCGGCAATCCTGGCCGCGCTCGTGATCATTTTCTTTATCGTAGTGGTGCCGTGGGGAATGACCGGGCTCATCACCACGCGGCAATACCATTTCCCCGACCCCAACGACGGCAAGACGCCGATATCGTATGGTTTGAAGTTCCAAACCATCGCGTTTGATTCTTCGGATGGGATCCTCATTCGAGGCTGGTATATTCCCGCCGCCGGCCCGCCGCGCGGGACGATCATTTTCTGCCACGGCCAGAACCGAACGCGCATCGAGATGCTGCCGGAAGCCGTTTTAGCCCATGGCCTGGGTTACGACGGCGTGCTTCTTGATTTTCGAAATCAAGGCCAAAGCGGCCGCGCGATTATGACGGTCGGCTACAGCGAGCGGCTGGACGTGCTGGGTGCGGTGGACTACGCTCGCCGCGAGCTCCACGCGCCTCATCCGTATGTCGTCTGGGGCGTCTCGATGGGCGCGGCGGCGGCGCTGCTTGCAGCCTCGGAATCCAAAAATATTGACGCGGTCATCTCCGATAGCTCGTTTCTTTCCTTCGAAGACACGGCCTATCATCACTGGCGCCTGTTTTTCCGCCACATACCGAGTTATCCCATGGTGTGGGAAATCACCCACTGGGTGGCAAGCCGCGGGAATTTCGATCTCAGCGATTTCGACCTGCGCAAAGCCGTGGAGCGGATCAATCCCCGCCCCATTTTGTTCGTGGCCGTGGCCGGGGACCGGAGGATGCCGCCCTCCGTCGCCCAGACGCTCGACGCGCTCGCGACCAGTCCAGGTAAAATGTTGGTGATACTCCCCGGCACGCGGCACGGCGAAGGGTTCAATTCGGGCCATGAGCAATACCAGGAGGCGGTGAAACAGTTTCTCGCGAAACTACAGACTCCGGCTGAAGGCGCAAGGGCCGCGGCCGCCCCATGAGCGCTCCGAGAGCGGATCGGTTGAAACCTCGGAAGGCGCTCGACCTAATTATCGGGCGTGGCTGCTCGGACCCTTCGTCTTCATGGCCCTGCTGGTCGTGGTGCGTTTTGTGGTGGAGCTTGCGGGAGCCTCGGAAGATTCTTCGCGCCTGCTTTCGAGCACAGGCGCCGTCCTGCTGGTGGCCATTTACCTTGGCGCCGTAGCCCCGTTGCACGGGGTGCGCCGGTCAGTGAAGCTGGTGATTCCCGGTGCGGCGCTGGCTGCCTGGACTCAAGTTTGGGCGGCGTTGATAACATTCATTTCCGGCGCGTTCGAACTTCAGCGCAGCCATTTTGCCAGCCCGCAGGACCGCGGCAACTGGGCGCACCTCGGCGGGCACTTGCTGGGCCACATGTTGGCCATCATCCCGTTCTCCGTGGTTATCTTGCTCGTGATGGCGACCATGTTCTTGCTCTGGCGCTGGCCCATCACGGTGGCGCCGGGCGCGGTGCTCGGCGCTCTGGTCATTGTGCGCTTCTTTGCGGAAGCGTTGGGCATGGCCGCGACCACTTCCGCCGCCTGGAGCTCCTCGGTCGGCTTGCTCCTCTGCGCCATTTATCTTGGCGGGGTCGCGTCGGGCTACGGCTTCACGCGATACCGGCAGTTGCTCGTGCCGGCCCTGGTCATTGGTTTGACGTGGAGGTTCTGGGTCTTGCTAGCCGCCATGCTGTCGGCGGCCGTGCCGTCCTTTAAGACTCACTTCTTCGACCCTTCTCAGGGCACAGACGCGTCGCGATTGACGCGCTACATTGCGGGTGAATTCCTGGCCGCCGGGCTTTTTGCCGGCATCTTTGCCTGGGGCATTGCCGCATGGACTCTGCGCGTCGTAAGGCCGGCGGACGAGGTGCGCCCGTGAGTTGACGGATCCCGACCGGAGCAGTTTATTGCTTTCTAGGCGCAGCCGGGCTTTCCCCCGTGTGCTCCGTCGGCTGACGGACACCTTTGAGAGAGGCCTCAACCGCCGCGCGCGTATTCGCGAGCATGTCCGTCACGGTTTCGCGCGCCAAGTGCGCGATAAGGGGGCGAGCCACCCAGCGCAATAGAAAGGGGATTTCGCGAGACAGGCTCACCACCTGCCACTCGATAATCACTCCGTCGTTCACCTCTTCAGCCTCCCAGAATGTGCTGGTTCCCCAGAAATAGCCGCTGTCGTGGCCGGTCGGGTCCAGGCGCTCGTCGGGGCCGCCGGCGTTTTCCACCTGCTGGATGCGGGTGGCGCGCGTGTGGCTGAAGGCGTGGCGCTCGTCGGCGCGCCTGTATTGGACGTCGTAGTCGCAGTCGTAGGTCACGGTGATCCATGAAGTTTTCTTTTGCACCCGCAGATTAACTTTCAAGTCGCCGTCGCTCCGGCTGAGCAATCGGGAACCCACCACCTCGGGCTTGTAGATGTCCTTATAGCGCTCGTAATTGAACAAGACGCTCATGATTTGTTCGAGCGTGGCGCGCGGGACGAAGGTGGTTCCAACCCAGTGGTGCAGCATGCCGTCCGGGATGTTGAAGGGCTTTCCTCCGGGGTCGAGAATTTCCATCGGGGTAACGAAAATCTCGCCGCGCTTGATGGCCGCAAGGGTTTTGTCGTGCGCGGCGGGCGGGAGCCCGTCAATGTAAAGGAACCGGCCGGCGGCGTGGGCCTGCTCGATTTGCTTTGCGACATCCTGGGCATAGCGTTCGTAAGCGGCGGTGGTCGAGGGCTTCAGGTCGGCGGCCGAGAGCGGCGACGACAAGAGTAGGAGCGCCACCGGGAGGAGAGTCGCGGCGAGGGCCTGCCTGCCGTCATGAGCGTGAGTCGAAGGGCGCAAGCGAGCTTCCGGCGCGTGCGCGCCTGGCGGGGGTTCTCGACGGCTAACTGTTCGCAAGGACGCGCTGGTAGAGGTTCTCATAGAGCGGGATGATTTTCGTCGAACAGAATTGGCTGAGGGCGCGGTCGCGCGCGGCGCGCCCCATCTGTTCCCGGCGGTCGGGGCTGGTCAAAATGCTCAACGCGCGTTCCGCCATGGTCCTGACATCTCCGACCTCCGCCAAGTAGCCTTCCACGCCGTCGGTGATGACTTCCGGGAGCCCGCCGATGCGCGAAGCCACCGCCGGAACGCCGCACGCCATCCCTTCCAGGGCCGCCAGACCAAACGACTCGAGCTGACTGGGAAGCAAGAGGACATCGGCGGAGTTTAACAGCGTGTGAACCACGCTCTGCTTGCCCAGGAA
>QHZO01000004.1:13527-16901 GCA_003224695.1 Acidobacteriota bacterium
TCGCCGATCATCAGGAGCTTGGCCGGAATCTTCTCCCGCACCTTAGCGAAGATCTCCACCACGTCGGAAACGCGCTTGACGGCGCGGAAATTGGAGAGGTGAACGAGAATCTTTTCGTCCGCCGGCGCAAATTCCTCCCGCCTCGAACCGTCTTCCGCCGGAAAGAAGACGTCGCAGTTGACGAAGTTCGGGATGAGCTCGACGGGGCGGCGGATCTCGAATTCCTTGAGCGTCACTTGGCGCAGATATTCGGAGATGGCCGTCACCGCATCGCTCTGCTCGATCGAAAAACGCGTGATCGGAAGGTATGAGCGGTCCTGCCCGACCAGCGTGATGTCCGTCCCGTGCAGCGTGGTGACGAAAGGCAGCCTTCCTTGGATTTGCATGGCGCGGGCTAGATAGGCGGACACGGAGTGCGGGATCGCGTAGTGAACGTGCAACAGGTCCAGGTTCTCGGCCGCCGCCACGTTGTGCATCATGGAAGCCAGAGCCAGCGCGTAAGGCGGATGGTCAAACAAGGGGTAGTTCACGACTTCGACTTCGTGGAAATGGATGCGCTCCCGCGCTTCGGTCATCCGCACCGGAACGGCGTAGCTGATGAAGTGCACGTCGTGGCCGCGGGCCGCCAGTTCCAGGCCCAATTCCGTTGCCACCACGCCGCTGCCGCCGTACGTCGGGTAACACGTGATGCCAATTTTCATCTTAGGGATTTTGGATGCGCCGCTCGACGGGAGGATTTTAGGGGGGCGGGGGAGACTTCCGGCCCTTTTCTTTGGCCGGCAGGACGACGATGTTCTGGACCGAACGGCGGTCGCCTTTTTGTTCGTAGTACACAATGACTCCCGTTCCCGGCGCCAGGGCCGCCAGTGTCAGCGCGCGGCCGTCCGCCGTCACGACCTTCGTATTTTTCTTGAGCGGGAAAATCTCGAAGTTGCCGCCATTAACCGCGTTGACGTTCAAGATGTGCAGCTTGGAGTCGAGAGATTCCACTTCGCCCGGGAACGCTTGGTGGGTGGGCCCGGTGGGAATGATCTTGCTGGGAAGCGGGACCTTACTGAGGTGTCCCTGCGCGGCCAAACTCCCGGCGGAAAAGAGCCCAGCGACTATCACCGCCCCAGCCGCCAGCACGGACGCGGAAATGCGCCAATAACCCCGCACGCCATGTCGCCAAAAGAAGGGGCGTTCGCTCAAGGGCCTTCGCTCGCCGTCCATAGTGTTTTGAGCCAGCCGGCCTCCGCGCGCTCCAAAGCGCTTATTCGTTTCCGGGGTCGCGGTCAGAAAGGTCCTCGCCGTTGTTCTTATTCTCGTTCTGCTTGTACATCAAGCGCACGGCGGACTTCATAATCAACAGGTTCGGCTCATGGGCGCGGTGCACCTTGATACAGTTCTTGTCGTACCATTCGATCAAGCCGCGAATTTCGTCGCCGGTGTTTAAGATCACCACCATGGGCGTGCGCGCCTGCATCTGTTTGATGTAATAAAAATTCTCGGCATTCGTCTGCTCGGGCGGAGCCGGTTTTCTCAGTTTTCGATTCACCATAGCACTCTCCTCATGTCCCGCGCGGCCGCGCGGCCCCGGTGGTCTGGTTCGGTCAAATCTCATTTGCCTGCTCTCCCCTATCTAGATGTCAAACGGGGCTTCGCGGTTACTCGCGGGAAAAAATCACTTGCCGATTAAGGGCCGAGCGAAACTATAAATTACCCGTGGTCTTTAAAAAACTTATCACATCGAGTCCCCAGGCGCAACCGCATTTTTCTGTCGCATTGTTCTGCCTGGCAGTGGGTCAGTCTGGCGGATGTAGAGGCGAGTTCATCTCGTCTGTCAGCCGACGGACGGCGTAAAGCCGCCCCTGCCTCATACTGACCCACTACCTTCTGCCTGAATCCCTTCCATTTTCGTGAGCATGCCCCGCCCTAACGGCAAGGGGAATCGCTCCCCCAGCAAGCCCAAACCAGAAAACCTCGCCTCATCGAATTGGCCCGGCCCGGGCCCCCGGCGCCGTCTCAACCGCCCCGACCGCCAGCGCGTCGAGGCCCATTTGCGGGTTCGTGTTCCGCACTTGCAGGCGGTAGGCTTCGTCGAGGCCCTCTTTCAACCGGGAGATTCGCTCGAATCCCAGCCGCGTTGACCACGCCTGGAGCCGGGCAAGGAGATCGAGATTGGTTATTCGTTCCGGCCGGCCCAAGAGGCTATGGATCAGGTCGTGGGCCAGGGCATAGCCGACGCGAAGCGCCGCTTCGAATTCCCCGCGGTCGCGCCCCAGCGTGCGTGTGGCTTCGAAAATTTTGTCCCAATCGGGCGGCCCGGCGCCAGGCTCGATGGCGAGCGCGCCCAGGTAATCAAGCCACGGCTGGCGCCGCCGGCGGTAGTCGTCGAGGTCTAGCGTCTTCGCCCGCGCGATGCTCCCATCGGCCAAACGGATGGCAAGCTCCTTTCCGTCAGCCGACGGAGGCCCGCCGGCTTTTCCCTCGCCCACCAGCCGCGCGATGATTTCGTCGGCGACCACTGTGAAGCGCACCCGCTGGCAGCGCGAACGGATCGTCGCCCGAAGCTCGCTCGCGTTCGGGCAAATCAGGATGAAGGTGGCGGTTGGAGGCGGCTCTTCCAGCACCTTCAGCAGCAGGTCGGTGGCTTGCCAATGGATGGACTGGGCGGAGTCAATGATGAAGACGTTGTGAGGGAGTTCGAAGGGGTGCGAAAACGCCGCGCTCCGCAGGCGGCGGACTTGCTCGACGAGGATGAAACGCGTCAAGGGCTCGATGAGCTGCACATCGAAATAGACCAAGCCCTCCACGCGGCGCGCCGCATCCTTGATTTCCCGCCGCCGCTCCAAATCTTCGCGCGAGGCGGCGATCATGCCCTCGACTTTGCGGCAACGGGGGCATTCGCCGCAGAAATCGTCGCCGCCGGATTTCCGGCGCTCACAATTCGCCGCCTTCGCGAACATCAGCGCCAAGGTCTTCTTCCCCACGCCTTCCAGGCCGGAAAAAATCAGCGCTCCGGGCACGCGGTCGTTCGCGAGCATTTGGCGCAGAGTGTGAACGGCGTGCGGATTGCCCAGAAAGGATTCAAAACCCACGGTCGGCTCTCACGCCTCGATGTTTGGATTCCCGCCGTAAAAAATCTTCGACCACCTTGGCGATTTCCGCTTCGACTTCATCCGGCTTCCCGGCGGCGTTGACCAACTTGATCCTCGCGGGATTCGCCAGCGCGAGACTCATGTATCCACGCCGGACGCGCGCCAGGAATCGCAAGCCTTCGCGCTCAAATCCGTCAGCCGACGGACTCGCCCGGCGGGCATGCGCCCGTCTGAGCGCCAAGCGCGGGTTGAGGTCGAGGACCAGCGTCAAGTGGGGCTGGAGCCGGCCCGAGA
>QHZO01000380.1 GCA_003224695.1 Acidobacteriota bacterium
TTTCAAAAATCTCCCCGTTGAGGGTTGACATGAGATCAGTCGAAACCGGCCCGCCACTCGATAATGCCACAGTTATTTCCGCCGGCGAGATGTGCGGGGTAGAGCGCTGGAAAGGCGCACCCGAATCTTCGCCGTCCCGTATAATGCGTGCAACATGCTTTTGACAATCACAAACACGAAATCGCCCGCGAGTGATCTTGGCTACTTGCTTCATAAGAACCCCGCGAGGTGGCAGTCCTTCGAATTGGCGTTTGGCAAAGCCCACGTCTTTTATCCAGAGGTATCGCCGGACCGCTGTACGGCGGCTCTTCTCTTGGACGTCGATCCCGTGGGTTTGGTGCGAAACCGCCGCGGGCCGGGGGGCGAGTCCGGCACCCTGGATCAGTACGTCAACGACCGTCCGTACGTCGCATCATCTTTCCTGAGTGTGGCCATCGCCAGAGTGCTTGGCAGCGCGTTGGCCGGAACCAGTAAGGACCGGCCGGAGCTGGCCGAACAAGCCTTACCGCTTCAGGCGAAGATTGCCGTCCTTCCCTGCCGGGGAGGCGAAGGGTTCTTGCGCCGCCTTTTTGAACCATTGGGCTACGAAGTTATCGCCACACACCACGCGCTCGATGAGAAGGTCCCGGAATGGGGAGAAGGCCCCTACTACACTGTCAGGCTTCGGGCCGCCGTTCGGTTGCAAGACCTTTTGACCCACCTTTATGTCCTTGTTCCCGTGCTCGACGCGGAAAAGCACTACTGGGTCGGCGAGGACGAAGTCGAGAAGCTCCTACGACACGGCGAGGGTTGGCTGGCGACCCACCCCGAGAAGGAGGCAATCGTATTTCGTTATCTGAAGCGTTTTGGCCGTTTGGCGCGAGAGGCCTTAGCTCGATTGAGCGACGAGGACAATCCGGACCCCGACTCCGTGGAAGAGGAACGCTCCCGCGGGGAGACCGTTTTCGAGGAGACACTGAAACTCAATGACCAGCGCATCGGCGCCGTCATGGCGGTCCTGAAGAACAGCGGCGCAAAGCGCATACTCGACCTTGGCTGTGGGGAGGGAAAGATACTCAAAGCGCTCCTCGAAAGCCCGGCGTTCGAGGAAATCGTCGGAATGGATGTGTCCTATCGAAGCCTGGAGCGAGCTCAAGACAGGCTGCGCCTCGACAGCCTTTCTCCACTACGCCGCGCGCGCATCAAGCTGATTCAAGGCTCGTTGATCTATCGCGACCAGCGCCTCGCGGGATACGACGCGGCCATTGTGGTCGAGGTCGTCGAGCATTTGGATCCCCCACGTCTGGCGGCGTTCGAGCGCGTCTTGTTCGAGCAAGCAAAGCCGAAGCTGGTGATCCTGACGACCCCGAATTTCGAATACAACGTTCGATTCGAGACGCTGCCCGCCGGCCAGTTTCGTCACCAGGATCACCGGTTTGAGTGGACGCGCGCCCAGTTTGAACAGTGGGCGCGAAGCATATCTGGTCGTTTCAAATATTCCGTAAGCTTTCTGCCCGTCGGACCTCAAGATCCGAAAGTCGGAGCCCCCACCCAGATGGGAGTATTTACGCTGTGAAGATCACCTTGCCGGAACTCTCCTTGGTGGTTTTGATCGGTCCATCGGGGAGCGGCAAATCAACTTTCGCGAAGGTGCATTTTAAGCCGACGGAGGTACTCTCCTCCGACTTCTGCCGGGGACTGGTTTCCGACGACGAAAATGCTCAGGCCGCGACCAACGACGCCTTCGAAGTGCTGCATTTTATTGCCCGCAAAGGGCTGGCCGCCGGCAAACTTACGGCCATCGACGCCACAAACGTACAAACGGAAGCGCGAAAGCCGCTTGTGGCCTTGGCGCGGGAATTTCACGTCCTGCCTGTGGCCATCGTCTTTAACTTGTCGGACAAACTTTGCCACGAGCGGAACCGGAATCGGGCGAATCGGGATTTCGGACCTCATGTAGTCCGCTCCCAGGTGCACCAGATGCGGCGGTCTCTTCGTGCTCTGGAGCGCGAGGGATTTCGCCACGTCTTCGTTCTCTCTTCTCCTGAAGAAATCGAGTCCGTTTCAATCGAGCGACAACCCCTGTGGAACAATCTCAAACACGAACATGGCCCCTTCGACATCATCGGCGACGTACACGGTTGTTTCGACGAACTGAAAGCCCTCTTCGGCCAGTTGGGATACACCGTCAACGGCGACCAAGTTACCCCTCCGGAGGGCCGGAAGGCCGTTTTCTTGGGCGATCTGGTGGATCGTGGTCAGAAAATCCCCCAGCTCCTTCGACTCGCGATGAAGATGGTGGAACAGGGCACAGCCCTGTGCGTCCCTGGAAATCACGATATGAAACTGATGCGCAAGCTTAAAGGGCGAGATGTGCAGATCACTCATGGCTTGGCAGAGTCGCTTGCGCAACTGGATTGTGAACCACCCGAATTCAAAGGCCAGGTGGCCGGGTTTATAGATGATCTCGTCAGCCATTATGTTTTCGACGGTGGGAAACTGGTGGTGGCGCACGCGGGCATGAAAGAAGAGATGCAGGGGCGTGGCTCCGGCAAAGTGCGGGAGTTTGCTCTTTTCGGGGAGACCACCGGTGAAACTGACGAGTACGGCTTGCCAGTGCGTCATAACTGGGCTTCGGAGTATCGCGGGGAAGCCATGGTCGTTTACGGCCACACGCCCATCGTGGAGCCGGAATGGCTGAACCGCACTCTCAACATTGATACCGGGTGCGTGTTCGGAGGCAAGCTGACGGCTTTTCGCTATCCGGAAAAGGAGTTGGTTTCGGTGCCGGCCCAACGCGTTTATTAC
>QHZO01000099.1 GCA_003224695.1 Acidobacteriota bacterium
AAGGACTGACAGGAAGTGGCTAGTGGCAAGTGGCAGGTTGAGACGAGTGGCAAGTGGTTAGTGGCATGTGGCAAGAGGAAGGAAATTCTTTTTCTTGCCACTTGCCACTGACCACTGTTCTTGGCTTGCCACTCGTCACTCGTCACTTGCCACTGCTTTGATGTCGCCGGCGGCGATCGTTCTTGGCACGCTCGCGGTGCTGGGCTTTCTGATGACCGCCCTGGGTTTTGTGGCGCTGGTCTGGCGGGTGAGCTGGGGCGTGCGCAGCTTCGCCGAGCTCGAGCATCAGCGCGCGGCCAATGAGGAAAAGCTGCTGGAAATGCTCTCGGCCTTTGTCGAGTCGCAACGGATGATGAACGAATCCGTCGAGACGTCGTTGCTCGGGCACGGCAAGGTGATTGCCGAGTTGCGCGAGGACATGATTGTGCGGGCAAGGAGAAACCATGGCTGAGCGGATGATCGAGGACGTGCGGCACGAGGCCGAGCGCGGCACGCTTTTGTTTTGCCTGATCCTCCGCAAGCTGGAGTGGATGCCGTTCACCGAGCTGCGCAAGCAGATGGCACGGCAAGGGTATCCGATGGGGGACGCGCAACTGCAATTCCATCTGAATTATTTGTCGCAGGGCGGGTACGTGGAGACCGACACGTTGCGCTCGGGACGCGTGCTGGTGGAGATGAAGCGCGTGCGCGCCACCAAGCGCGCCGTGGATTTGCACGACGGCCGCATCCCGTCCGACCCGGGCGTGGCATTCTAAAAGCAGTGGCGAGTGACTAGTGGCAAGTGGCAAGTGGCGAGTGGCAAGTGGCGAGGGAACTGGTTTGAGATTTCATGCGCAAGAGAGCCAAGTCTTCCGCAGCGATGAATCCGGCGGCAAAGGAACAGCGGGGACGTCCTCGGAAGGCGCCGAGCGGCGCCCCGCCTCGCCCTCAAGCAGGCCTGGCGCGGCGGCTCTACCAGGCCACCGGCGTCGAGACGCTCGACCGGGCTCACACCGGGCTGAAAGATTTTGTGGAGACGAGCCTGGACAAGCACGTTCCGCATCGCGAAATTTCACGCCTGGCCAAGAAGCGTTTCCGCGTTCGGCTCAGCTCAGGGGGCATCGCGCGCCATTGGAAACGCCGCGTGCTGCCGGAAGAGGAAAAGGTGCGCGGGTTGATCCGGGAGTCGAAGGCGAAGGCCAAGGTGGTGCGCGCGGAAGCGGCGCGATTCCCGCGCGGGGACGCCTCCAAGATTATCGAGGCGCTGATCAGCCAGCAGATCATCGAGGACAAGCTGAAGCTTGGCCAGGCGGACATCCTGAAACTGGCGGCCGAACAGCGCCTGCGCAAGCGGCTGGAGTTGGAGCAGGGACGATTGAAGCTTGCCGCCCGGCGCGCCCGCGACGAGCAGAAACTTTCCGAAGCAAGGCTGGAGCAGGAACGACAGAAGCGGGCGAGCTTGCAGGGCGTGGTGGAAGGCGCCGAAGCTGCCGCCCGTGCCGGCCAGCCCTTCGACCCCGCGGAAGTTTACGCCAAGATCGCGGCGGTGATCACCGGCGGCGAGGCGATGGAAGAACGCATTGAGAATTCTGAATAGTGAATTGTGAATGGCCACGTTCGATAAAGGAGTCAGAAGCCAGAAGTCAGAAGAAAGGCGCGGTTTTTATTCTGACTTCTGACTCCTGACTTCTGACTCCTGACTTCTTCTAGACAATGACGGAACTTCGCAACAAAACGGTGTTACGGCCTTACCAGCGGCGGTGGGTCAACGACCAGGCGCGGCTGGCGCTGGCGGTGAAGGTGGCGCAAATCGGCTGCTGCTTTCGCGTTCCGAGCGGCAGTCGCTGGAGCTGGCGGAAAAGTGCAAGACCTGGGTGGACGGTTGTCAGGGCGTGATGGCGGACTATTTTCCGCGCCAGGCGTTTGGTGGGGTGGGACTTGTGCCCGCCCTGTCGGGCGAAGGGCACCCACGAGGGGTGCCCCTACGGACCAGTATGTTGCAGCACGAAATCCGCTTCCCGAACAAATCGCGCATCATCGCGCTGGCGGCGAATCCCGATACGGCGCGCGGCTACACGGGTCACGTCCTTCTCGACGAATTTGCCTTCCACGCCGACGCCGAAGCGATCTTTAAAGCGGCCTACCGGCAGACGACGCTGGGCTACAAGCTTAAGGTTCTTTCCACGCCCAACGGGCAGGAGGGAAAGTTTTGGGAATTGGCCAAACTGCTGGGGCTGGATACGGGGGTGCGGCCGCGACGGCAGCCGGTGAAAGCAAGTGACAAGTGGCGAGTGGCAAGCGGCAAGAAATCTGACTCGCCACTTGCCACTGACCACTTGCCACTTAGCCCTTGGTCTGGGCATTGGTGCGACGTCTATCTGGCCGCCGAGGAGGGCGCGCCGATTGACATCCAGGCCACGCGCGCCGGCTGCGACGAGGAGACATGGTACCAGGAATATTGCTGCCAGTTTGTCTCGCAGGCGTCGGAGTGGATTTCGCCGGAGCTTTTCCAGTCGTGCATTTCGAGTGAGGCCTCGACCGAGTTAAGAGTCGGAGGTCAAAAGTCGAAGGACCGAGGCGGGGACTTTCAACCTTCGGCTTTCGACTCTCAACTTTATGCGGGCTGGGACATTGCTCGAAAGCGAGACTTGAGCGTCATTTGGATTTCCGAGCTGGTGGGTGACGTTACCTGGACCCGGGGCGTGATCGAGCTCTCGAACATGGCGACGCCGGATCAGATTCGGGAAGCACGGGCGCTGCTTTCAGGATTCAGTCCGTCAGCCGACGGACAGGATTCAGGAGTCAGGGGCTACGGGCTAAATCCTGAATCCCGAATCCTAAATCCTATCCGCCGCATGAGCGTGGACATGAGCGGCATGGGGCTGGCGATTGTCGAGCAGCTCGCGCGCGAGTTTCCGGACGTGGTGGAAGGCGTGCAGTTTACGGCACCCGTCAAAGAGCACCTGGCGGTGCTGGCGCGGAGGCGTATGGAAGAAGGCAAAGTTCGCTTGCCCGAGCTGGCGAGTGCCCGCCACGCCTTCCGGGCGGTGCGCAAGTCCGTGAATGCGGCGGGGCAGGCGCGCTTTGACGCCGGACACGATTCCGAGTACGGCCACGGCGACCATTTCTGGGCGTTCGCGTTCGCCGAAGCCGCGGCCGAGTCGGCATTCGCCGCGCGGCGGCGCGCCCCGAGCGCCGAGGGCGCAAGCCCGGTGTTTGTCGGCCGGCCACGCGATACGGAGCTACTGCCGCTGCAAATGGAGACGGTGTTTTGAATTGTAGGGGCAGGCCTTGTGCCTGCCCGTTCGAGGGCACCCACAAGGGGTGCCCCTACGGTTGATCTGAATGGGCGCGGTTGACACAGTTCGCGGCTGGCTCAAAGGCCCGGATTCCGGCGCGGGGGTACTTTTAACTTTTGACTTTCAACTTTTGACTTTTGACTTTTGCTTTTTGCTTTGCTCTCACCGGAGGGCAGGGCAAATCAAAAGTCAAAAGGCAAAAGTCACAAATTAAAAATGGGCGCAGTGGACACAATTCGCGGATGGTTCGAGAACCTGGATTCCCGCTTTCGCGGGAATGACGGCCGGACGTCGAGCGGCATCTCTGTCGAGGCCGAATACGGCCTGGACCCGCTGGCCACGCCAACGCTCGAGCCTTCGGCGCCCGTGCCGGAGCCACACGTGTCAGGTGTCGGGGGCCAGGTGTCAGGACCTGACACCCGACACCTGGCACCTAGCACCTCGGTCGTCGGCGCGCCGGGCACGCCGATCTTCTACGGCTTCGTCAGGGACCTGGGGGAATACAACCCGAAGCTCGAAGGGCGCGGCGCCTTCCGCATTTACGAGCAAATGCGCCGCTCGGATGCGGACGTGGCGGCGGCGTTGGCGGCCTGCAAACTCCCCATTCGCGCCGCCGACTGGCAAGTGATACCGGGCGCCGGCTCGAACGACCCAGGCTATCGTCGCGCGGTCGAGGTGGCGGACTTCGTCCGCGAAAACCTTTTCGGCAGGCTCGAGTCGCCCACGCTTTCGGGAGGCTGGGCGACGCAGACGTTTGAAAGCGTCATCGAGAACGCGCTGCTGGCTCTGGACTTCGGCTGCGCGGCGCACGAAGACCTCTGGCACGTGGACGCGGGCGCGGTCAGGCTCCGCCGCCTTTCGGCGCGCCTGCCGCTGACGTTTTACCGTTTCCACGTCGAGCCGGACGGCGAGACGCTGATCGCGCTCGAGCAGTGGGGCTACCGCGGCGACGACTTCGTGAATGTCCGCGTGCCGGCGGACAAACTGACGCTGTTCGTGGTGAACCGGGAAGGCGCGAATTTTTACGGCCGCTCGCTGCTGCGCCCCGCCTACCAGCACTGGTATGTCAAAGCGCAACTCTATCGCATTGACGCGATTTCGTGCGAGCGCAACGGCATGGGCATCCCCTGGATCGAGCAGGGGCCGAACGCTTCGCCCGCCGACGTCAAATCGGCGCGCGAGTGGGCCACCAAACTCTCGATCCACGAGAACCTCGGCCTGGCGCTTCCGCCTGGCTGGCAATTGCACCTGGAAGGTGTCCGCGGCGCGGTGCGCGACCCGGCGGCGAGCATCCGCCACCACAGCGAAATGATCGCGCGCTCCGTGCTCGCCATGTTTATGTCGCTCGGGACCTCGGAGACCGGCTCGCGCGCGCTCGGCAACGTGATGACGGATTTCTTTTACCTCTCGCTTGAAGCCACGGCGCGCTTGATCGCGGAGACTCTGTCGCAAACGAGCATCCGGCGGCTGGTGGACTTCAATTTCAGTGACGAGTGGCGAGTGACAAGTGGCAAGCATAAAGCCGACTTGCCACATGCCACTAACCACTTGCCACTTCCTTATCCGCGGCTGGTGTGCTCCAACATCGCCGTGCTCAACCCGCTCGAAACGCTGAGCGTGCTCAAGGACGTGGCGGCGGCGAGCGTGGATATCCTTCAGCCTGACGACGATACGGAAAATTATTTCCGCAAGAAGCTGGGCTTGCCGGTGAAGGCCGCCCGCGGCGGACGGACGCGCTACGCGCCCATCCAGGAGCGCGTGCTGATATCGCCAAGCAAGGAAGTTGCGAGAAATTAGTGGCAAGTGGCAAGCGAACGAGGAAATTTGGATTATGAATTACGAACCAAAAGTCGAGAGTCGGGAGTCGAGGGTCGGGAGGGGACTTTCGACCGTCAACTTTCGACTTTCGACCTTCATGCGTCTGGCCTTCCTGCTTGCCACTTGCCACTTGTCACTTGCCACTGCTTTCGGGACCACAGTGACCGGCACGGTGCTTGACCCGCAAGGGCATCCGCTTGCGAACGTCACGGTGCGCTTCGAGCTCCAAAATTGCGGGGCGGGGGGCGTGTGCACGCTCACGGGCGGCGGCGGGATCGTCTCGACGCTGCCGGTTTCAACCACCACGGCTTCCGATGGCACGTTCTCGATGGTGATGAACGGCAACGACACCATCACGCCGGCGGGAACGTTTTACGAAGTGCGCTACATCGCGCTGATTGGGACCATTTATTCGGCGAACTACAACATCACCGGGACAACTTTCAACTTGAACAACCAAACGCCCTTGGGCGCGGAGCCGCCGGCGCCCACGCCCGCGGCCTATACGACGGTGGCCCAGGGAGGAACGAACCTCCAGCAGCGGCAAATCGTAAACTTCACCGGCTCGGGGATCTCCTGCGCGGACAATTCCAGCGTCTCGCGCACCGACTGCACGGTGACCTCGGGTGGCGGAGGAACGGTCAACTCCGGGACGATCTAT
>QHZO01000101.1:0-6394 GCA_003224695.1 Acidobacteriota bacterium
CAGAGCCAGCGCAAACAACGCGAACCACTTGGATTCCCTGGCCACCGCAAGGAACCGCTTGCATTCGTCCACACTGAGCGCTTCCATTTCTCGCCGTTGCAGTGGGGGCAGATCGACACCGACGCAAGGATCCTCCGCCAGCATCTTCCATCGAACGGCCTGGTGGAAGGCGGACTGTAGAACGGCGTTCGTGTACTCAGTCGTTCGTGGCGATTACCCAAGCTCTGACATCCGAGCGTAAACGCTCTGAATATCGAACTGGGTAATTGCGCCGATCGGCCCGGTCCCAAGGGCTGGACGGACGTAGAGCCGCATCAGCCCTTCGTAATCCGTGTAGCTTTTCGGCCTTAACCGAGGCCTGGCTGCGGTCGTAAGCCATAGATTGAGGTATTGATTCAGACTAATCGCCGCCGCTCGGGGCAGCCGTCCAATATCGCGCTCTTGCAGTTTTGCGTTCAAATGGGTTTGCGCTTCGCGGAACGAACCGCGAATGGTTTTGTTGCGGTACTTCCGCGTTCCGGTTTCCGGCTCGCGGCCAAGAGAAACGCGAACCAACCACGTGTGCGGTTCGCGTGAAATGAGTTGCCCAGCTCTGCGTGCCATATGACACCTCCGGGCCGAAGGTGGGCACACAAAGGGCACACAGGCACCGCGGGAGAGATGGTTTTAATGAGGGTTTTTCACCGGGATGTCGCTGATCGGGCGAATCAGTGGCCACTGTCTCGATCCTTTAATGCTAGCGAAGTTCAACGATTTGGAAGGCGGCAAGGCCGGTGGCCATCTGTCGGAGATGGGAATAAGCAGACTGGGTAACCTGTCAAAGATCCTTGCTGACCCTAGGTGAGGGGAGCTTCTTGCGTATCCCAATTGTTATCCCATTTTTTATCCCGCCATGCCCGATTTCTGCCGAGTTCTACCGACAGGTCCAGCTGTGAGTTTGAATGTACGTGCGCGCGACTGCCGATGGAAGATTTTGAGTTCTCTGCGCTGACCCGGGAGATTCCATGTATTTGTCCAGGACCACTACGAGTTGGTGTTCATGGGATCCAAGAAGGGAGGGGATTGGCTGGGCGTCTGCAGAGGTCGGAAGGAGTTGAGATTGGAGATCCTTTGCCGCCACAATTTCGAGTACACAATCGGTACAACTTGACCGTCCCGCACGTAGTTTTCAGTAACTTAGGGTTGCCAACCGCGCCGCAAAATCAACGAGATAGAAACAATTCATGAGCTTCGTAGGCAAGTGCTCTATCCAGCTGAGCTACGGGCGCGCGTGCCGGCCTTCAACTGATTCGGCCCAACTCTAAAGCTCGGCGATCAAAGTTTCGCATTCCCGCGAGCGTTGTGTCAACGGCCTTAGAGGAATGCCGGGGATGCGGGCATGCACCATTCGATGGCCGGGCGTTTTTCCGGCGAACTGGCTCTTTTCATGGCGGGTCAGGCGAGTTACGCTTTCTCCTTCGCTGCATTCAGGGCGAAACCGCCAGACGAGGTGCACGATGAAAAACCAGCATGCCTTTGCGACACAGGCTGTGCACGCGGGCGAGGCCCCCTGCCCCGTGACCGGCGCGCTCGATACACCGATCTATCAATCCACCACGTTCGTCTCCGTGAACTCGGACGAAATGGCGGCCGTGTATGGGGAGGAGAAATTCGGATTCATGTACACGCGGTACGGGAACCCCACGTTGCGCGCGCTCGAGGAAAAGCTGGCAGTGCTCGAAGGCGGTGAAGCGGCGCTCGTCGCGGCCTCCGGCATGGCGGCCATCTCGACGGCCATCCTCGGCTTCGTCGGCGAAGGCGACCACGTGGTCGCGGCGCGCTCGCTATACGGCGCGGCCTACAACTTCCTCAACAAAAAGTTGCCGCGCATGGGCGCCTCCACCACCTTTGTGGATTCCACACGGCCCGAAGATTTCGAGAAAGCCATTCGCAAGAACACCCGCCTGATTTACTTTGAGACTCCCTCGAACCCGGTGCTGCAGATCCTCGATATCGCGGGTCTGGCCGAGGTCGGCCGCTCCAACAAAATTCCGACGGTCATTGACAACACGTTCGCTTCTCCCGCGCTCCAGCAACCGCTCGCCATGGGAGTGACGGTGGCGGTGCACTCGGCAACCAAGTATCTCTGCGGCCACGGTGACGCCATGGGCGGCGCCATCGTCGGCACAAAGGACTACATCCAGGGTCTCTGCCATGAAGTCCTGCGCGATTTCGGCGGCGTGATGAGCCCCTTCAACGCCTGGCTGATTTTGCGCGGCACCCATACCCTCCACCTGCGCATGCCCGCGCACTGCGCGAACGCTCAAAAGGTGGCGGAATTTCTCGCTCGCCACCCCAAGGTCGAGCGCGTGAACTATCCCGGCCTGCCCCAGCATCCTGGCCATGACATCGCGAAGAAACAGATGACGGGCTTTGGCGCGATGATGAGCTTCGAAGTGAAGGGCGGATACGAAGGCGGAAAGAAAGTGATGGATCGCGTGAACCTTTTCGCGCGCGCGGCGAGCTTGGGTGACACCCGCTCGCTGATCGTCCATTCCGCCTCCACCAGCCACCGCGCCGTCCCGCGCGAGCAGCGTCTTGCGATTGGCGTGACTGACGGTTTGGTTCGCCTTTCGGTCGGCGTCGAAGCCGCCGAGGACTTGGTGAGCGACCTCGAACAAGCCCTGGACTTCTAAACCCCGCTCTCTCGTCGGGGCGATGCGCCGCGTCGCCGCTGCAGCAGGTAGGGCACGGCGTCCGTCGGCTGACGGATGCCCCTACGCCATGGCCGTGGTGACCGCGGCGGCGAATTCTTTTGTGGAATTCCTGCCGCCGAGGTCGGGTGTGCGGACGCGCTTTTCCGCGGTGACGGCTCTGAGGGCATTCATAATTCGCGCGGCGGCCGCCGTCTCGCCCAGATGCTCGAGCATTAGCGCCGCAGTCCAAATAGCCGCGATGGGATTGGCAATGCCGCGGCCCGCGATGTCGGGAGCACTCCCGTGTACCGGCTCGAACATCGGCGGGCCCGTCGGTTGACCGGAGGGATTCAGATTGGCGCTCGCGGCGAGGCCCAGGCTGCCTTGTAAAGCCGCGCCAAGATCAGTCAAAATATCTGCAAACAGGTTCGACGCTACGACTACGTCCAGGCTCTCCGGATGCGTCACCATGCGCGCTGCGAGGGCGTCCACGTGATAATTGGCCACCGAGACCTCTGGGTAATCGCGGCCGACTTCTTTTAACACTTCGTCCCATAACACCATCGTGTATTGCATGGCGTTGGATTTCGTGGCGCTTGCGAGGAGCTTCCGCGGCCGCCGCCGCGCCTGCTCGAAGGCATAGCGGATGATGCGCGAGACGCCCCGTCGCGTGAAGACCGACTGTTGGATGGCCACTTCGTCCTGGGTGCCGCGCTTGAACCGCCCGCCGAGGCCCGCGTATTCCCCTTCACTGTTTTCGCGGATGAAAAGCATATGGATGTGCTCAGCCGTCTTATTCTTGAGCGGAGATTCAAGGCCGGGAAGAATTTCAATCGGCCGCAGGTTGACGTAGAGATCGAATCCGAAGCGGACTCGGAGCAGAAGCTCGCGCAGCGAGACGTGATCGGGGACGCTGGGATGCCCGATGGCGCCGAGAAAAATGGCGTCGAAAGGGCGCAGGAGCTCAAGCCCATCCTCCGGCATCATGCGTCCGTGGCCGAGATAATATTCGCACCCCCACTCGAAGGGCTCAAATTCCAGGCGGAATCCCTCCGCCGAGCGCTCAAGGACTTTCGTAGCGGCCGGAATTACTTCCTTTCCAATCCCGTCTCCGGGGAGGAGCGCGATGCGATAGGTTTTCACGAGCTCAACTCCCTGTGGCTAACTCCATCAACATTCTTCGCGATTGTCCTATCGCGCCAGGCGAAGAAGCGGAAGAGGCCTTCGAGAAGGAACCCCGCGAGAAAACCCATGCTGAGATTCGTGGTTCGAAGCGAAACCACGCCGACGACCCCGGCTACAAACAAAGCTCTCTTTTTCGGCACGATGTCGCGGACCAGCGCGCCGTGGACAACACCGACGTAACCTAGAAATACCGCGAGGAAGGCCTTCGGGATGAAGCTGAGAAGGCCGACCGCGGCGCCGCCAAAGAGCGCGAGGATCAGACACACGCCGCCGATGACATAACTCGATTTGGCGCTTCGCGCGCCAAACCGATAGTGGGCCGAAATCCCGCCCGATCCGTGGCATGTGGGCGTCGCAAGGAACAGGCTGCTCGTCACATTCATCAAGCCGATGCTCAGGGCGAGCGCGCGCGCCGTTACGCGTCGTGCCGTCGGGCCGTAGAGCACGTGCGCGGTGTCAGCAAGACAAGAACCTTCTTAAGTTCCGGAAAATTCGGGGTGAGCAAGTGGAGCGGCATCGGCCCCCAGCCGGCCCCCAAGGGGGGTTGGTGGGGAGCCAAGGCGCCGATCAAGACACCGCCACCGAGCAACACGAGCGCCGCCGGGAAACGTTTAGATGGGAGAAAGGCCACAAGGAACGCCGTCCCCGCCAGCGCCAGGGCCCACGATGGCAGGGCAAAGCCTGCCCATAAGAGCGCGTTCGAATTGAAGGCGAGCCGAATGCCTTCCCGCAGAAGGATGAGCCCGAGGCCGAGCTGGATGCCGCGAATTATTGGCAGACTAAAGAGGCGCGCAAGCGGAGTCACCAAATTCGTTGCGGCCAAAAACGCCAGCAGCAGCCCCAACAACAGTCCCGCGCTGGCAATGGACGAGGGCGGAAGAGACGACGCCAATGCAATCGCCGCTACGGCCTTGAACGGCTGCACCGCCATGGGAATCCGGAAGTACGCGCCGGCCAGAATGTAGGCGAGGCCCGCGGCAAGGAATACCGCCGTGGGGTTCATGTGGTTGAGGGAGATAAGGGCAATAGCGATCGGGAACAGCACTCCGATGTCACCGAAGGCGCCCGCGATATCGAGACGCGAGAGCGGCGAATGGAATCCGCGCGCGGCTGCTTCGGCCGGCATGGCTACAACTCCCTGCCCACGGGACGAATGATCATGACCTCGGTAGCCTTGATGAGCGCGGCCGCGGTCTGGCCTTTCTTGAGTCCCAGGTCGCGGCACGCATCGCGCGTAATGATGGCGGTCACCCGCTGCCCGCCGACGTCGAGTGAGACTTTCGCGAGGAGGCCGACAGTGCGTAGCTCCACGATCCGTCCGAGAAGTTGATTGCGCCCGCTAATGATGTGGCCAAGGCCCGCGCCCGCTTCGACCGTCGTCTGACGGAGAGGCAGGCCCCCTGTCGCGCCGCGCGCCTTCCCGTGAGAGGCACCCTTTCGAGGCCGGCCCGTTTTGCGGAACAGCAGCCGGTCAATCTCCGTCCTCGGAACGCGGTGATGCCCCCCCGCCGTCGTCACCGTGCGCAGCTTCCCGCGATAGATCCATTGCTTGAGCGTAGGCGGGCTCACACCGAGCGCGCGAGCGGCTTCCGGCAGTCGCAGGAGTTCCATAACCCATACCAGACGATTCGCTGCGATTATACAACGGGCTTTATGCAGATTGGTGTCAATCCGCTCCGGGCCGCCGAAGCCACGTGGCTGGCCCTGACTACTGACGAACGCGTCGCGGAGGGACGGAAGGGCACGGTTTCTAACGTGCCCATAGCGTCGTTTAGATTTTCCCTTTCTTTTCGCGCCGCGAGCGGGATGGTTGGAATTTGGATGCGAATTGCGCCGCCCGCTCGCGGCGCGAAACGAAAGAAAGGGCATCGCAGGCGCGCTGTCGGCACGGTTGAAACCGTGCCCTTCCGCCGCCGGTTCGATCCTTCGTGAATAACCCAGGCTGGGGAAGAATCAGCCCGCCGCTTCTCCTCATAAGCCCGGGTTCTTAGGATAGGCCGGCAAGTCCGGTGGCCGTGGCGGGAGCTTCTTCGGGTGCTCGCGGATTTCTTTCATCACCACATCAACGGCTTTTTCGAGTTGCGGGTCGTGGCCTGCCATCACCAGATCCGGCCGGTTGTCCACAACGATGTCAGGCTCGACGCCGCGATTTTCGATCAACCATTGGCTGTTCAGGCCGTAGAGGGAAAACTCCGGGCGAGTGATGTAGCCGCCGTCCATCAGCGGGATGGTGCCGCGGATGCCGCGCACCCCGCCCCAGGTCCGTTCGCCGATGACGGGACCGAGTTTATAAACCTTGAAAAAGTAGGTGAAGAAATCGCCGTCGGAAGCCGCGTAATGGTTGGTGATGCACGCCATGGCGCCATAGAAGACGTTATCGGGAATGGTGCCGGGCTCGAAGTTTCTGGCGGTGCCCATGCCCACGAGAATCCGGCGCAGGTGCTCGAAGATGATCTGGTCCACAAACCCGCCGCCGTTGTAGCGAACGTCGAAAATGATTCCTTCTTTACGGATCTGGGGAAAATACTGTTTGA
>QHZO01000101.1:6553-22831 GCA_003224695.1 Acidobacteriota bacterium
GCCCACCGTATTGACGAACAGCGTCTCGGGATTGGTTGGCGCGTTAAGTGTTCGGCCATTCAGGGCCAACAAATAGTCGCCCTCGTGAACGTCCACGCCGGGCTCGGTGAGGGGCGAGCGAAGGTTCGCCTGCCAGTTCTCGCCATGGTAGATCTTCTTGAACCGGTAGAGTCCGTTTTCCGCGTCCTCCTCAAAATCTGCCCCGAGCAGGCCGACGTTCACGGGATGGAGATTCGGATAATCGCCGCCGCCGACATAGGTGTGGGAATTGGAAAGTTCGCCGATCAATTCGCCGAGCACGTACGTGAGATCGTAGCGATCGGCGACGTAAGGCAGAAGCTCGGCGTACTTGTCGCGCTCCTTCGCCCAGTCCACGCCGTTCATGGAAGGCTCGTAGAAATAGTCGCGTTCCTGCCGCCAGACCTCATAAAAAATCTGCCGCCATTCGGCGGGCGGGTCAATTTCCATTTTCATTTCGGAAAGGTTGAGCGCGCCCTCGCCCGCCTTGTGCGGCTCCGTCGCCGGAGGTTTGGCGTCTATAATTCCGAACGTTTGAGCGCGCCGCCCTTCTTCCTCCGCCCCAGGCGCGGCCTCGCCCGCGGGGGCCGCGTACAGAACCTTCGAGCCATCGAATGACACCGCGTAATTGCTGATGCCCGAAATAAGCACGCTGTCCTTACGCTCCTTAAGATCGAAGACGGACATGTAAAAGACGTACCCCTTCGTCGCTTGAAGCGAGCGCAGATTGCCGGGCGGAATGGTCAGGCCGACGACGCGATCTTCGATGCCGTCGAGGTCAATGTGGAAGGGTTTTGCGGGCGCGGGCGCCGGCTTCGTCTCGGTTTTCGTCGCAGTCTCTGTCGTCTTAGGCTTTTCCGCTTCAATCGGTGGAGACCCGGCTTCGTCACTCTTGGGGGCGAAGGGCGAGGGCTCTGACTTTTGGAGAGTCGCCACGTACACGCGCGTCGGTTTCGGATTCGCAAATTCGAAATCAAACTGGCCCAGGACTTCGTTGTAATCGCGCAGGGAAAGAAAATAGAGGTAGCGGCCTTCCGGATCGAAAACCGGCCCACCGCTGTTGGTAAAGCTCGTCGTGACCGGCGTGATTTTCCGGTCAGCGAGGGAATAAAGATAAATCGCGGAGTATCCGTTTTCCGCGGCCTTGGCGTAGGCCACCCACTGGCTGTCAGGCGACCAGGCGTAGTCGGTGAGGTCGGCGTATTTTCCCTGGTCAATTAGCACGGGCGTGCGCGTCGCCGTGTCCACGTAAAACAGCCGCAGCGATTTATCGGCATACAGCAGCCTCTTGCTGTCAGGAGACCATACGGGCTGGAGGCGAAACATCGTTCCGTCCGTGGTCACACGAACCTCTTTACCCATACCGTCCTGAGGCATCAGAAGCAGTTCGTCTTCGCCGGTTCGGTCGGACATGGTGGCGACCCATTTCCCGTCGGGCGACCAAGCGGCGTATCTCTCGCGAATGCCGGGCGTGCGCGTCAGATTGCGAATGCTGCCTTCTTTCGCCGGCACAGTAAAAATATCGCCCCGCGCGCTGAATGCGGCGCGGTGGCCGTCCGGAGAGATGTCCATGTCGGTGATTAAGCCAGCGACGTTGGCCCAGCGTTTCCGGGCAAAATCGCGGTCGCCGGGAAGATAAACGGTGAGCTTCGTCGCCTTCTCGGTTTTCAAATCGAAGACGTAAAGGAAGCCTCCATTTTCGAAGACGATGGCGTCGGGACCGAGGCTCGGCCAATTCACGTCGAAATCCGTGAAATGAGTTAGCGGGCGGATTTCGTGAGTCTTCAAGCTGTATCCGTAAAGATTGAGCCGGTGCTCGGGGCCGCGGTCGGAATCGAAGTAGATCGTGTCGCCCTGCCACATGGGGAAAGTATCGGTCCAATTCTCGTGCGGCATCTGTTCGATCTCGCGCGACTTCAGGTTGTAGATCCAAATGTCCTGCGCCATCCCTCCCTGGTAGCGTTTCCAAGTGCGGAAATTGCGAAAGATTCGGTTATAAGCGATTCGGTTCCCGTCGGGCGAAAACGACGCCAGCCCACCTTTGTCGAGCGGGAAAGCATCGGGCAGTCCGCCGTTGAGGCCGACCGTGTAGAGCTGGCCGAACCAGTCGTTGAACGTGTTGCGCCGGGAAAGATACAGAATGTGCTTGGAATCCGGAAGCCAGTTGATGACCTCGTTGTGGATGCCCATGCGTTCAGAAAGGGCTCCGCCGCCGGGGTGAACCGTCAACTGCTTCGGATCGCCGCCTTCGGAGGGCATGGCGTAGACGTTAAAATTGCCGTCGTACTGACCCGTAAAGCAGATCCACTTGCCGTCCGGAGAGAATTTCGGGAAAAGTTCCAAGCCCGGATGCGTGGTGATGCGCCGCGCCACCCCGCCCGAGCGCGCCACCAGCCACAGGTCGCCGCCGTAACTGAAAATAATCTGGTCTTTGGAAATGTCGGGGAACCGCATGAGCCGGCCTTCGGGCGGCTCCGCGGCCCAAAGGTTCGCGGCGGCTAAAATTGCCGACCACACCATCAGTTTTCGAATCGTGGACATGTCACCTCCCAGGCCGCGAGAGTTTAACCTCGCCACCGCTGTGCGGCAAGGGCTGTGCCAGCCTCATACTAAACTCTTAATAAATCATCCCCAGTCTCGGGCCGCTGCAAAGCGCCTCGCCTGACACCGGCACTAAAATCAGAACGTGAATTGTGGATGTAATCATACCGCCGACAATAGGAGCCGCGATGGGCTTCATGACGTCCGAGCCGATGCCGGTCTCCCAGAAGATGGGCACGAGACTGGCCATCACGACGCTAACCGTCATCAGCTTGGGGCGCAGCCGGTGGACTGCTCCCTCGATCACCGCCGCCTCAATATCTTCATGCTTCAGCGGAACGCCCGAGGCCAAGCGCCGGTCGAGCGCTTCGTGCAGATAAACGACCATCACCACGCCCGTCTCGACGGCGATTCCAAACAGGGCGATATAGCCCACCCAGACAGCCACACTGAAGTTGTAGTCCAGAAGCTTTTGCAGGATCAGGCCGCCCGTCATGGCATAGAAAGTAGGAAAAATAAGTACTGTCGCCTCCGTAACGGAATGGAACACCATGTACAGCAGCAGAAAGATCACGACGAAAACGATCGGCGTGATGACTTTGAACCGTTCCTTGGCGCGCAACTGGAACTCATACTCGCCCGACCACTTATACGTGTAGCCAGCCGGCAGCCTCAGCTTTTCCCGGAGCAAGTTGCTGGCTTGATTGACAAAGCCGCCGTAGTCCTTTGTGGCGAGATCAATGTAGACGTATCCGGTAAGCCGCGCGTCTTCGTCGCGGATTCCGGCTGGCCCGCGGGAGAAGAATACTCTTGCGACTTCTCCCAGCGGAATCTCGGCCCCCGTCGGCGTCGCGATGACTACTCGCCGCAATTCTTCTACGTTGTCGCGAAAATCGCGATCGTACCGGACATTGATCGGATACCGTTCGCGCCCTTCCACGGTTTGGGCGATATTCTCGCCGCCGATGCCCGAGGTGACTGCCTGCTCGACGTCGCCGACGGTGAGCCCATAGCGCGCGGCTTGGGCGCGGTCAACTTCCACGTTTATGTAGAAGCCTTCGGCAACGCGCTCCGCGAAGATGGAACGCACCTGGGGGAGTGTCAAGAGAACTTGCTGAATTTGGGCGCCGACCTGCTGAATGCCATCCACGTTCGGCCCCTGAATCTTCATCCCCACCGGCGTCTTGATCCCGGTCAATTCCATGTCCAACCGGCTCTCAACCGGCATGGTCCAGGTATTCGTGAGGCCGGGAAACTGAAGTTTCTGATCCATCTCCTGAATCAGTTTTTCGTAGGTCATTCCGGGGCGCCACCGCTGGCGCTTTCGGAACGTCCGACGGTCCCGAAAACGCTTTCAATCTCGGGGAAGGAACGGATGATCCGGTCTTGTTCCTGCAATAACTGAGAAGCCTGAGTGATGGAGATGCCCGGGAGCGCCGTGGGCATGTAGAGCGAAGAGCCCTCATAGAGCGGTGGCATGAATTGGCTTCCAATTTTCAGGGCCAAGGGGAACGTCACCAGGAGAAAGATCAAGTTAATCAGCAGCGTGGTCTTGCGGTGCCTGAGGCAAAGGCGCAGAACCGGCAAGTACAAAGCCTGCGTGAAGCGGGAAATGGGGTTCTCGGATTCGGGGCGCAGCTTCCCGCGAATAAATATGAGCATGAGAATAGGCACCAGCGTGACCGCCAGCAGCGACGAAAAACCCACCGCCAAAGTCTTGGTCCAGGCCAGTGGCCGGAACATACGTCCTTCTTGGGCTTCCAGAAGGAAAACCGGGAGGAACGAAACCAGAATGATAATCAGCGAAAAGAAGAGGGCGGGTCCGACCTGTTTCGTGGCCCCGAGCAGGATGCGCCGCCGTTCCCGCTCAGGAACAGAAGGCGCCGGGGACGGAGCGCCGGAAGCCGGAGTTTCCGACGCAGCGTCCGCGGGGATTCCTCCAGAACCGGCGGGTGGACGGCCATGGGGCAGGCTGGATGGCGCGGCTCGCCCGTACTCCGAAAGTTGCCGATAACCGTTTTCCACCATCACGATCGCGGCATCCACCAGCACACCGATCGCCAGCGCAAGGCCTCCGAGCGACATGATGTTGGAACTGACGTGGAGGAGGACCATGGGGATGAAGCATGCCAAAACGGCAATGGGAAGAGTGAGAATGGGAATCAGAGCCGAGCGAAAGTGGAAAAGGAAGATGATGATCACCAAGCTGACGATGGCGGCTTCTTCCAGCAGGTCGCGCTGCAAGGTCTCGATCGAAGCGTGAATGAGCCCTGAACGGTCGTACCCCGAAACGACTTTGACCCCAGGCGGCAGTGAGGGCTTTATTTCCTCGATTTTTTTCTTGACGGCATTGATAACGTCGAGCGCATTCATGCCGAAGCGCATCACCACGATGCCGCCCACCGCTTCGCCTTCGCCGTTCCATTCGGCCACACCAAAGCGGATGTCCGGGCCGAGGCTGACCGTCCCGAGATCCCTCACCAGGACAGGAACTCCATCCTTGGTGGCGACCGGCACTTGCTCGAGGTCCTTCGGAGAGCGCAAGTAGCCCAAGCCGCGGACCATGTACTGGGCGCTCGCCAGCTCGATCACCCGCCCCCCCACCTCGTTGGTGCTCTGGCGCACCCGGTCTATCACCATCCCGAGAGGGATGTTGTAAGCCCGCAGCTTATTGGGATCGAGCCGCACCTGATACTGCCGCACGAAGCCGCCGATCGTCGCCACTTCCGCCACGCCGGGAACGCTCCGCAAATCGGCCAAGCTGTGCTGGTGCGTGCGGTCAACCAGTAAGTATTCATAAACCCAGCCCGATCCCGTGGCGTCGGGTCCGATCGTGGGGAAGACGCCGGCCGGCAATTTACCCTGAATCTGCTGCATATATTCCAGCACTCGGGACCGCGCCCAATACATGTCGGTTCCGTCCTCAAACACCACGAAAACATAAGAGTCGCCAAACATCGTCTGTGCTCTCACCGCCTTCACATGCGGCGCGGCCAGCATGGCCGTTACAATGGGGTAGGTGACCTGGTCTTCGATGATGTTCGGGGGCTGGTCCCACGATGTGTGGAGAATCACCTGCACGTCGGAGACGTCGGGGAGAGCGTCGAGGGAGATATGGCCGAGCGACCAGATCCCGGCCAGCACCACCAGGAGCATTCCCGTAAAAACCAGGAAGCGATTGCGCGCGCACCAGTCAATCCAGCGGGAAATCATGGGCTACATCCCCCCCTCGACATTCACCGTCAACTGTTTGTTGACAAGAGGCTGCCCGCCGCTTTGGGCGAGGATGGTGACCTGCCAGGCTCCTCCGCCATCCAGCTTCCCCGTTCCCTCGTAAAGCCCCGCGCCCTTTTCATTCAGGTTGACCACCGTGCGCAATGGCGCCATCCCCATCGCCGGCATCCCGGGCCTGAAGAAAGTAACCGTAACCTGGGCACCGAGCACAAGCCCGCCTTGGCTGTCCGTGAGTTTGACGCGGAACGTGTTATTCCCTTTGTGCGGCGGGGAAGGATCGGTGGTGAATTCGATGGCCGCAGCGCCGGCGGGAGCATTCATGGCAGCGGCAGTACCGGCGCCGGGCGGGGGCGGCGCAAACGAGCCCATGGCCGCTTGCAGTTGGCTTTCGGAATCAATCAGGAAATTTGCGGAAGTCACGATCCGCTCGTTTGCCATGAGGCCCTTGAGCACGACGTAATCGTCACCCGCTTGTGGTCCGAGCTCGACGTCGCGCGGCTCAAGGTAGCCGTTCCCGTGGTCAACAAACACAACGGTGCGGGTTCCCGAGTGAAACACCCCGGAAGCGGGAATGGCCAGTTGCCGACCGAACGGAATTTTCGCGCTCACGTTAACGAACATTCCGGGCGTAAGCTTCAAGCCAGGGTTGGGGAAGATGAACCGCACCTTGACCGTGCGCGTCGTCATGTCCACATCCGGATAGATCGAATCCACGCGGCCCCTAAAGGCGCGGCCCGGGTAAGCGTCCACGGTGACGGTTGCGGGATCGCCAATCTTGAATTGGCCCACTTCGTTCTGGAAGACCTCGGCATAGACCCAGACCGTGGAGAGGTCCGCTATGGTATAGAGCCGCGTCTCCGGCTGCGCGTAAAGGCTCGGCAGGGCGTTTCGCTCGGTCACGTAACCGGATACAGGCGAGTCAATCTCAACGTAGTCTTGGGCCTGGCCCGTGGATTCGAGCCGAGAAATCTCACGCTCGGGAATCTCCCACTGCTTCAGGCGCGCGCCCGCTGCTTCGACGAGCGACGTGGCGCCCCGGGCGACGCCCGGAACCGTGCTCTGGGCGAGCAGGTTCCCGTTTTTTTTGGCCAACAGAAATTCCTGTTCAGTGGTCACGAGGTCAGGGCTATAGATGGTGAAAAGCGGTTGCCCCCGCCGGACGTAGTCGTAGGTTGCGTCCACGAAGACTTTGCGAATCCAACCCGCGAATCGAAGCTGGACGTAGGCCAGGCGGCGCTCGTCCACGGCCACGTTGCCTACGGTTCGTATCTCATTGAAGACGTTCTTCGACTCGACGGCTTCCGTCTTCACACCGATGCTTTGCAATCGCTGGGCCGAGAGTTGGATCGGAATGAGCGGCGCTTCTGAAGTTCCCGCGGCTGGTCCACCGGCCGACGGATGGCCGCCCTCCGGCGTCACGGCTTCAACCTGCCCGCCCGGGTTTACGTTGTCCGTCCGCGGCGCCGTGCGCCCCCGCCACCATAGCCAGCCCAGGCCACCGCCGAAGAGGATGTTGACCGCCAACGCCGCAACAAACGCTTTGCGATAATTATTCATGGCACTTCGACTCCTTTCGTTCCCTGATCTCCGTTTGCGGGGAGACCGCGCCGCCAAACGATTAGTGAGTTGTGTTTCCCGCCAGTTGCTCGATACGCGCCAGCGCGGTCTCGTGCTCGGCGAGAGTTCGCCAGTACTCGATGTCGAGATTGAGAACGTCGAGAAATGAGCTGAGCAGCGTTTCGAAATCTTCCCGGCCGGTTTGATACGCCGCCAAGCCGGCGTCAAACGTGGCCGTCGCCTGGGGAATCAGCCCTTCCCTGTAAATCTTGAGCACGCGCCCCGCGGTTTCGGCCGCCAGATATTGGTCCCGCAAATCGAAATAAATCTGTTGCGCCTGCGCCTCGTACAAACGGCGGGAACGGCTGAGTTCTGCGGAGGCCTCGGCAAGCGCGGGTTCCTGCTTGCGGCGCCAATGGATGGGAAGGCTGACGCCGAACGTCAGCATGTAGTAGTCTCGAAACTGCGCCGCGGTGTGCTGCCACATGTATTGGGCGTTGAAATCAGGATAAAAATCCTTCCGCGCCAGGTCCACTTCGAGGCCCTGTCGCCGCACCATCTCCTGCTGCCCGCGCAGCTCGGGGTTCCGCCTGCCGACCTCGGCGCGCAAGGCGTCGAAGCTGGAAGTGAAAGGCGTTTCCAGCAGTCCCACTGGCATGAGGTCCGGCGAGTCGGCGGGGCGGTCGAGAATCTGTTTGAGCTGGGCCTCAAGCCGGTAGTGTTCTTCGTGGTGCATTTCAATATCCTTGAGCAGGCTGGTTTTTTGAAGTTGCGCCTTGAGGACATCCTGCTGGTTCCCCTGTCCGACGCGGTAGCGGGCTTCGGAGATGGTTTCGATCTGGTCGAGGAGCCGCCCGTCCTTATCGAGAACTTCCAGCACCTTCAGGTGGTAGGCGAGGCTGAAATAAGCCGCCTTCAGTTGCGCGATGACGGAGCGCCGAACGGACTCTACCTGTTCCTCGGCCCCGGCCACATCCCGGGCTGCGATTTCACCCCGAAGGCGCAGCTTGCCCGGATAAGGAAACTCCTGGGACACGCCCACGCCGACGTAAGCAAAATCGCTGTTCGTGAATCCGGCAAAGGGCCGCGGGCTGCCCACGGCAAATTGCTGGAACGTGACCTGAGGGTCCGGCAACGTCGAAACTTGCGAGGGCACCTGCGAGGCCGCTTGCCAGCCGCGACGCGCCGCCTGAATTTGTGGATTGCGTTGTTCCGCCTCTTCGAGGAGTTTCGACAACGGGACGGGCATCGGCATTTCGGACATTGCCGGCGGTTCGACCTGCTGAGGCTCCGGCGGTCCAGACGGTTCCCGGGCGCTGGCAGTCATCACTGTAAGTAATACCAAAACAGGCATACCATTTATTTTTCCGCGCATAGAAACCCTCCATGCTCGCCATTCACCTGGCGGAATTAATCGGGAAACACATGGGACGCACCCTTTCGCGGGCAAGCCGCGCCGGGGTCGCCCAAATGGCTTCATCTCAAAGTAGAGAAGAGGTGTCTAAATTCGAAGCAGGCAGGTCTGTCGCAAGAGGTCTAACGGAGGGGACTTGAAATTCGCCGCTAAGGGAGAAAGCGAAATTCGGGAAACACTTCCTAAACCGCCGAAGTTCGACAAGGGGGCCGCCGTTCGGTCCAATTCTTTGGCCGGACGGGCGAAAGGCTTGTCTGCCGACGTCGTACCGCGCTCGCGATAAACAGTGACCAGGCAGCAAGCGGGCTCGGAAGCACTGTTCCTTTTGGCGGGGTCGTCGGCCGGCGAGGGGCAACACGGCGAGCAGGGACGGCTTGAGGGCTGGGGCAGGCACGCCGGTCGCACCGCTCCCAGCTGGAGCATCGCCGCCGCAAGCGTGAACTGAAACAGGCCTCTCATCGCTTCACCCTTCGAAGTCTCAGCTTACTACGGCAGCCGCAAAAATGCAAATGGCCGTATCGAGCAGGGCGACGCGGTTGACGCGTGATAGCGAGTTCATTATCATCGCACTTCAACATAAGTTCCCTTCGGGGGATGGAGCACTCTCTGCGCAAGAAAAAAAGGACTCGTACTCCCCGCCGCAAAGAGACGCGCCCGGACGCCAGGGCGGCGCCCCGCGCCCCGGCCCCAGTGTCAAAGGAGCGGAGGCGGTCCGAACGGCTCTCGACCCGCATCCCCGCCATCCTACTGGGCATAGACGCCGCGGGACGCGAGTTTTTCGACCCGCTTCCCGATTCGCCCGGGAACAATTCTGGAAGTTCGATTGACCAACGAACTGGTGACAAAGCGGCTGCGCGCCGTATGGCAAGGCGAAGCCGGCTCGCTTTACGAATGGTTGATCGGTCTGGAGTTCGAGGACCCCAACGAGGCCTGGAACCTGCCTATGCTCAGGGCACGTTGGGAAGTCAACTCCTGAACGCCTCGCCGCTCATACGCTCCGACGCGGGTTGGCCCACCTCGGCACGCACTTCAAGTGCTTTCAACGCGCAGGAGGGACGGCGACCGCAACTTCATCGGTTGGGGCGGCTCGAACCGCGCCACGCCGCCTTCGATTCGCCATTTCCCCTCGAGCGGCCTCCCGTCGAGTGTGGCTCGAGCGCGAGCCCGTCTTGTTCCCGGTGCCAGGCCGAGTTCGAGTGTTTGAAAGCTAATCTCGCCGCGGGCCACGCGAATCGTATTTTCCTGTGCCGCTGGGGTGGTTTTCTGCTCGAACCGGCCCCAGGCGCGCCCTGTAACAAATGGGGCGCGGAAGTATTGTGCACCGAGGCGCGGCGCGAAACCCAGGAAACCTTCCTCTTCATGCGTCCGCTGGCCCGAGGCGGCTTCAAGGAGGGCCCAACTACTCATCGCTCGGGCGTAGTGGTCGCCGCACTCGACGTCGTTCCACGGGCTGCGCTCGCGGCCGTCGTAGCGGGCGCGTACGCCTCGGAGTATTTCGACCGCCTCCTCCGTCATCCCTTCATAAATAAGCAGCGCCGCAACTTCATACTCGATGCCGGTCCAAACTTCATCCACGTAGAGCGTCGGCTGAGCGGGCCGGCCGCCCGCCGCGGCGGGCCACGTGCAGGTCAGCAACCCGCGGTCGTTTTCGGAAGCGAATACGCGTGGGCTTTGTTTAAATCCGCGGAAATCCCGACGCCAGTTGTAACGATAGATTGCCGCTAGCGTTTTCTTTACTTGTTCTTCCGGAAGGATATAGCCCAGATCCAACTGGTGGGCCCACCACTGCCCGATCATCTGATCGGAAAAGCACCCGGTGGTGAACTCATATTTCGGGTGCGCCGCGAGATCCACTTTCTGGACGTAATATTCGCCAGACCAACATTCCGCCACCAGATTCTCGCGGCCCTTTTCGAACGTCTCGTGAAAGCCTCCGGCCCGACCATTCTCGCCGAGCGCGCGCGCCATCATTTCCGCGGCGCGCAGGGCCGCCAAGTACAGCGAGCCGATAAACGGATTCACTCCGTAGATGGAAGTGTCGTAAGTCGTCGGCTGTTCGCCGCGGATGACGCCCTCGCCCGCAGGGTCGAGGCTGGTGCGGAGGTACTCCATGAGCTTGGCGACGCTGGGCCAGAGACTGCTCAACCATTTCTTCCCGCCGCCCAGCCGGTACTCGCGATACGTCTTGAGCACGGTGCCGAGCATGCCGTCGAGCGCGGGATTTTCGGGTCCCCCGATTTTGCGGTCCCACGCGCGCGGCAAATAAAACGGAAGAATCGTCCGGTGCGGGATATACCCTTCCGGCGCCTGCTGAATGGTCAAGTCCGTGTGGCGCATGGTGCGTTCGAGGTCGGGGAAAAGCCGCGCGAGCGCCTGCTCGTAGTTCCACACGTGCGTGCAATTGAGGGGGCAGCAACCTGAGCTGCCACAAAAATCCGTGCTGGCGCCGCAGCAGCCCTCGAACCCGTGGAAAGTCCCGTCTTCAATCCAGATGCAGGTGGGCGTGCGGATGATGGAGCTTTGCGAGCCGGCGGAGTCAATCAAATCAGGAGGCAGCGTCGAATCGTAGAGCGTGTCCCGCCACAGGCGCGTCTGGCTGGCGAGCTCGTCGAAATGGCTGCCGACGTATTCCACAACCTCGAGCGCGTTCTTAAACCGGGTCGAGTACGCGACCCCCAGCCAAAATTTCGTCTTGCGGTCGGGAATGGTGAAAGCGGGCTGGTCCCAGTTGACAGTCCGGTTCGGGAAATGCCACGCCAACAGAAACGCCACGCGTTTTTCCGCGCCCGGCTCGAGCACCGCGCTGAGGGCGAGTGCGCCGTTCCAGGTGCGCCCTTCCCCGCTCGGCGCGTGATCCCTGACGGTCTCAAGCGTTCCGTCGTCCGAAAAGTCGTGCCAGAGGGCGTCGAGGTCATCCCATTCCACGGCGGAACTTGCGGAAGGGTCGAGCGCGGCAAGAGCCAGCGTGCCGTTGAAGGCGAAATCGGCAGGCAGGCGGCGATTGGACATCGCAATCGCCACCAGCCCTGGGCGCCTCACGAGCGCGTTGACGTTGTCACCAAATGCAAAGAACTCGACGCCGTGGATTTCGCTCTGCCCGTCCCACCCGACGAAGTTCTGAAGGCTCGCGAGCACCGACGCACGAAGCTTCCCAGATCCCGGGTTTTTTAACTTGAACTCGAATACGATGGCTGGAAGCCCTGAGCTCTCGGCATCGTGCGGAACGAAGGGCGAATAGGCTTCGAGCGCGATGGCGACAGGAATCTCCGAATCGAGGTAACTGATTTCCGCGATTGGGTACTGGCCCTTGAATTCGATTTCCTTGACTCCTGGCAAACGTCCGAGCAGCGCGCGCGAAGCTTGCGGAACGATGTGGTCGTAGGTGGTGGGCGGCGCCTGGAAGCCACTGAGGTCATAGTGCGCCGAAGATTGAAGCACTCGCGCGACGGCTCTTCCGCCTTCGGCCCTGGCCCAAACCGCGAAGAAACTGTGCGGGACCTCGGCGAGATGGTTGACGTTGTGAACGATTTGCCATTGGCGAAGGCCGCCATCGCCGGCAAGCGCGATCGAACCTGTTCCGATGCCGCCGAGCGGCATGGCCACGGCACGCAGCTTCTCGCCTCGCCGGATATAGTAGTCGTCGGCTGAGCCCCGCTCCGTGCGAGCATCCGATCGTTCGCCCGCTTCCGGGCTCTCTTTCCTGCCCATGGTCCCCGCGAGCGTCGCCGTGCCGACGCCTTTCAAGAATGCCCGGCGATCAATTCCGGATGGTTTTTTCTTCACTTTACCCTCCCAGCGCGGTCAGAGCTACCGCCCCAGAGTCGGATTGTCAAGCGGTCCATGACCGACAATTCCTTAACCTGAACCTGAGGAGAGGGGAGACCGTGGCTGCAAGTCTTGCGCGGCGGGTTACATTCTTAAATGTCTCGACGGCTCCTCATCGGTAACATTTAACACGTCTCTACGCGCTTAATTTTACTTATGAGCACCTTAAGGTATAATTGTGTAAATGGAGTTCCTGAGGGAGGGCGGCTTATTCAAAGAAGCCGAAGGAAGCCTCGCGCGATGCCGCAGGGAAGATCGTTGAGTCCCTGTGGAGCCGCGGTGGTTATGAATTTGCGATGAAGATCAAATTTTGGGGCGTGCGGGGATCAACGCCCACTCCAGAGCGACGAAATTCGCGGTATGGCGGCAACACCACCTGTGTGGAAGTTCGCCTGGAGAATGGCACGCTCATCATTCTCGATTGTGGCAGCGGGCTGCGTGCCCTCGGCAAAAGCCTTTTGCGCGAGTTTGGGGAGCGGCCTCTGCGCGGAAACGTCTTTCTGACGCATTTCCATTGGGACCACATTCAAGGCATTCCCTTTTTCCTTCCGCTCTACAAAAAGGGCAACGTCTTCCTATTCCATTCGGTGAAGCGCGAAGGGCGCGAGCTTCGAGGCGCCGTCGAAGGGCAGATGGTCAGTCCGTACTTCCCCGTGGACATGAGCGTGATGGGGGCGGCGCGCCATTTTTATGATTTGGACGAGCATCCGGTAAATCTGAATGGCGCGATTATCAGCTCGGCGCCTCTCTATCATCCTCAGGAGAGCGTGGGTTACCGGATCGAGGCCGACGGCGGAGTCTTCACCTTCGCCACGGACACCGAACCCGGCTCACCCCTCCACGACCGGAGCGTGCGTGAGCTGGCCCGCCAAGCAGACGTCCTGGTCTACGACGCCCAATACACGCCGGAACAGGTGGAAGGAGAGAAAAAAGGCTGGGGGCATAGCTCTTGGCTGGAGGGCACTCGCATCGCGAATGAGGTGGGCGTCAAACACCTGGTGCTATTCCATCACGACCCCGACCACGACGATTTCTTTGTAGACGGCCTGGTCGAAAAGGCGCGGCAGGAGTTTCCCCGCGTCTCCGGCGCTTCGGAAGGCACGGAGATCATCTTACCCCGTGGACATGCCCGCCAGGCGAGCCTCGCGAGCGCCTCGAACCGGCGGCAGGAGGCTCGATATCAGGTGCAACTCCCTCTGTACGTCGAGTGGGGCGAGGCGGTTGGCCAGACGCAAACGGCCGAGGGCGTTTGCAAGGATGTTTCCCGCACCGGAATCTATTTTGTTACCTCCGGGGATATGAACTCCGCCAAGCCGATTCACTTGGAACTCATCATTCCGGACGACGTGACGCATCGCGGAGACGGAGATCAAGGACTGCCTCGAGCGAAGACTGGCGTGGCCGGGCGCATCTTCGCCGAAGAGACTTCGCCCCTCTCCCCCACCCTCGAAGAAGAGGACGAAGCCCAGTAGAGTTTCCCTCCACAGGCTCGGCGCTTCAGGACGGTTCTTTACGGCGGAACCGGGCGGCGAGCTTGTCGTACGTTGTCGGCAGATCTTCAGGCAGCAAGCGTGTCTCGGCGATCACGGGCATGAAATTCTCGCCCCCGACCCAGCGCGGAACCACGTGCAGGTGCAAGTGGTCCCGGACGCCGGCTCCCGCGCTCTGGCCGAGGTTCATCCCCCAATTGTAGCCATCAGGATGGTAGACCGCTTCCAAGGCCGTTTGGTACTCCTGCGTCAGCTTCATCATCTCTTCGAGCGATTCCGCGTCAAGCCGGGGGAATTCGGCCAGGTGGGCGTAAGGAACGATCAAGGCATGACCGACGATGTATGGAAATTTGTTCAAGACGATGAAATTGAAGCGGCCTCGAAACAGGACCAAAGACGTGCGATCTTCCGCCGGGTCGCCTTCGGCGATTTTGCAGAAAACACACCGGCTGGATTTACCGGCTTGACTGACGTAGCGGTACCGCCAAGGGCTCCAGAGGTAATCCATGATCAAGAGCCGGACGTCCGGCCGCTCGTCCGGAGTTCAGGCGGACATCGCTCCTGGAGCCGGAGGGGCGGGCGGGGAAGGCTCTGCGGCTTGCCGCCCGTTCACGATATCCTTCAGTTCCTTGCTGGGCTTGAAAAAAGGAATCGTCTTCGCGGGGACTTCCACGCGCGCGCCGGTCTTGGGGTTGCGGCCCGTGCGCGGTTTGCGCTGGCGCGTGCGGAAGCTCCCGAAACCGCGGATCTCAATTTTGTCGCCCGCGCGAAGCGACTTCACGATGCTTTCGAACACGCTTTCAACGATGACCTCTGAGTCCTTCCGGCTCATTTCGACTGCCCGCGAGATATCGTCAATGAGGTTAGCTCTGGTCATAGTCCTCTCCTGGAAATTCGAAACTGGCCGCCAGGGGTTCACCTGGCAGGCCGCAAAGGCAAGAACTCCCACCGCTTAAGTGCGCGGATCGCCCGAAACTTTCGTGGCCTCTGCCGGGGCCAGGGGATCGAAATCGGCTGGGAGAAGCCCTGCGGATGAGAGCGCCTGCATCATGGCCGACGCGCTCTCCGGCCGCTTGGGTTTTTCGGGAGTGGGCGCGGCTGCCCGCGGTGTCCGCAGGCTTAACCCAACTTTCTTTTCCGCCGTCTCCAGGCGGATCACCCGAAAATCATGTTCGCTTCCCACCTCGAGCGCCTTACGTCCGCCCGCGTTCTCGTCGTCCATCTCGGAAACGTGGCAGAGACCCTCGACGCCATCGCCAAGGTCCACGAAGGCGCCGAACGACACGACGCGCGCGACTTTAGCCTTGACGATATCGCCGACCTTTATTTTGGATTCGAACGCCATCCAGGGGTCGGTCTCGAGTTGCTTCATCCCAAGGGAGAGGCGGCGTTCGGATAGCTCGATGCTCAACACCACTGCTTCGACCGTTTGCCCTTTGTGGACGATTTCTGAAGGATGATTCGGCTTCCGATTCCAGGACAGGTCTGAAATGTGAATCAGACCATCCACCCCATCTTCCACTTCCGCGAATGCCCCGAAGTCGGTAAGGTTGCGAATGCGCGCTCTGACCACTGCGCCCACCTTGATCCGATCCAAGAGCGTCGTCCAGGGATCGGTCAACGATTGTTTCAAGCTCAGCGAAATCCGGCGCTGGGCGGGATTAATATCGAGCACACTAAATTCCGCCTGATCACCCGGCTTCAGAATCTTCGAAGGATGTTTCGGCCGCCGGCTCCAGCTCATCTCGCTGACATGCACCAAGCCCTCAATCCCGGGCTCGAGCTCGACGAAGGCTCCATAGTCGGTCACGCTCACCACCGTTCCGGCCACACGGCTTCCCACCGGATAAGCCTTTGGAGCGTGCTCCCAGGGATCGGGAGAAAGCTGCTTCAAGCCGAGCGAGATTCGCCCTTTTTCCGCATCGTACTTCATCACCTTCACATTCAATTCCTGGCCCACCTGAACCACGTCGGAAGGATGGCGCACGCGGCCCCACGCCAAATCGGTCACGTGCAGCAAGCCGTCCACGCCGCCCAGGTCGAGAAAAGCGCCGTAGTCGGTGAGGTTCTTGACCTGGCCGGTGATCTCGGCGCCTTCCTTAATCTTCGCGAGCGTTTCGGCCTTTCGATGGTCGCGCTCTTCTTCGAGCGCCAGCTTCCGGCTGACCACGACGTTCTGGCGTTTGCGGATGACTTTCA
>QHZO01000101.1:22967-37611 GCA_003224695.1 Acidobacteriota bacterium
TCTCGGCGGCTTTTTGGCGCGACAGCCTGATGGCGCCTTCCTGCTCGTCGAAGCGCTCCACCCAGAGAGCCACGACGTCGCCGGGCGCGACGGTGAGAGTGCCATCCTGGCTTTTGAATTCTCCCAACGGAACGACGCCTTCCGATTTCAGTCCCACATCCACGAGCACGTCCGTGTCGGTAACTTTCACGATCGTTCCTTGGACGATTTCTCCTTCGTGGTGGGAGCCGGCCGGGAGGGCAGCCAAGTCCGCGCTGAGGAGGGCTTCGGCGGATTCAGCAAGTTCCGTGGCGGGGTCGGAAGCCGGGGACTGTGCTTCCTCGGTAATATCGAATGCTTCCGTCGTGTGAAGGATCTCCTGCGAAGACATTAAACGCCTCCCACCCTCCAACCTGACGCTGCTTGAAATTCAGGAAGACCTATTCTAGCCTTTGCCGCCCAAAGAGTCAACGCGGGCTGCGGTGCGCGCGTCACTCGCTGTCGAACCGGCAGCCGGCCTGCTTCTTGGACCGCCGGTAATCGTCAGAATTCATTTCTACGAGCTTGCACATCTCGTAGAGTCTTGATCGGAGCGTTGGCCCGAGCTGGTTGAGCGAGTGATGGACATCCATTGGCTCGCCGGAGGGCATCTTCCCCCGCTCGCCTTCCACACCCTCGCCCATCGGCAACGTAGTGGTGATGAGCGTGATTTTCTTCTGGTTGTATCGGGAATTGATAATGTGGGCGAGCGTCTCCTTCACCCAGTCGCTCGGGTCCGTGGCGGCCATTTCGTCGAGCAGCAGCACTTCCGCGTCGAGCACGGGCTGGAGAACGCGCAGCTCGGAAGTGCGGGAGATGGGGTTGTAGCTGTCGCGGATTTCTTTCAGCAAGTCGCGAAAATCGTAAAAGAGGCAGGCGGCGCCTCTCTCGAATATGAGTTCGCGCAGCACGGCCACGGCAAGGTGCGTCTTGCCCGCGCCGGTCGTTCCGTAGAACAGCAGACCAAATTCCGCGGGGTATTCCTCCACGAAGCGGCGCCCGAAAAAATGCGCCCGCGCCAGCGTGGCGTTGGGCTGGCCGGTTTGCGGGTCCTTGACGATGTCGAAGTTATCGAACGAGCAGCGCTCGTAGCGGCGCGGAATGCGCGACTGCTCGAGCAGTTGCTGGGAACGCTCGCTCTCGGCGCAGTCGCAGCGCGCGACCGCGCGCACGCCCTCACGCTCAGCCGGCTTCCAGCCCGTGCCGGCGCAGACCGGGCAACTGGGATTGGCCATGTTACGATTCTAAATCAGGTCGGGGGCCGGGCGGGAGACAAACCATTACGGGGACCGGCGCTCGCACTCGGGCCCGAAATTTTTCCGAACCTCGATACCAGAGGCCGATCGAAGGCCGCGACTGGCCGCTCCACATCTGCCCACGCCGCCGGGCAGGCACAAGGCCTACCCCTACCCGTGGCCGTCCTCAAGTCGCCTCCTATTCCTGTCGAATTATTAAAGCGGCGGTGCGTGGAGCGCTCCCAACCGGGGACCTAATTACAAGTCAAGTCTCATTCGAACGCGGGCCTCAAAAGGCGGGTCCAAGTGACGGTGCAAATATGAAAGTCCTTATCGTAGACGACGATCCTGTCTCCCGACGAGTCCTCGAAGCGTTTCTCGCGAGATGGGGGTACGAAGTGTGGCAGGCCGAGAACGGAACGGCGGCTCTCGAGAAGCTGGCGGCAAACGACGCGCCCCGCCTCGCCATCCTCGACTGGATGATGCCGGGTCTCGACGGCGTGGAAGTCTGCCGCCGGCTCCGCGCCGCCCAGCCGCCGCTCCCCATCTATCTGATCGTTCTGACGGCCAAGGGCAACAGTGAGGACATTGTCGAAGGGTTGGGGGCCGGCGCCGACGACTACGTAACCAAACCCTTCCACCGCGAGGTGCTGCGAGCGCGCGTGCAGGTGGGTGAAAGGGTGCTGGCCCTGCAAACCAAACTGCGCGAGCGCGTCGAGGAACTCGAAGCGGCTCTGGCTAAAATCCGGACGCTTCAGGGCCTGCTCCCGATTTGCTCTTACTGCAAACGCATCCGCGACGATCGAAATTATTGGCAGCAAGTCGAGGAATACTTCGGCGAGCATTCCGGCGCGGAATTCAGCCATGGGATTTGTCCCGAATGCTACGCCAAGCACGTCGCTCCGGAGTTGAACAAGGCGGCGGACAAGAAGGCATGAAGATGCGGCGGCGATTCCGCTCCGATTGGCATTGCCGGGTTTTGCGCACGTTGGCCGCCGCGGGCCTCTTGGTATTCGCCACGTCCTCGGCGAGTCCCGCCGAGGAGCACCCTGCAACAGGTCCTCTGCCTACGCTGACCCGCGCGGCTCAAATCCGCGAGCTGCCGCCAAACAGAGCGAAGCTGGATTTTCCGGTTCGCCTCCAAGGCGTGGTGACCTATTTCGATCATCCGCGCGGCGACCTGTTCTTCCAAGACTCCTCCGGAGGCATTTGGGTGGACTCGGCCAATGGCCAAGTTCCGGCAGGGCTCACCGCGGGAGACCGAGTCGAAGTTGAGGGCGTCAGTGCCTTCACCGATTTTGCCCCAGAGATCAGCCTGAAAAAAATTCGAATTCTCGGCCGCGGCGCGCTGCCCCGAGCGCGGAGAGTCGCTTATTCCGACCTCAAGTCCGGCCGGGAGGACAGTCAGTGGGTGGCGTTCGAAGGGGTGGTCCGATGGGCTGAAGAGCAAGGAGGGCTCTTCACGATCGGCATCGCTCAAGGAGAAAACCGGTTGCGGGCGCAGTTTCTTGACCGGCGTGGTCTTGAGACCAACTCCATGGTGGACGCTCGGGTTAAGGTCGAAGGCGCCTGCGCCTCTGTGTTCAACGCGCGAGGCCAGCTCTTGGACGTCTTTCTCCACGTTCCGAGCGCCGCGCAGTTGCACATCCAGGAGCCGGCGCCTGCCAAGCCCTACGCTGTGCCCTGGCAGCCGATCCTAAGCGTCTTGCAGTTCAAGACGCGCGGCACGTTCGAACATCGTGTCCGAATCGAAGGCGTTGTCACGCTCGCCCACCCCGGAAGCGCGCTGTATGTCAACGATGGAACCGACAGCGCATACGTCGAGACTAAACAACCGGGCCCGATCGAGGTCGGCGAGCGGGTCGAAGTGCTGGGATTCCCGGCGACGGGTGTGTATTCGCCGACCCTCCAGGACGCGGTCTTTCGCAAAGTCGGTCGCGGCGCAATCCCGGCGCCCATCCCGATTACGTCGGATCAGGCGCTTTCGGGCCATTTCGACGCCCAACTGATCCAGATTTCCGGCCGGCTGATTGACCTCTCTCATCAAGAAGACGACGAGGTTCTTGCCGTGGTGGACGGCACCAGGGTTTTCAACGCACGCCTCGGTTTTGCCCAGGGAGGAAGCAGCCTCGCCGCTCTGGCACGTGGCAGGCAGGTGCGATTGATTGGGATCTGCTCCGTCCGGGCGGATGCGAATGGGACCCCAATCGCCTTCCGCATTTGGTTGCGCTCCCCCTCGGACCTGGTCGTCCTGGAGCGGCCGAGCTGGTTCACGCTTCGGCACGCGCTGCTGGCCCTCGCGATGATGGCGCTTCTCATTGTGGTGGCCCTGTACTGGGTGGGAGCTCTGCGGCGCAAAGTAGAAGAGCAGACGGGGGTCTTGGCTCTGCGCCTGGAGCGCATATCGGCCCTGGAAGAACGCTATCGGGAATTGTTCGAAAACGCCAGCGACATGTTGTTCACCTGTGGTCTGAGGGGAGCGATTGTCGCGTTGAACCAGGCTGGGGAAAGAATGACCGGCTACTCCTGCCAGGAGGTCATCGGCAAAGGTATCCGATCGCTCATCGCCCTGGAATACTCCCGCCTTATCGCTGAGGTATTCGAATCTTCCGAGGAAGGCAAGGGCTGCGTAACGAATCTTCAGGTGGAACTGCTGACCAAGGACGGGAGGCGCGTGCCGGTCGAGATCAGCACCAACTTCATGATGGCGCACCAGGCGGTGGTGGGCATTCAGGGCATCGCCCGGGACATAACCGAACGAAAGCGGGCTGAGCGATTGCGCGACGCCGCCTACCGGATTGCCCACGCCGCCGGTTCCGCCGAGAGTATCGAGGCGTTTTTCCGGTCAGCGCATAAGATTGTCGGCGAACTGATGCCGGCGGACAATTTTTATATCGCCCTTTATGACTCGCCGTCCGGGATCCTGAGTTTTTCATACTATGTTGATGTGAAGGACCCCGCGCCACCCCCGCGGAAACTCCGCAAGGGATTTACGGAATACGTCCTCCGAATGGGCCAACCGCTCCTGGCGCATCCTGAGGTCTTGCAGGAACTGGTCCGGCGGGGGGAAATCGAGCCGCGCGGGACCAACCCGACTGACCGAGTGGCAGTGCCCTTGCGAGCCAACGACCGAGCGTGTGGTGTCTTGGTCGTCCAGTCCTACGCGGAGGGGGTGTGGTATGGTGAGGACGAAAAGAACGCCCTAGTCTTTGTATCGGATCAAGTGGCCTTAGCGATCGCCCGCAAACAGGCGGAGGAAGAGCGGCGTCTCTTGCACATGATCACCCAGGCCATTGAAACTTCTGAAGACTTTCCCTCAGCACTGCGCGCCGCCCTACAGAAGATATGTGAGCAGACGGGGTGGCCTTTTGGCGAAGCATGGGTTCCGCGCTCGGACGGGAGCTGCCTCGAATGTAGTCCGGCGTGCTACGGACTTGTACCCAAGCTGGCGCCGTTCAGGTCCGCCAGCGAGACCCTGACATTTCGATCGGGCCAAGGATTTCCTGGCCGAACTTGGTCGCTGGCGCAGCGCGCCTACTGGGCGGAGCTTTCCCTGGATAGAGATTTCATAAGGGCAGAAGCCGCGCGGCTGGTCGGTTTTAGAATCGGTATGGCTATCCCCGTTCTGGTGGGCCAGGAAGTGGTTGCAATCATGGGGTTCTTTGTTTTCGAGGCGCGCCCGCAGGATCAAGGCTGGTTCCAGATTGTCTCCTCGGTCGCCAGTCAACTCGGTACGGTTTTGCTCCGCAAGCGGGCCGATGAGGAGCTGCGACGAGCGAAAGTACCGGCCGCGCCAAGGCCGAATTCCTGGCGAACATGAGCCACGAAATTCGCACCCCCATGAACGGCGTTCTGGGCATGACGGAGCTGGCCCTCGACACGGACCTCGATGCCGTGCAGCGCGAATACCTGGAGGTGGTGAAGTCTTCGGCGAATTCGCTGCTCACCATTCTCAACGATATACTGGATTTCTCCAAAATCGAAGCCGGCAAGCTCGAGCTGGACATCCAGGCATTCGACTTGCGCGCAAGCCTCGGCGAGCTGCTCAAGACGCTGGCGGTGCGGGCCCACGAAAAAGGCTTGGAGCTCGCCTACGAGGTCGAGTCAGGGGTTGCCAGGCGCTTGCTTGGAGATCCCGGCCGCGTTCGCCAAGTGCTCATCAATCTGGTCGGCAACGCCATCAAGTTCACGCAGCGCGGGGAAGTGGTGGTCCGCGTGGCGGCGGAGTCGCACAACCAGGCCGAAACCCTTCTGCGCTTTACGGTCACTGACACGGGCATCGGCATCCCGGAGGAAAAGCTCGCGGTCATCTTCCACCCTTTTTCCCAGGCTGACAGTTCCACCACGCGGCGTTTCGGCGGCACCGGGCTGGGCCTTAGCATCTCCGCGCGGCTGGTGGGGATGATGGGCGGCGAAATCGGCGTGGAAAGCCGGCTTGGCCGCGGCAGCTCTTTCCACTTCACAGCCCGGTTCGGCCTTCCCACGGGCGAGTTCGTCACCCGACGGACTGAAGGGCCTCGCGCTGAGCCGAGGGAGCTTGAGGGGATGCCGGTCCTGGTGGTTGACGATAATTCCACCAACCGGCGGATCCTCGAACAGATGCTCGCAGGCTGGAAGATGCGCGCGGTCGCCCAAGCGAGTGGCGAAGAAGCTCTCCAGGCGATCCGCGCCGCGAAAGCCCGGGGCGAGCCGTTTCCGCTCGTCCTGCTCGACTCCCGCATGCCGAATCTCGACGGATTCACAGTTGCCGAGCGGATTGGGAGGGAGCCTGGGTTAGCGGGCGCGATTATCATGATGCTCACTTCAGCCGGGATGCGGGGCGACGCCGCCCGCTGCCGCCAGCTTGGCATTCGGGCCTATCTGACCAAGCCCGTCCGGCAGTCCGAGCTGCTGGAGGCAATTCAAGCCGCCTTGACTCGTCAGCCCACGGGTGAGACAACCCGTGAGCCCGAACTGGTTACGCGACATTCTCTCGCCGAGTCGCGCCGCCACCTCTGCATCCTGCTTGCCGAAGACAATGCCGTCAATCAAACCTACGCACTGCGCGTTCTCGAAGGCGTAGGGCACAAGGTTCGCCTCGCGCGAAACGGCCGCGAGGCGCTCGAGATCCTCGCACGCGAACGGGGGTTTGACATCGTCCTGATGGACATCGAAATGCCTGAAATGGACGGCTTGGAAGCGACCATGGCGGTTCGTCAAAGGGAGAAGCAGACCGGCGGACACCTCACCATCGTCGCCATGACCGCCCACGCCATGAAAGGCGACCATGAACGCTTTCGCGCCGCGGGCATGGATGGATACATTGCCAAGCCGATCCGTCCCCCGGAACTGCTCGCGGCGCTCGAGCGCTTTTGCCCCTCCCCCGAAGAGCCAACGCCCAACGCCCGCGGGCTTGAAGTGGTAGAAGAGCTGAATACCCAGGCAACGCTCACCGCCTTGGAGGGCGACACAGTTCTGCTGGCTGAGCTGGCTGAGCTCTTTTTGAAGACCAGCCCGACGACGCTCGAGCGCGCCCGTGTGGCGATCGAGCGGGGAGACACCCCTGCCCTGGAGCGGGCCGCGCACGAGCTGAAGGGCTCGGTCAGTCATTTTGCCGCGCCAGCGGCTTACAAAGCGGCCGCCAGCCTGGAGCACGCCGCCAAGCGCCGTGATCTGCCGGAAGCCGGCGTGGCCTTCGATGTTCTCCGAAAGCAAATCGAGCGCTTGGTCCCTGCGCTCGCCGGCCTCGGCGAAAGGAAACGGAATTGACAATACTTCAAAATCAGTGGCGAGAGGTCAGTGGCTGGTGACGAGCCGTTTTCCCTCTCGTCACTCGGCACTCGCCGCTGGTCACCGGCTTTCGTACCTGAAGGCTTTCACTAAAATGTTCTTCCCCTCGGAATTGGCCGTGGTGTATTCTCGACGGGTTCGATTGAGGGCTGAACCGGGATGCCGGGGATCGATTTTCGCCGAAGAAGCGTCCGCCTGCCACTGCGGATCGCCATCATCTTCAGCGGCACAGACGCCGCCCATGAAGCCTTCCACGAAAACACCGAGACGCTGGATATCGGGAAGTTCGGCGCCAAGGTTTTGACCTCGCGCAAATTGAAGATCGGAAGCCAGGTCAGCGTGCGCCGCGCGAACAGCAACAAGACCGAAACCTTTCGCGTGGTTCATGTGGGGGAGCCGGACCCGCAGACCCGAAAGACGCCCGTCGGGCTCGAGATGTCCGCGATCGAGGACTTCTGGGGGCAGAGTTTTCCCACGGACTCTTGGTGAGCGCGGAACCTATTCCACGACAATGTGCGTTTCGGTCCGGTCCACGCCTTCGAGTTTCTGGATGCGATCCATGACCAGGGTGTTCAGCGATTTTTCGTCGCGAGTCTCGACGTAAGCGAACACGTCAGGCAGACCCCAGCAGGCGTCAGCATGCCGCACCCCCTCGAACTGGATGACGGAAGAGACGACGTCGCGCACCTTTCCCGGCCGCACGTTGATAAGCACATACGCCCTCATAAGCCACCTCCCGGGTGTTCAAGGTTAACTGCATTCGCCTTCGAACTCCAGCCACCCGGCGGGAAAAAGTGCGGGTGTTCCGGGAAAGGCCGGCGAACAAGCGTTTTCACGCCGCACGCTCGATCCTCGTAATATAATTGCGCGCGGGTTCGGAGAAGGCGCGCGACGATCCGCGCCCGGGGGTTGGGCCAACCACAGTTGGAGGAAAAGCTTATCCGAGTGAGGTCTTATGACGAAAGTGGAAACAATTATTCAGCCTTCGAAATTCGATGCCGTCAAAGACGCGCTGCGGGAAATCGGCGTGGAGGGCATGACGGTCTCGGAAGTGCGCGGCCACGGCCGGCAAAAAGGTCACACGGAGGTTTATCGCGGAAGCGAATACACGGTGGACCTGCTGCCCAAGATTAAGATCGAGATGGTGGTGGCTGACGCGCTGGCTGATCCAGCCGTCCAGGCCATCCTCAAGACCGCGAAGACGGGCAAAATCGGCGATGGCAAAATCTTCCTGTCGAAAGTAAATGACGCGATCCGCATCCGCAACGAAGAACGAGGTGATTCCGCACTTTAAAGGCCAGGCCCCATGGGGAAGGTGGAGGGCGGCGGCTTCCCCGGGTCTCGACAGAAAACGCGGCCCTCAGCAGTCTTCGGTTTTTCTAATTCATTGTGACATCCCACAGCCTCACCGAAGTCTATGCCGTCGAATCCGCGAAGATTCGCGAAAAATTTGAATCCGACGGCAAAGGCGGCGCCGCCGTTGAGGCGCGCTCCGATCTGGTGGACAAACTCGTCGCGGGGCTTTTCGGCCGGCTCATGGGCCCGGGCGCCGGCCCCTCCGTCGGAATCAGCCTGCTGGCTCTTGGCGGCTACGGGCGTCGCGAGCTGTTCCCTTATTCCGACGTTGACCTGCTTCTCCTGGTCAGGAGCCAGCGATCGCTCTGGGACCTCGGCCTGCGGGTCGTCTCTACGCCGCGGCCGGTTGAGGAGTGCGGCAAGCTCGACCGCAAGAACCTCGAGTTCAGCATCGCGCTTCTCGACAGCCGCCACTTGGCGGGGGATCCGGATCTCGCAGCCGAGCTCCGCGAAAGCATCATCCCGCGCCTGGTGAGGCGCAATCGCGCGGACTTGGTGGCGGACCTCGTGGAGATGACCGCCCAGCGGCACGAGAAATTCGGCAACACCATATTCCATCTGGAGCCGAACGTCAAAGATGCCCCGGGCGGGCTGCGCGACTATCAGGTGGCGCGCTGGCTCGGTCTGATTCGGGAATTGGACGCGCGGCAACGCTGGGCGCCGCCGGAAGACTTGTGGCCCGCGCCGCTCGGGCGAGAAGCCGCCGAAGCTCACCCTTTCTTCACCGACGTTCGCGCTTTCGTCCATTACCAACACGGCCGAGACGACAACCAATTAGATTACGCGCTCCAGGAGAGCGCAGCCAAAAGCGGCGTCGGCGTCCGGCTGGGCGGGACGGCGCTTTCCCCGGCCGAATGGATGCGAATGTATTTTCGGCGAGCGCGAGCCATCAGCCGTCTGGCGCGGCACCTGCTTGACGATGCGGTTCGGCCGCCGAAGAGCCTGTTCAGCCTTTACCAGGACTGGAAGTCGCGCTTCTCGACGCCGGAGTTCTCCGTTGTCGGTGGCGTGATCTATCTCCGAAAGCCGGAACTCACCAGCCTGCCCACACTGCTCGCGGCTTTTGAGCTCGTGGCGCGGCAGGGCCTGGAGCTCGGCCGCGAAGCGGAGCGCTGGGTGGAACAGGCGGCCGAGAAAATGGGGCTGCGCGAGCCGCCTCCGACTCCGGCCCTCTGGAACGATTTGCGAAAAATTCTAGCCGCGCCTGAAGCCGCGCGGGCCCTGCGCGCGATGCACCGCCTCGGACTCCTGAACGCACTTTTCCCAGAGTTTCACGCTGTGGACGCGCTGGTGCTCCGCGACTTCTATCACCGCTACACGGTGGACGAGCATTCGCTCCGCACAATCGAAAACCTCGGAAGCCTTGGCCCAGTCGGCCGATGGGCGGTGTCGCCTGGCGGGCCGCCCGCGGCGGGCCGGCATCGGCCGCGGGGCGACACGGGATGGGAGCCGCAGTTCGCGGAATTGCTCGCCGAGCTCGAGCAGCCTGAGCTCCTGTTCCTGAGCCTGCTTTTCCACGACGTTGGCAAGGGCATGCCCTGTGCGGACCACGTCGAGGGCAGTCTCGCCGCGATCGAGCAGGTCTTCGCCCGGCTGGGGCTCGGGTCCGGCGAGAGAGAAACCGTGCGTTTTCTGATTTCCAAGCACTTGGAAATGTCGCGCACGGTGCAGCGGCGGGATATTTTTGCCCTGGAAACCGTCCGCGAATTCGCCGAAAAGGTCGGAACGCCCGAGCGGCTGAAGATGCTCACGCTTCTGACCTACGCGGACATCAAATCCGTGAATCCGGAAGCGCTGACGCCCTGGAAGGCGGAAATGCTCTGGCAGCTTTACACGGGGACCGCGAATTACTTCTCCCGAAGTCTCGACGAAGAGCGCTTGACCGCCGGCGCGGATGCGAAGCAGCAGGCGGGAACGCTTGCGGCGGGAATTCCGGAAGAGGCGCGCCGCGATTTCGCCGCGTTCCTCGAAGGCTTCCCCCGGCGCTACTTGCGCAGCCACTCCCAGGAAATCATCCTTCGCCACTTTCAAATGGAGCAGGGGCTCGGAAGCGCCCCGGCCGAGATCCGGTTAGAAAACCGCGGGCGCCTTTGGGAACTCACCGTGGTGACTCGCGACCGTCCATTCCTTTTCGCTTCGCTCACGGGGACGCTCGCGGCCTGGGGCATGAACATCCTGAAAGCCGATGCCTTCGGGAACGCCCATGGAATTGTGCTCGACATCTTCCGATTCGAGGACGTTCATCGAACCCTCGAACTCAACCCGGGAGAAATCGAGAGGTTCAAGGAGAACCTCACCGGCGTGCTGGCGGGGCGGGAAAGCGTTGAAGGGCTGCTCGCCGGCCGTGCGGCTCCCCGTGCCAGCCCGACGAAGGTGCACATTCCAACCCAGCTGCGCTTCGAGCAGCCGCCCTTTCTGGAAGGCCCGCCGCGCACGACGCTCGTCGAGTTGATCACCGAGGATCGTCCGGGCCTGCTCTACCAGGTGAGCTCCGCTCTGGCAGAACTTGGCTTGAATATCGAAGTGGCGCTGATTGATACCGAAGGTGAGAAAGTCATTGACGTTTTTTATCTCACCGAAAAAGGAGTCCCGCTGGCCGCGGCCTCCGAAAAGGCGCTCGCGGCATCGCTCCGGCGAAAGCTCCACTCTGGCGTCCCGCTGTAGGGGCGGGCCTCGTGCCCGCCCCAGGGCGACCACGAGGGTCGCCCCTACATGTGTAAACCTATCTGTGAGGCGCTACGTCAGTTCACGGACTTGGTCTCGGCGGGGGGACCTCGAATTGCTGCCGGGGGTATTTCTTGACGATGCGCTCCAGGCCCCAAAGCGCGGCCTCCGAGCCATCATCCTTGATTTCCTGGAAGGAGCGGGTAGTGGTGCCGCCGCAACGGGGACATTTCATCCACTGCCGGCCCAGGATCTCGACACGTGGCCCCTCGGAATAGAACACCGATTTCAACTCGTCGTGGCCGGACTCAGTCATGCAAGTGCTGCAAACAAACCAGTGCTGGCGGTCAATTTTCCGCAATGCGCTCAGCAGGCCCATGGTTTCTCTTCTTGGGGAATTGTTCCGGCGACTTCGATCGCCGCTCTCACCCGCGTCCAAAACTCGCCGCGCCTATTCAGAAGGGCTTGATGATTTTCTTCAACAGCCCTTTCTTGCCCTTCTTTTTCGCGGCTGGCGGAGGGTCAGTAGCCGCTGTCCCGGTCGCAGCAGGCTCAGTCGAATCGGCAGTCGCCGGTCCCTTTTCGCCCGGCGGGCTTCCCGTGGCAACTTCGCTGCCGGATTTCTCCGCGGCCGGCTGGCCGGATTGAAGGCTCGACTCACTCGCGGGCGAAACGATGACACCCGTTGCCGCGGTTCCTGTGCCCGCGGGGGCTGCGGGAGTCTTGACCGCCACCTGGGTCTTGCCCGGGCCGCCAAGCTCAACCGGCCCGCGGCGTGTCTGACTGGTGTCAGGCGCGCTCGACATCATGCCAGTTAGGCGTTCGAACATTCCTTCGCGCACGAGGTGGGTCCGGTCCGCCTCGGCGCGCGCCAGCATCGCCTTGGTGGGTTTGGGAATGGGTTGATGGAGCGCCACCAGGCGGTGCTTCGCCTCGACCACCGAGGGGCTCAAGGGATAATCGGTCATAACGCGCGCGTAATAAGGGACGGCGTCCGAAGGCCTCTTGAGCCGCTCCAGCGTTTGGCCGAGATACCATAAAGCGCTGTCCGCCTGGCTGAAGTTGGGATAATTGTCCGCGATGTCCTGGAACCGCGACTCAGCCGCCCGGTCCGCGTGGCGCAGATAATAGAACTTGGCGATCTTGAATTCCCCCGTGGCCAGAACTTCCTGCGTCTCCCGCAGACGGCGCTTGACGCGCGGGATCAGGTCGCTATCCGGGTATTTCAGCAGAAACTCCTTAAGCTCCGCTTCGGCCAGCTTGGCCTCTGTCAGGTCGCGATCGGCCTTTCCCATCAGCCGGAAATGCGCCATCCCGGCGCGGAATTGCGCCATCGGGGCTTCCGGCGCCGTCGGGAAGAAGGTGATGAAATCTTTGTACTCGGCCTCCGATTGCGTGAGCCCCGAGATGCCTCCCTCGTTGTAATACGAGTCCGCGATGGCCAGCTTGGCTTTGGAAAGGTATTCGCTGTCGGGATAAGTGTTTAGGAGGGTTTGAAGCGTCAGCCGGCCCACGTCATAACGGCCATGCTGGATTTCGTTGACGGCCCGTTCGTAAAGAATTTTATCCGGCTGGTCGCCGGGATTGAACCGTCCCGAAAGGTCGGATCGGTGACGATGGATCAGCGCGCAGCCTGGCGTGAATAGCAGGCCCACGAGCGCCGCCGCGATTACCGCCACAACGCTTTCCGCGCGCCGTCCCATGATTTTCGTTTTTCGAAGCGCCGCGTCTTGGCGCCAGTCCTCATACGGCCAGCGTGTGCCTCTCGGCTACGGCCAACCGAATCATTTCGCTCAACCGCGCTTTCGGGTTATCGTTATTCATGATGGCGGAACCCGCCACAAGGATGTCCGCGCCCGCGCGCACAAGCTTCTCGACGTGCGCGAATTCCACGCCGCCCTCGACTTCAATGTCCACCCGGCGCCCGGCGCCCGTCCGGAGCCTTGAGGCTCGCCGGACCTTCTCCAGCATCGCGGGGATCAACCGCTCTCCGTTCGGACCGTAATCCGCGGTGAGCAGGGTCAGGAAATCCATGTCCTCGAGCACTTCCGAGACCGCCTCGAGCGGCGTGGCGGGGTTCAAGGCCACCCCGGCTTTCCTTTCCTGCGAGTGAATCGCCTCGATCGCGGCGTGGAGGTTCGCGGTGGACTCCGCATGCACCGCCAGGCGGTCGGCGCCGGCGGCGAGGAAATCCGCCACGAAGCGCTCGGGCCGCTCGACGAGCAGGTGAATCTCCAGAACCAGGTCCGTGGCCATCCGGAGGCTTCGAATGACCGGCGGACCAACGGTAATTTCACCTGCGAATTCCAGCGCCTCACCCATCCGGGCGAAGTCCCACGAAAGCAATGAAGGCGCGATCAAAGCCATGGCGCGACGCGTATCCCCGCGATCCAACAAGGCCCTTTGGAACGCATTTTTTAGCATAGCATAGTCGCGCTGGGCCGAGATAAAAGTTTGCTCATAAACCCGCATCGCATTCACTCTTCATCATTTCGCTATCAAATTTTGAACCTGTCCGTGAAATCTCGCGATAATGGTTCGTTGTTTTTAGCTTCCCACCAGAAGCATCTGCAGTGCAACGAAGGGAAATTTGGTTCACTCGGAAGGTGCTCGGGTGTATAAGTGTGCCCATCTGGGAGGTCTAAACGGAAATTCCAGTCGAGAAAACGATCCTGAAGAATCTCAGGAGAATTTGCTTGGCCCTGCCGGGAGCAACCGAGACGCTGACTTGGGGGCACCCCACATTTCAGGTCGCTGGGAAAACGTTTTCCGTCCTGGAAGTATACAAAGGGGAACTGGGAGTTTGCATGAAAGTTGAGAAAGAATTGCAAGATATCTTCTTGGAAGACTCCCGCTTCTTCCGAACTCCATACATTGGAAAGCACGGGTGGGTTACTTTGCGCGTTTACGCTGCATGCCTGGATTGGAAAGAAATCGCACAACTCATCCGAGGAAGCTACCGCCTTGTTCGCCCCGAAAAGCTCCCGGTTCCCAAAGCCCGGCGCATCGTCAGGTAATCCTGCTTAATGGCTCGCCTGTTTCGGGATGGAGAGAAGGGCGATCGCGCTCGCGCGAACAATGATCTGCTTTCATACCGTGACGGCGCAGAACTGGACGCATTGTTGTGAGTGGCGAGGCGCAAGGGTGCGGAAATTTAACGGCCCGCCACTCCGAAGTGTCGTAATATGCTAACAATATGGAGACACCGTGGCCGAGACTCATGATCATAGTACGACTGGCGGCATGAACCCGCTGGTTTTCACAGTAGGCCACTCCAACTGGCCCTTTCCCGATTTCGTTCGGCTGCTCAAGAGCGCGGGAATTGATACCGTGCTGGACGTTCGTAGCCGGCCTGCGAGCGGGCGGAATCCTCAATTCACTCAGCCGGCGTTTGAGACGCTGCTTCGCGGGGAAAACATTGGCTACACGTTTCTCGGCGAGGAATTGGGCGGCCGGCCCGCCAACGCGGACCTCTACCGGCAGAATGGGACCGTGGATTATCAAGCTTGCCGAAAGTCTTTCGCGTTTCGTGCCGGAATCGAGCGCGTCGCGGCGGAAGCCGCTCGCCACAAAGTCGCGCTCGTTTGCGCGGAAGAAGACCC
>QHZO01000009.1:0-3427 GCA_003224695.1 Acidobacteriota bacterium
AAGAAAGCGGCAGCAAGCTGCCGCACTCCAAACCCGAACCATTGTGCAAGGCCTGTCGATCTCTTTGAGGTGTAAAGAAGTGTTAGCCCCTCTACACTAGGGCGTGGTCGGTAGTGTCTCAGTTTGATTCGTAGTCCGGGCGTCTCGCCCGTGAACGCGGGGCCAGGATGGCCGTGCTACGCTGGGGCCGCAGCGAGGAAAATCAAACTGAGACACTACCGCGTGGTCACGGGAGTTGACAACCGGAGTCAGGGTTAGTAGAACAAGAGCGAAGGCCGAAAACGGGGATCTCGCGGGGTTTTCCGAGGCAGGTGAACTTGTCGAACTGGCCCCTGGGGTTGTACATCGTTTTAGTCGTCGGTCTGGTGGCCGGGATGCTGATTGTCTCCTACCTCCTTGGTCAGCGGCACAAGGAGCGGGAGACCGGCGAGCCTTACGAAGGGGGCATTGTTTCCGAAGGCTCGGCGCGAGTCCGCCTCTCGATGAAGTTTTATCTCGTGGCGGTATTCTTTGTAATCTTTGACCTGGAGTCGGTCTTCATTTACGCCTGGGCTGTGGCTGGCCGCCAACTGGGTTGGGCCGGGTACGGCGAGGTCCTCGTATTCATCGGGGTCCTAGGCGTAACGCTTGGGTATCTTTGGCGGCTCGGGGCGCTTGACTGGAACGTGAAGAGGAGGCCGTAAGGCGAAACAGACCTTCACCATGCACTGGACTTTGACCAAGCCCGATACCGCGTCGCTCCAAGTGCTCGACGCTTGGGGCAACACGCCGATGGACGAAGAGGCGGCGAAAAAGAACCTTCTTTTCGCGCGCCTCCAGGACCTCATCGCCTGGGGGCGAAAGAACTCCATCTGGCCGTTTGGATTTGGCCTGTCATGCTGTTTTGTCGAGATGGCCACGAGCCTCACCAGCAAATTCGACGTGGCGCGTTTCGGCGCCGAAGTCATTCGCGGCACGCCGCGCGAGGCGGACCTGATGGTGATTGCGGGTACGCCGTTCATCAAGATGGCTCCCGTCATCCTGCGCCTGCACGCGCAGATGATGGAACCTCGGTGGGTGATTTCGATGGGCTCCTGCGCGAACTCGGGGGGGATGTACGACATCTATAGTGTGGTGCAGGGCGTGGACAAGATTTTGCCCGTGGATGTTTACGTCCCCGGGTGCCCGCCGCGGCCGGACGCGTTCGAGGAAGGCTTGGTGCTGCTCTCGAAAGCTGTGGGGACGGAGCGCCGCCCGCTGAGCTGGGTGGTCGGGCCCCAGGGTGTCGAAAAACTGCCTCTTCCGTCGCTCCGCGACTTGAAGCGTCCCTTCCGGCAAGTGGCGACGGACCTGCGTCCGCCCGACGAAATTTGAAGCGTTAGCGTCGAATGGGTTCGAACCCTCGTTCCACGACCGAGCAGCCTGTCACTCCCGCGCCAGCAGATGATTCTTCTGGGCGGCGAGACATCATTTCCGAGCTTCAGGAAAAATTTGGCCGAGAAGCCGTGGCGCCCCAGGCGACGGCCGACCAAATTCCCACTGTTTGGACTCCCGCGACCAAGGCGCACGAGGTCCTCGGCCATCTGAAGTCCGGCGTCGAGCAGCCCTACCGCGTGCTTTACGACGCCACGGCCATTGACGAGCGCGAACGAATCAACCGCCAAGGCCAGCCGGCGAGCGATTTCACGGTGGTTTATCATTTGCTCTCCTACGAGCGGAACGAATACGTCCGCGTGAAGGCGGCGCTCGAGGACAGCCACCTCTCGATCCCCACCGTCACCGACCTTTGGCCCGCCGCCAACTGGTACGAGCGCGAGATCTGGGACATGTTCGGCATCCGCGTCGAAGGCCACCCGCACCTCGAGCGCATCCTGATGCCGAAAACCTGGAAAGGCCATCCCCTGCGGAAAGAGCATCCAGCGCGCGCCACGGAAATGGGGCCCTTCACGATGCCGGACCATGTCGAACAGCGCGAGCAGGAAGCGCTGCGCTTTCGCCCGGAAGAGTGGGGGATGAAGCGCAGTTCCGAGACCAGCGAATTCATCTTCCTGAACGTGGGGCCTCAGCATCCGGGCACGCACGGCGTCTTGCGCGTCATCCTCCAGCTTGACGGCGAACAAATCGTGGACTTGGTTCCCGAAATCGGCTTCCACCATCGCGGCGCGGAAAAGATGGCGGAGCGCCAAACCTGGCACACTTACATCCCTTACACCGACCGCGTGGACTATCTCGGCGGTGTGATGAACAACCTCGCGTACCTGACCGCGCTCGAAAAGCTGGCAGGCGTGAAAGTGCCGCCGCGCGCCGTGGTGATTCGCGTCATGTTGGCGGAGTTGTTCCGCATCATCAGCCACCTGGTCTGGTACGGGACGTTCGCGCAGGACGTGGGACAGATGTCGCCGGTCTTTTACACTTTCATAGACCGCGAGCGCGCCCTCGAGATCATCGAAGCCATCTGCGGCGCGCGCATGCATCCCGGCTGGTTCCGCATCGGCGGCGTCGCGCAAGACCTTCCCAAGGGTTGGGACAAGATGTTCAAGGATTTTATTGCCTACTTTCCGGCCAGGCTCAAAGAGTACGACCAACTCGTTATGCGGAACTCCTTGTTTAAGGCCCGAACGAAAGGCGTGGGGGCATACCAACTGGAGGAAGCCATCGAGTGGGGCGTCACGGGCCCGAACTTGCGCGCTTGCGGGTTCGAGTGGGACTTCCGCAAGAAGCAGCCCTACGCCGGTTACGACCAGTTTGAATTCGACATTCCCACCGCCCAGCACGGCGATTGCTACGATCGAGCTGTGGTGCGCGTCGAAGAGATGCGCCAGAGCCTGCGCATCATCGAGCAGTGCGTGAAGAACATGCCCGAGGGCGCTTACAAAGCCATGGACAGCCGCATCGCCGCGCCGCCGCTCAAAGAGCGCACCATGCACGACATCGAAACTCTCATCACGCATTTTCTCGGCGTGAGCTGGGGGCCGGTGGTGCCGCCCGGCGAGGCGCTCGGCGCCATCGAGGCGACCAAAGGCAACAACGGCTATTACTTGATCAGCGACGGCGGGATCGGGTCCTATCGCACCCGCATCCGCACGCCGTCGTTCAACCACATGCAGACTCTTCCCATGCTCTCACGCGGGCTGCTGGTTTCGGACTTGCTCGCCATCCTCGGGAGCATTGATTTTGTGCTTGCGGATATTGACCGATGATAAGAAATCAGAAACTAGAAATCAGAAATCAGAAGCCAGAAATGTGAGCAAATCAAAAATCACGGTTAACAAGGCTTGGTTCTGATTTCTAGTTTCTGATTTCTGACAGGTTGCCACGATGCTGACACCCAAGGAGCGCCTGGAAATTGAAGAGGGGCTCGCCCGCTATCCCACCAAGCGCGCAGTGACCATTGACGCTCTGCTCATCGTGCAGAAACACCGAGGCTGGGTGTCGGACGAAAGCCTGA
>QHZO01000009.1:3492-7416 GCA_003224695.1 Acidobacteriota bacterium
TGGGCTACGAGAAATTCCGCGAGGCGCTGACGAAGCGGTTGGGCGTTAAATTCGGCGAGACCACTCCCGACGGGCGTTTTACTTTGCTGCCCATCGTCTGTTTGGGGACGTGCGACCACGCGCCGGCCATGATGGTGGATCAAGACCTCCACCGGGACCTCGACCAGGCAAAGCTCGATGCGATTCTTGAGAAGTATCGTTAACGCGGATTTGCAATTTGAATTTTGACAGGACGATAAATAATTCAGAACGTGACGAGGTGCGGTCAATCGGTCATATCCGCGTTCTCGGTTGATACGTGGATGGATAATCCTCAACCACGCTTGCCAGCTCTAATTGCCAAGACCATGGTTTCCCACACCCTCACCTACTTCATCATGGGAGCGCTTGCCGCGTACTTCCTTAATTACGCGGCCGCGATGGCCCGTCCCGAGGCCGGCATGCGCCCCACGACCAGCGCCTGGGTCATGGCCGGGCCGCTTTTTCAACCGTTGCGCGGCCTAGTCTTCGCTCTCGTCTTCTACCCGTTGCGGGAGAGCTTGTTCGGCAAGAAGTACGGATGGCTGCTGATGGGTTGGATGCTAATCGCTCTCGGCATCCTGTCCACGTTCGGCCCGGCTTCCGGATCGATCGAAGGCATGATTTACACTCCGGTGCCGGTCGTCGCCCAGCTTAGAGGGTGGGTCGAGGTGGTGCCGCAGGCGTTGCTGCTTTCCGCGCTGCTCTGTTACTGGGTGAATCATCCGGGCAAGAAATGGCTGAGTTGGCTGCTCGGGAGCGTCTTTTTCATCATGATGGGCTTGTCCATTCTGGGACTGATGACGCGCAGAAGATAGGCTTGTTCTTTTCTTCGACGGCGCGTCGTGCGGGGAGCCACGACACGGTCTTTCTTGTGCCGTGGGTTGTTAGCGAGCAGACCGGGTGGCAAGGCAAAGGCGTGACGCCTGCCATGCACCGTTCGGCGCGTGGCCTGTCCGCAATACAAATCGCTTATATCCCCCCGCCGGAGTCGTATCGCGGATAGACGAAAAGCCGCAGAGTTTCTGGGATGCGAAACTCTGCCAGCCACCGGCTACAGGGCCGCCGGTTCCCAGCCTACGATCGCCACTTTCTGTCTTCCTCCTTACTTTCTCGAACGCGAAACGCGGTAATCCTGCGAATCAGAGAGTGCGGCAGCGGCTTTTCAAGCGGAAATTGAATTGATCCTTTCGCGGTCTTAAATCTCGAAAGGTTTTTTGCAAAGGCTTTTACTGCCGACGGCGTGGGATAGAAACCAATGTGATGCTTGAATGCGGCAAATATCACCAATATTCTCCGGTAAGAGAATGCGGGCATTCCCCACTTGATATTCTCCTTTGCTCCCGGAGCGGCTGCCTGAATACACGCACGCATCTCGCGCAACTTTTCCCGAGCTTCTTTGGGAGCGGCTTGAATATATTCGCTGATAGTCTCAGGTCTCGCTATGCTTGAAGTCATGGCTCTGGTTTCCATATCAAACCAAAGTATAAGCCCGATTCCGCCGCCTTATGGGTAGTGGCGAGTGGTTAATGGCAAGTGGCAAGAAAGGGGTAGACGGCAGACCGTGGAGGGTAGAGAGGAAAGATCGGAGGAGAGAACTCCCGCTTCGATGATTTGGGAGCTGCCGCACTCACTCCGCAATATTCTTTCATGCTCGACCACCGCCAAGGCCCGTGGACCTCAAAAGCGGAGGACCGCGCCACTCCCGACTCCCACCTTCTGACTTCTGCTTCTATAAACCGTGATCCGTCCGCCGACGGACGAAGCATCCCGGTATTTTGCCAAGGAAAACAAATGCAGAGACCTTTCGCTGCGCTCAGGATGACAGGCCATCGGCCGTGACTCCTTCTTCGGTTACACGACACCAGTCGGAAGCGCCGCATCGGTCGCGGCCACCCGATTCCCCTCGCCACGCGCATCGTGCCAGGCAGCCTGCGTGTTACAATACGGGCGGCGTCGCCAGTTGGGAGAAGACTTCGTTGGAGGACCAGCCCGGTCGGAAGTACCCGCGTATTGCCGCGAACTTCCCCGTTGAATTCACCTTCGACGGGAAGAAGGTTCGCACGCGCTCGACCACGCTCGGAGGCGGCGGGCTGTACATCAAAATGCCGGCCCCTCCCCCCATGGGGACAGAGCTCGTGGTGCGCTTCCGCCCCGCGCGGCACCTGGGATTCATCGAGACCAAAGTCCGCGTGGTTTACCACGGCAAGGATGGGGCGGCGCTGGAATTCCTGGCCATCGGGCCCGAAGAGCAGCGCACGATTCTGCGGCTCATCCACAACAAGACCGGCAATCGCCGCGAGCACCCTCGCGCGAAACTGGCCACGCAGGTCGAATGGGAGGGCCTCTCCTCGCTCGCCTTGTCTCGCGACGTGAGCGTCGGCGGGATGTTTATCGAAACCAAAGAGCAACCGCCAGCCGGAACAACCATCAATCTGCGGTTTCACCTTGGGGACGGCGGCGACGTCGTGGTGACCACCGGCGAGGTCAACTACGCCATCGCCCGGATGGGGATCGGAGTGCGCTTCATCGAATTGGAACCTTCCGAGCGGGAGCGTGTCGAACGCTACATTGCCGCGCAACCGCCGCCTCCAGGTCCCGCTTCAGAGGATTAGGACGAAAGCTAAATAAGCTCGCCGGGGGCCTTACTTTCTCCCGGCTCGCGCCCTACAACCGGCCTGATGACGGTGTCAAAATGATTTCTTCCACTCGCGCCCTGGGCGGCGCCCGAAGCGCGGCCACGACGGCCGCCGCCACGTCCTCAGGCTGGAGCAGACGCTCGCGGCGCACGGGGAAATCAAATTCCGCAATCATCCGCGTGTCCGTGGGGCCCGCCAGAATCGCCGTCACACGAATCCCTTCGCTTCCGAGCTCTTGCCCAAGCACTCGCGTCAACCCGAGCGCGCCAAATTTCGACGCCGTGTACGCCGAGCATTTCGGGAACGCCTGAACGGCCGCAATGGACAAGATATTAACCACGTCGGCGGGCCGGCTGCGCTTGAGAAGCGGCAGCGCGGCCTGGGTCGCAAGGAAGATCGAGGTCAGGTTGGTTTCGAGGTTGGCGCGCCACTCCCGAAGACGCGTTTTGACAAAGGGCTTGTAAGTGAAAACCCCGGCGTTGTTCACCAGAAGATCCAGCCGCTTGAACCTCCTCTGAACGATGCGGAATAGGCGCGCGACGTCGGCCGGGCGGGTGGCGTCCGCGCGGACGGCCAGTGCGCCGGGGATTTGCCGCCGTGCGCCCTCGAGCGCTCTTGAATGCCGGCCGGAGATCACCACCCGCATCCCCTCGCCGGCCAAGGCGCACGCAATCGCCAGACCGATCCCGCGGCTCCCGCCGGTGATCACGGCAACTCGATTCTGAAGTTTAGGTACGGGTGAGAAGCAACGCCCCGCTCGGAGCACGGCCCGTCATTCGCGCACTCAGCAAACCTGGGCCCGTGCTTCAGCTTTTTTCCCGGACCAGCCGGAGGAATTCCGCGCGCGTCAGGTCGCAATCCTTGAAGACGCCGAGCATCGCGGAGGTGACGGCCACGGAGTTCTGTTTTTCGACGCCGCGCATGATCATGCACAGGTGTTTCGCCTCGATGATCACGCCCACACCCTGCGGCTTGATGTATTCCATGATGGTTTCGGCGATCTGGGTGGTCAGCCGCTCCTGGATCTGCAGGCGGCGCGCGAAAACATCCACAAGGCGCGGAATCTTGCTCAGGCCGATCACCTTTTCCGTGGGCACGTAGGCCACATGGCAGCGGCCGAAAAACGGAAGAAGGTGGTGTTCGCACAGACTGAAGATTTCGATATCCTTGACGATAACCATTTCGTCATAACTCGTAGAATAAAGTGCTCCGTTCAAAACCTTCCGAACGTCCTGCCGGTAGCCGCGGGTGAGGAATCGGAGCGATT
>QHZO01000009.1:7433-13060 GCA_003224695.1 Acidobacteriota bacterium
CCCGATGCGGAGTCTTGGCAAGGCCCTCCCGGCCCGGGTCCTCGCCCACCTCGCGCAAAAGCTCACGGACGGCGGCTTCCAGCGCCGCCCCACCGGTCGCCTGCTCGGTTTCCTCAAGCCGGTCGAATTCACCCGCCCTCGCGACTTTCATCCCGCCTCCTTCGCCTGACCGAATCTGCCACTGTAGCGGCGAGACGCAGCTCGCCGCTACAGCCCGCCCGCGTATTCAAAATAATTTGAATTGGTCTCTTCCAGCCGCACGCGATCGAGCCGCGCGGCGGGCCAGCGGCCCTGGCCCGCAAGTTTCGGCTCGAGCGTCCGGTAGATCTCGATGCAAAGATTTTCCGTCGTCGGCACCACGCTGCGGAACCGCCGGTCATCAAGATTCAAGTTGGTCGTGTCAAAGCGTTCCAGCACTTCGCGCTCGACCGTCCGATCGAGCTCGCCGAGGTCAAAGGCCATGCCAGTCTCGGCCTCGACCGGTCCCGCCACCGTCACGTCGAGAACGTAGTTGTGGCCGTGGCCGAAGGCGTTGTCGCACTTGCCATAAAGCCGCTGGTTTTCCTCCGCGGTCAGCGTCTCATTGTGAAGGCGGTGCGAAGCCGAAAAGCGGTACCGCCGGGTCAGATAAATCATCGGTTTCCGTAATAGTCCACGAACAGGTCCGGCGTCTCGTACAACCGGATTCGATGCAGCTTCCCCACGCGGAGTTTCAGCTCAAGCCGCTTCCAGATTTCCACAGCGATATTCTCCGTGGTCGGAATCGTTGTCGCAAATGCCGGGACCTCTTTGTTCAAAAACCGGTGGTCCATTTCTTGCATCACTTCGGTTTCGAGCAGTTGTTTCAGGTCCTTCAAATCCATCACCATCCCGGTCTTCGGATCGACCTCGCCCGCCACGGTGACCTCGAGCGCATAATTGTGTCCGTGCCCGTTCGGATTGTTGGTCTTGCCAAAAATCCGCCGGTTTTCTTCGGGACTCAATTGGGGATTGTGGTAATAGTGCGAAGCGGAGAATTCAGCTCGCCGCGTCACGTAAATCATCGCGCCGTGCTCCTCGTCCCTTCGGCGGGGTAGGTCCGGCCCTTCCAGCTCACGCGGCCTCCCCACTGATAGGCGCGAATTGAGTTGAGCAAGAGCAGGACGTAAAGCGCCCCTCCCAGGGGGGCGTATAAAGTAAAAACGGGCCTGAATCCGACCTGGCCTAGTCGCCGGCCATACCACGCGGTGCGCGCGAGTTGGAGTACAAGCAGCGGCGGAATTGCCTTTTCGACCCAGCGGCTTGTCAAGTGAAACGCGCTTGCGAAAACGAGCAGGAACGCGGCCAACAAAACAACATCTAAAACCACAGTTTCAATCACGCCCATCAATGCCCGGCCTAGATGCTTCTCATAGAGCAAGTAAAGGTTTTTCGTCCACCCGTCCCACATGTCGGCAAACCGCGCATACATGTGCGTTTCTATCCATGGGCCGCCGGAAAAGAAAATCAGGCGGCCGCCTGCCCGTTTCACTCGCCGCGCTAGCGCAACGTCTTCCAGCAGCTCGCCGCGGATCGCGTCGAAGCCACCGACGTCTTCAAGGACTTCGCGCCGGATCAGCAAGAATTGTCCATTCGCGGCGGCGCGTGGCGATGCAGGGTCTGAGACTTCTTCAAAGCGGTAAAGGCGACTCAAGCACACGAAGATATATGGGAGGACGGCTTTCTCCCACGCGGTCGGTGTCTGCTGTCCGGGTGAAACAGATAGCAGTGACGCGTCTTCGCTTTTGGCGCGGGCGAGAAGTTCCTTGAGACTTCCCGGCTTATGAAACGTGTCGGCATCCGTGAAAAGCAGCCAGTCGCCCTGCGCGACACGCGCGCCCGTCGCCAGCGCGTAGTTCTTCCCCACCCAGCCTTCCGGAAGGCTGTCGTTCCTGATCACGCGCAGCGCCGGAATTTCTCTCTTCAATCGTTCCAGGATGCGTGGCGTGCCGTCTTCCGACCCATCGTCCACCACAATGATTTCCCGGACGTCTTCCTGGGCCGCCACCGAGCGCACCACGCGCTCGATATTCGCTTCCTCGTTCCGAGCAGGAATGACTACGGAGACTTCAGCCATCGTATGCCGCCGTAGGGGCGGGCCTTGTGCCTGCCCTCGGGCGACCACAAGGGTCGCCCCTACATGTGCAAACCTAATTGCGATTCAGAGCGCATGTTCCCGAGCGCACGCGCGTCAAAGGTCCCGAGCGCTACGGGCCATCGCTTATGCTTCACAGCCCAATCAACATTATAATAACTGGCGAGAGGATGAGCAAAAGAAGAGACATCCCGATTGCCGTGCTCGGCGTTCTGGCCGGGGCGGCCGTATTTATCTATTTGCGAAGTCGGCCGCCGGGACCTCCGGGAGTGGGCGACGCTGCGCCCGTGTTCGCGGGCTTGTCCCAACTCTCAGGCGGCACCGTTGGGCTCGCCGATTATCGCGGCCGCGTGGTGGTGTTGAATTTCTGGGCCACTTGGTGCCCTCCTTGCATTGAGGAAACGCCCAGCTTCGAACGCTTCGCGGAGAAGGTCAAGCCGCTCGGCGTGGCCGTGCTCGGCGTCAGCGAAGACACGGACCGGAAGGCGCTCGAGCGTTTCGTCGCCGACCAGCATCTGTCGTTTCCCATTGCCCTGGATCCATTCCCCATGACCCTGTTCTCCTCGCGCGCCGTTCCCACGCGCTACGGCACGTATCAACTTCCGGAGACTTATATATTGGATCGCGAGGGGAATATCGCGGAAAAGATTGTCGGCCCCGACGATTGGGATGACCCGCGGATGCTGAGCTTTGTGGAAGCCTTGGCGCGCCCCGAAGAGGGCAGAGTGCAGTAGGCAGTAGGCAGTAGGCAGCAGGCAGGAGGCAGGAAGGAGTCAGCTCCGGGCCTAGCGAGTTGCTACACGCTTAAGGTGAGGGCACCCAGCTTTCACTTCCGGAGTCGGCGTTCAGCGTGCCTGAAGCTCAAACCCGCTCTAGCCCGCGGTGCCCAGTTCGTGCATGACCGCGTTCCAGATATTGATCACCTCGCGAACGATTTCTTGCTCGGGGATATTGAGCTTCGACTGGCGGTTCACCAGTTTAGCCTGGTAAATGACTCCAGCAAGCGTCGCCGCCACGATCGGGGTCGGATCCATTTGCGCGTTCGCCGCCCCTAAGACCGTCTGATTTTTTGCCATAAACTCCTCATGCCTGAAAGTTTTCAATTCGCGCAGTTTAGCACAACCGGCGCCGCAGCCCGGCTTCTTCGAAGCGGCGAAGGAAGGGCACGTTCGTGAATAATCGTGCTTAAGCGAGCCTCTTCGTAACCGTTCGCGGACCGCGCGCATCTGGAGAACTGTAGAGCGAGAGGGCTCAAGCACCCAAATGAAACGGCCGGACCCAATTCCAGCGGTGCCGCCCGAGACGAAGCCCGGCAAGGCCGAAGGCTTGACGCCGCTCGATCCCGTCTGCGGGATGACGGTTGAGCCGGACCAGTCGGCGGGCAAGTTTACGTTCCAAGGCCAAACTTACTTTTTCTGCTCGACCTCCTGCCTCGAACAGTTTTCGGCCGAGCCTGCCAAGTTCCTAAGTGGGCCGCCCGCGAAGCCCGCTCACGGCGGTGAAAAAACTCGCGCGGGTGACTCGTTCACTTGCCCGATGCATCCCGAAGTCGAGGAGCCTCGGGCCGGCGCGTGTCCGGAATGCGGCATGGCGCTTGAACCGGTTTCGCCCGCCGTCGCGCACACCGTTTTCACCTGCCCCATGCATCCGGAGGTGGCGCGGAATGAGCCGGGCACCTGCCCCATTTGCGGCATGGCGCTCGAGCCGAAGACAGTGCTTGCCGAGGACGAAGCGAATCCCGAGCTGGCCGCGATGGGCCGGCGGTTTTGGATCAGTCTGGTTCTGACCGCTCCGGTCGTGGCGCGAGCCATGACCGAAATGTTTTCCGCGCGCTTGGACGCCATCGTCTCGCCGCGAGCCTGGAATTGGATGGAGCTGATTCTCGCCACTCCCGTGGTGTTGTGGGGCGGCTGGCCGTTCTTCGAGCGCGGCTGGGTGTCCATCGTCCGCCGCCGGCTGAATATGTTCACGCTGATCTCGATCGGCACCGGGGCGGCTTATGTTCACAGCCTCGCCGCAACGCTCGCGCCAGGGATATTTCCCGAATCGTTTCGCGGCCACGGCGGAGAGATGCCGGTCTATTTTGAAGCCGCCGCCGTCATCACCACTCTGGTATTGCTCGGGCAAGTGCTTGAATTGCGCGCCCGCAGCCACACGTCGGCGGCATTGAAATCTCTGCTGCGGCTCGCGCCGAAGACCGCGCGCCTCGCCGGAGACGACGGAGTTGAGGAAGACGTCCCGCTCGACCGCGTGCAGGCCGGAGACCGGCTGCGCGTGCGGCCGGGGGAAAAGATTCCGGTGGACGGCAAAGTTATCGAGGGGGCGAGTTTCGTGGACGAATCTATGCTCACCGGCGAGCCGATCCCGGCCGAAAAATCTCCCGGTGACTCGGTAACAGCCGGCACGCTCAACGGCACGGGCAGCTTCTTGATGCGCGCCGAACGGGTCGGCGCCGAGACCTTGCTCGCGCAAATCGTCAAAATGGTCGGGGAAGCGCAGCGCAGCCGGGCGCCCATTCAGCGCCTCGCCGACGTGGTTTCCGGATATTTCGTTCCCGCCGTCGTGCTCGCCGCGCTCGCGACGTTTGCCGTGTGGGCACTTGCAGGCCCCCAGCCGCGGCTCGCCTACGCGCTCGTCAACGCCGTCGCCGTGCTGATCATCGCTTGCCCTTGCGCCCTGGGGCTCGCCACTCCGATGTCCATCATGGTCGGCACGGGGCGTGGGGCGCTGGCGGGCGTGCTCATCCGCAACGCCGAGGCGCTCGAAGCGCTCGAGAAAGTGGACACACTGGTCTTGGATAAAACGGGCACGCTAACGGAAGGCAAGCCACGCCTGCGAACGATCGTGCCGGAGGCCGGGTGAAGGAGCGAGCGAGCATCCGCTTGCCCGAGCGGTTGTCGAGCGTGCCCGCGAGCGGAAGCTGGAACTCGCTCCCGTCGTGGATTTCAAGGCTCGGCCCGGCGAAGGGGTGACGGGAAGGATCGGCGGCCGCGCGGTGGCGCTGGGAAATTCGAGACTACTGGCTGGACGCAATATTCAACTTCGCGAGCTTGAAAAGAAAGCCGAAGCGCTGAGGATTGATGGGCTGACGGTGATGTTTTTAGCGGTGCAGGGGCGAGCCGCGGGCCTGGTGGCCGTCGGCGACGCGATCAAGGCCACAACCCCGGAAGCGCTCGCGCTCTTGCGCGAAGACGGCCTGCGCATCGTCATGGTCACGGGAGACAACCGCGCGACCGCCGAAGCGGTTGGGAAGAAGCTCGGCATCGCGGAAGTCCAGGCCGAAGTCCTGCCTGAGAAAAAGGGCGAGATCATCAAACAGCTTCAAGCTGAGGGCCGCCGCGTGGCCATGGCGGGCGACGGCGTGAACGACGCGCCGGCCCTGGCCGCCGCCGATGTCGGCGTGGCCATGGGGGCCCGCGGTGCCACGGCGTCCTCGGAAGCGGCCGACGTGGTCCTGGTGGTGGACCGGCTCGACCGACTGGCCGAGGCCATCCGGATCGCGAAGCGGTCCCGA
>QHZO01000009.1:13087-14676 GCA_003224695.1 Acidobacteriota bacterium
GCCGTCGGCGTGCCGCTCGCTGCGGGCGTGCTCTACCCCTTCTTCGGCCTCCTGCTCAGCCCCATGATCGCCGCCGCCGCCATGACATTCAGTTCCGTCTCCGTCATCAGCAACGCGCTGCGCCTGCGAAGGATTGCGTTGTAAATTTGTAAGTGCGCAATCCGTCAGCTGACGGACTTGCGCCCCTACACATGACTTTCCTCGCTCCAATATCGTCGGATGCTTCCGCCCGACGTTTTCTGCTATGATCCCCCGCCATTTAAGGAAAAAATTAACCAACTCTCGCAAAGTCGCTAAGGCGCAAAGGGCAACCCTTTCTTTTCTTTGCGCCTTGTCGAGCTTTGCGCCTTTGCGTCAAATGCTTTTGCCGCCCGCGATCTTTAGCGTGACTTCCGCCCTTTGAAGTTCCGGCCCTTTCAAGGGAAATCGAAAAGCCGCGAGATTTTGAAGAACGAATCCTGCGCTACCGGGCGATTTTTTCCGCGCCCTCGATATCGGAAACGGCCAGCACCACCGTGGCGCGGCCGGCGCCCTTGAGGATCGTTCCGTAGGCGTATTTTAAGTCAATATCGCGGTCGGCGAGCTTGCGCGTGAGTTTCCCGAGCGCCCCCGGACGGTCGGAGAGCTGCACGAGCAGGACGTCCTCTTCACTGAATTTCAGGTTCAAGTCGTCGAGGGTTTTCTTCGCCGCCTCATGGCTACTGACCACCAGGCGCACCGGCGCGACACCGGTCTGGTCCGGCACCATCAGCCCCAGAATATTGATGGCCTTCTCCGCAAATTTCGAGCACAGCAGGGCAAACGCTCCGCCTCTATTTTCGAGCATGATGGAAAGCTGCTTGGTCACCGCCATCGGCTGCTCCCTTTCCCGCACCGCCCGTCTGGAGCCGGCGCCGCGTTTCAAGGTCTTCTGAATTTGGCGGAACTCTACACGCAATTTCACCGCGGCGCAACGGGTCAGGCGGAGGCAATCCGAATTGAAATGTTTTATACTCCGCTTCGCCCATCGAGCTTCGAGGTGAGATCTTGATTCGCTGCGACGACATATCTCTTACAACGAGGCGAGGGTTTCTGGGCCTTGCCTGGCCCGCCACGCTCGCCGCTTCCCTGTCCTCCGTCCTCCGAGCCAACGCGCGTTCCCTGACCCGAATAAAAATCACGGACGTCGAGACTTGGATGCTCAACTGCGATTCGCTTTTCGTGGTCGTGCGGACCGACCAAGGCATCACAGGGTATGGCGAATCAAGCCCCATGAATGTGCGCGTGGCCCGAAGCTTGGTGCGCGAGGCGCTGAAGCCGCTCGTGATTGGCCGCGACGCCCTCGACCGCGAGCGCGCCTGGGACGCCATGTTCTTCCCGACTTACAAGCTCGGCGTGATGGGCGTCCAGCCGGAAGCCATCGCCGGCGTGGACATCGCGCTTTGGGACATTTTTGGAAAAGCCACAGGCCAGAGCCTCTCCGAACTTTTCGGCGGCCGGCGGCGCGACCGCGTCCGCATGTACGCGAGCCTCGGCGGCGCCGCGGATTCGACGCCTGCGGAGATGGCTCGCCGCGCCGCCAGCGCGGTTGAGGCCGGACACACCATGGT
>QHZO01000009.1:14688-33567 GCA_003224695.1 Acidobacteriota bacterium
CGCGCCGCACCGACGCCGACCCGGCGCACGACTGGGCGGTGCTCTCCGAAGTGCGGAAAGCCATCGGCGACACGATCGAACTGGGCTTCGACGCGAACAACGGCTTCTCGGTCTCGACCGCGATTCGGATCGGCCGCCGCTTCCAGAACGAGCTCGGGATCATTCACTACGAGGAGCCGGTCGCGCAGTACGACTACGCCGGCATCGCGCAAGTTGTGGCCGCGCTCGACGTCCCCATCGCCGCCGGCGAGCACGAATATACGCGCTGGCAGTTCCGCGACCTCATCACGCAGGCGAATGAGGGGATCGTCCAGCCCGACGTCACCAAGTGCGCCGGACTCTCGGAAGCCGTGCGCATCGCCGCGCTCGCCTCCACTTACAACCGGATGCTCGTCCCCCACCAGACGCTGCCGGCCATCGGCACGGCGGCGAACTTGCACTTCACGGCTTGCTTCGCCCGCGAAGACCGGGCGCAGGAATACGACTTGCCCGCTTCATCCAGCGAAAAGGACAAGCGCTCCATCTTGAACGAGGTCATTCACCCTTCCATGGAACAAAAGGGCGGCTACTTAAATGTGCCCGACGGGCCGGGCTTGGGGATCGAGGTTGATGAGGCGGGGCTGCGGCGCCTCCGAGTGGCGTGAATGTCTCCCGACCACTCGGTCGCCAGTTCGCTCGAATTCCTAATTCACGATTCACAATTCATCATTCACAGCGCAGCGCCAGCATCGGGTCCACTTTTGTCGCCCGGCGGGCGGGAATGAACGTGGCCAACAGCGCGACGCCAACCAGAACCAGCGCCCCGAAAGCAAAGGCCAACGGATCGGTACCCTTTACGCCGAAGAGCAAGCTCGAGAGTAACCGCCCCAGCGCCAAGGCGCCGACCATGCCTATGGCAATGCCTATCAGGACCAACCACATCCCCTGCCCAACCACCAGGCGCTCGACCTGCCGCGAGCTCGCGCCCAGCGCCATGCGGATGCCTATTTCCTGGGTGCGCTGCGAAACCGAGTAAGACAGAACGCCGTAAATTCCCACCGCCGCTAGCGCCAGCGCGAGCGCGCCAAATACGCCCAGCAGGATTGCGCCCATACGGGGCGCCCAAAGCCCCTCGTCGAGCAGCTCCCCGATCGTGTTGACGCCGGTCAGCGCCACGTTGCGGTCAAGCGTCTGCACTTGTTCGCGCACCGAGGGAATGACGGAACTCGGGTTTCCTTCCGTCCGCACGTGAAGAACACCGAAGGGAGCGTAAGCCTGGGCGATGGGCAAATAGGCCACGGGCTGGGGATCTTCGCCCACGCCGAATTGCCAGGAATCCGCCACCTCGCCCACCACTTCCACAAGCGTCGTATCTCCGTAGAAATGGAATCGTTTTCCGAGGGGGCTTTCGCCAGGCCAGAAATGGCGAGCCATCGCCCGGTTGACGACCGCGACCGGTTTGTTTTCCTTGCGGTCGAGATCGGTAAACGCGCGGCCGGTTATGAGCGGGATACCAACCGTTTGAAAGTACGCAGGGGAAACATCGTCGAGGCTGGTGAGGGTTCCCTTCTGGCCGCTCGTTTCGCTTTCCCCTTCCCGGAAGATTGTCCTTGCCAAGCCGCCGCCCAGAGGAAAGTTGGAGGCGACGGCGGCTGACTTGACTCCGGGAACCGAGGCGGCGCGAGCGATCGCATCCCGGAAAAACTGTTCGCCGCGGTCCGGAACGTAGTGCTCAGCAGCCAGATCGAAGCCCACCACGAAAAGTCTTTTCGACTCGAAGCCGGGATCGAGCCCTTCGGCGTAACTCAAGCTGCGCAGAAACAGGCCTGCCCCGATGAGAGTTACCAGAGCCAGCGCCACTTCGGAAATCACCAAAAACTGACGAAACCGGCTGCGGCCCCAGGCCATGCTGCCGCTGCGCCCGCCCGTGTTCAGCGCGTCTATCAAGCTCGGGCGCGCCACTTTCCAAGCTGGGACGAGTCCGAACAAGATGGCCGTGAAAACCGTGACCGCAAAGGTGAACACCAACACGCGCGCGTCGAGCGAGAGGGCAATATCCGACTGCTGTAAGAAGGAGGGACGGTAGGACCATAACGCCGACCTGCCCCAGGCGCCGACGAGGAGACCCAGGGCGCCGCCTAGAAGTGATAGCACGAAACTTTCGGTGAGCGACTGGCGCACCAGCCGCTTGGAGCTCGCGCCCAGCGCGGCACGAAGGCACATTTCTTTTTCACGCCGAGCCGATTGCGCCAGCAAGAGGTTGGCCAGATTCACGCAGGCAATCAACAACACCGCACCCACGATAACCATCAATAGCCCGCCGGCCTTCGTGATCTGATCGTGCTGGTTGATGCCCAGCGTCGCGTCGGCGAGCGGCGAAAGCGCCGCGCCCCGCCCCGCATTCTCTTTGGGGTACTGCTTTTCAAGACGGGAGGCAATCGTCTCTACGGCGGATTCCGCCTGCGGCTCACTCACACCCGGCTTGAGCCGCCCAAAACAGGTGAAATCCAGAAACCGGCGGTCCTCAAAGTTGGCTTCGACGAAGCCTTCAAAAACTTGCGCGTGCATGCTGACGGAGAGCCAAATCTGGTCCGAGCCGGAGAACAGCAAGCTGCCTTTAAATTGCGGTGGAGTGACCCCGATCACCGTATAGCTCGTCCCGTCGAGCGTCAGTTGCCGGCCGATCGCGTCGCGCGCCGCCCCGAATTCGCGCGACCAAAGGCCGTAGCTGATGACGGCGACCGTGTCGCCGCCGGGGTGTTTGTCTTCGTTCGACTGAAACAATCGCCCCGCCACCGCTTTGACGCCTAGCACGTCAAAGTAATTCGCCGTTACGAGCTGGCCCTGGAACTGCTTGGGCTTTTCACCGCCCGTGAGCGTCAACTGCAACGGCCCCGCAAAAGCCGCGAGCCCGGTGAAAACGTCGGCTTGTCGCGCATAGTCTTGATAGTTCGGGAAAGACATGCCGAGCCGCGTGGCATTTCCCAACGCGATCATCGTCTTCTTGTCGGTGGTGTCCAATTGAACCAGGCGGGGAGGGTCGGCTACCGGAAGGGGGTTAAGCAACACGGCGTTGACAATGGTGAAAATTGCCGTGTTTGCTCCGATCCCGAGCGCGAGTGTCAGCACCGCGATAACCGTAAAGCCGGGATTCTTGGCGAGCATCCGCAGGCCGTATTTGAGGTCTTGGAATAATGTGCCCATTTCCGTATCCCCTCCGCAGGATTGCCGATTGACGATTTACGGTTGAAGAAGCTGTCAGCATTCAGCCCTCAGCATTCAGCAACCTTTAACCTTTGGCTTTTGACCTTTGACTTTTACTCTTTACCCTTTACCCTTTAGCCTTATCCTCAATTCGCTAGGGCTTCCGCGTTGCCGTCCATCGGCCGTCGGTTAGGCCTTCCACTTTCATGCGTCCGCCGGCAGAATCGCCATCGAACCAACCGCCGAGCGTCGCGGCGCCATGGCCTTCAAGACCCGGGAACTTCCATTGCGCGTCGAAGCCGAGCTCGACGTAGCCATCGCGCCACGTTCCGGTAACGGGGCGATCATCCCCGAGGTCGCCGGACCAAGTTCCAGTCACTTTACTGCCATCGCGTGCGAGCTTCAGAGTACCGTTAAAGCTCCCGGCGTCCGTCAAAAACCTCGCCTGCCACGCGCCGCTCGCCTCCGAGCCATTCTTCACAGGAAGCGGGGTCGAGTTGGTGATACGGACGTTTGAGAAATACGCCTCCTCGCCTTGGTAACCCCACAGCGCGACGCCGCCCCGCAAATCCTCACCCTTCAGGCCGTCCACGACAAGGCTTGGCTGCTCCGATCCGTTTAAATAGAGCTTGGCGGAGCGGCCCTTGACCTCGATCCTGACCTTCGTCCAGGTCTCCATTTGCAAGTCCGCGTGGGCTTCGTAAACCCAAGGCCACTGCCGGCGCAGTTTGTACCAGTCGAAGTCGGGCTCGGAGACGTATTGCACCGAATGGTTCCGCATCGCCTGGTCATCGGAGCGTGAGTTCCCCGGCCGCAGGTAGAACAGTTCATAGCGCGATGCGTCGGGCCGCGCCCGGAAGGCGATGCCAACAAAGCCGGGCATCCTCACGCCCGGCGGAGCGGCAATCTTTAAGGCAATATCCGCCTCGACGATTCCATCCTGAAAGTCCGTGCCCCGAAAGAGCGCGAAGCCGTCCTTTTGCGTGTCGTTCGTGAGACGCACAGCTTTACGCCCCTGGTATTCGACGGCGTCGGCCTTCACGTTAACCAGGATCAAGTCCTTGGTGTCGCTCAGCGGAAACGTTTGAGCCTTAGATGTAGCCTGACCAAAGCTGGCCGAATTCACCCCAAGGCCGAGCACCAGCGTCAGCACAGCGACCGCCGTAAACCCGGGATTTTTCGCAAGCATCCGCAACCCATAGCGCAAATCCTGGAGAAGTGTTGTCATTCTCCGCCTCCTACCTTCGAATTGTCGGACCGCTGAAAGGTTAAAGGATAAAGAAATTCCGAAGGATGAACCATAAGCGCCTTTGGGTCTTAAACCTTTAACCTTTGACTTTTGACCTTTGACTTTTACCCTTTACCCTTCATCCTTCACACTTCAGCCTTCTCATTCGCACCGCAGCGCCACCATCGGATCGACTTTCGTGGCCCGGCGGGCGGGAATGTAGGAGGCAAGCAAAGTCACTCCCGCGAGCACAACTGACCCTCCCACAAAAGTGAGTGGGTCGCCGGGGCGAACGCCGAAAAGAAAGCCAGCCAACAGCCGCGTCAGCGCCAGGGCTCCCAGCGCTCCAATTCCCACACCCATCAAAGCCAGCACCATGCCGTTTCCGAGGACGAGCTTCACGACGTCCTGACTCTCGGCGCCTAACGCCATTCGAACGCCGATTTCGTGGCCCCGTTGCGCAACCGAATAAGACATCACGCCGTAGATTCCCACGCTCGCCAGGGCCAGCGCCAAAGCGGCGAAGATGCCCACAAGCAGTGTGTCGAAACGCGCCTGCGAGGCGGACCTCGAGACAAGCTGCTCCATGGTCGCCACGCCGAAGACCGGCAACTCCGGGTCAGTGGCTTCGACGGCGTGTCTCGCCGCCGTGATAGCACTCGTCGGGTCCGCCGCCGTTCGCACCACCAGACTGATGTCGCGCATCAGGAAGAGCGCGGGCGCCTGCTCGTACGGCAGATAGATTGCCAGGGGCGTTTCAGCCAGCCCCCAGGTTTTCACGTCGCCTACCACCCCGACAACCGCGCAACACGAAGTGTCGGAGAAGCCGGGGTTGAGACGCCTGCCGATGGCGCTCTCGCCTGGCCAGAGGCGTCGTGCTATGCCTTCGCTCACAATCACGACGCGCGGAGCGTCGGCGCCGTCGCCTTGATTGAAATAGCGGCCGTGAATGATGGGGATCCCGAGGGCGCGAAAATAATCACCTGCCACCACCTGCTTGCTGGGAATGACGCCTGGGACTGCGGCCGATTGTCCCTCGATGGTGACATCGCCACGGATTCGCATGTCGCCGGTGCCCAGCGGCAGGCCCACGTCCCCGCCCGCCGAACGAACTCCCGGCAACGCTCGAAGCCGCTCGAGCACCTGTTGCTCGAACTCGACAGGTTCACATTCATGGTCAAGACGTCTTCGGGATCAAAACCGGGATTGACCCGCGTGAGGTTTATGAGGCTGCGCGCCAACAACCCCGCGCCGATCAGCAAGATCAGTGACACGGCAATTTCACCGACCACTAAGACGCTTCGCAATCGGCTTCGGCCAAGGCCCGCCGAGGAGCGTCCTCCGCCCTCTTTAAGCGTCTCATTCAAGTCCGGCCTCGACGCCTGAACGGCCGGCGCCAATCCGAAAACGATTCCCGTGAGAAAGGAGACGGCCAGCGTGAAGCCGAGCACCCAGCGGTCCACTCCAACCAACGCAACGCGCGCCATAACGGACGGCGATCCGAGATTTTGGGGCAGGAGCGCCATGCCGGAGGCCAGCAGGTCATGCCCCCAGGCGGCGAAGAGAAGTCCCAGCGCACCGCCGAGGAACGCTAGCAAGAGGCTTTCCGCGAGCAACTGGTGAATGATCCGCCGCCGGCTGGCTCCGAGCGCGCTGCGGATGGCGATTTCGCGCTCTCTCGAGGCGGCGCGGGCCAAAAGCAAGTTTGCCACGTTGGCGCAGGCGATGAGCAGCACCAGACCTACCGCCGCCAGGAGTACCATCAGCACCGGCCGAAGATCCTCACCCATCAACTGGACAAGAGGGACAAGCGTCATCTGCCCCTTGCTGCGAGGAGGCTTCCCCTGCTCGAGGCGCCGCGAGAGGACAATTACGTCGTTGCTGGCCCGGGCAAGCGTGATGCCGAGCTTCAGCCGGGCAACAAGTTGAAGCGTGGCGTTCGAGCAGCTTTGGGTCAACTGAACCGGCGTCCAGAATTCCGCTTCGTTTGGAAAGCCGAAGTCCGCAGGCATCACACCGACTACGGTATAAAACTCGCCGTCCAGTCTGATGGCCTTGCCGACAACGCTCGCGTCAGATTGAAAACGCCCGCGCCACAGCTTGTCGCTGAGTAGGACTTCGTAACCGTGTCCGGGCTGCTCTGCATCAGGCGGGAAGATGCGCCCTAGAGCTGGGCTGACGCCGAGAAGCGCGAAAAGGCTGGCGGTCGTCTGGGAGCCTGTCACTCTTACGGGCTCTCCGGCACCCGTCAGATTTGAGGTTTGACCTCGGTAGGCGGCAATTTGCTCGAAGACCTCGTTCTGGTCTCGCCACTCAACGTATCCTGGATCGCAAATTGCGAGCGGGCCGGTGTAACGGATGTAGCAACGCCGCGTTGACGACGCTGAAGATCGCGATGTTCGCGCCAATGCCGAGCGCCAGCGTCACGACCGCCACCGCAGTGAAGCCGGGGTTCTTTGCCAACATGCGAACTCCGTATCGCAAATCTTGGATGAGCGTTCTCATACTCTGCTCCTTAGCTTCGGACTATCCGGTCGCTAAAAGGTTAAAGGGTAAAGGCTGAAGGGTGAAGTCTGAAGTGTAAAGTATGAAAGATGAGGGTTAAAGACCAATAGGCCCCTTTTTTATCCTTCAAACTTTACCCTTTACCCTTTGTCCTCCTCCCTTCATCCCTCAAACTTCACCCCTCTCACTTCAGCCTTCTCATTCGCACCGCAGCGCCGACATCGGGTCCACTTTCGTCGCCCGTCGAGCGGGAATGTAGCTCGCGAGGAGCGCGACACACACGAGAAGCACCGACCCGAGCGCATAGGTGAGCGGGTCAAAGGGCGCGACGCCGTACAGATTCACTCCCGTCGAAGGATCGAGCGTATGGACGCTCGCCAACGTCGAACTGATGACGCGGCTAAGGACCGCGCCGGCGGCAAGGCCAACGGCCAGCCCTGCTACGATCAGACCGGCGGCTTCCTTAAGCACCAAGCTCAAGACGCTGCCCGCGGTTGCGCCGAGCGATACCCGGATTCCGAATTCGTGAATGCGCTGGCCCACCGAGTAGGACACAACTCCGTAAATTCCCACCGTGGCGAGCACCAAGGCCAGGGCGGCGAAGACCGCGAACAAAATGGCCGTGACCCGCTCGGGCGCGACGGTCTCGGAGACCAGCTCATCCATGCTCATGACATACGAGACGGCTTGGTCTTTGTCCGCGGCCCAAACGGCTCGCTGTGCGGCGTTCGCAAGACCCGCGGGGTCAAGCGTGGTCCCAATGGCAAAGCAAACGAGAGATTGGGGGGCTTGATCGTAAGGCAAGTAGATTTCGGGCTGCGCCTCGACGCCTTGTCCAAACTGACGGATGCTCCCCACCACGCCCACAACCTCGCGCGGGCCAGAAAGATATTGGAGCGTAATGTGCTGCCCGATGGGATTTTGCCCGGGCCAGAACTTCCGCGCCAAAGCGTCGCTGACCACGACGACGTTCGCCATTCCCTGCCGGTCTTCGACCGTAAAGAGTCTTCCCTTAATGAGCGGGATGGACATCGTCCGGAAGTAATCCGGCGTGACGGCGCTCCACAGAGACTGCTGTCCGGGGTCTTGCGCGGCCCGGCCTTCAAACCTGAAATCCCGAATGCCGTACCAGCCGCTGAGAGGAAGAAATGTGACCGCGGCGGCCGATTCGACGCCGGGGAGCGCGCGCATCTCGGCAAGAACGCGGTTCGTGAAAGCCCGGTCCTGATCTTCGGTCTTATATTTGTATCCAGGCAAAAACGCGCGGAGCGTGAGAACGCGCTCAGGGTTGAAACCGAGGTCGCCGCGGACCAAATGGAAGAAGCTCTTGATCATTAATCCCGCGCTAACGAGCAACGCCAGCGAGAGCGCGAATTCACCGATGATTAGGCCCCGGCGAAAGCGGCTGCCGCGCGCGCTCCCTGCCAGCGACCGCCCCGCTTCCTTCAGGGACTCACAAAGATTTAGCCGGCTGGCGCGGAGCGCGGGCACGAGACCAAATATCACCGCCGTCAGGAGAGAAACGGCGAAGGCAAAGGCCATGACCTTCGCATCCACAGGAATTTGTTCGACGCGGGGGATGGGAATATTGGCGACGTTCGGAGGAAACATCCGGACCAGGGCGCCGGTAGTCCAGAAAGCGAGCAGCACGCCGGCGGCCCCGCCGAGCAAAGCGAGCAGCGTGCTTTCCGTCAGAAACTGGCGAATAAGTCGGCTGCCGCCTGCCCCCAACGACGCGCGGATGGCGATTTCTCTCTGTCGCCCGGTGGCGCGAGTTAACAGCAGGCTCGCGACATTGGCGCAGGCGATCAGCAGGACCAGCGCAACCACGCCCATCAGCGTCAGCAAAGCCGGTTCGATGGCGCCCACCTCAAGCTCGCGCATCGGCACCAAGTGGACAGTGTTTTCGCCGGCGTTGGTCTTGGGGTATTCCTTGGCCAGACGGTCGGCAATGGTGTCCAATTCCCTCCGCGCCTGTTCGACGCTGACTCCCGGACGGAGCCGCCCGAGCACCCGCAGGTAGCGCGCGTCCCGCCGGGCGGCCATGTCTGCCGGAATTGTTAGAGGCGTCCAAAGATCGGTTCCTGAGCCGGGGTATGAGAACCCTTCGGGCATGACGCCGACGACGCTAAAGGGCTGGCTGTCCAGAGTAACGGCTCGATGGATGACGTTTGGGTCCCCTCCAAAGCGACTCTGCCAAAGGTGAAAACTCAGCACCGCCACTTGGTTTTTCCCGTGCTGGTCTTCCTCCCGTAGAAATACGCGCCCGATGAGAGGCTTGACGCCGAGAACTTGAAAGAAGTTTGGTGAAAATTGGTAAGCAGTGACGGCGAGAGGCTCGCCCAGGCCCGTCAACGTGTACATGGCGTCGGTCGATGCGGCCATTTCCTCAAAAACGTGGTTTTCGGCGCGCCAGTCCGCGAAGTCAGAGGACGAGACGGTGTCCGTGGTGAAGCCTTTGGGAAGGTTCTGGCTCCAAATGGTAATCAGTCGCTCGGGATCTTTGTAAGGCGTGGGCTTGAGCAACACCGCATTCACGACGCTGAATATCGCCGTGTTCGCGCCAATGCCCAGCGCCAGCGTCACGACGGCGACCGCCGTGAAGCCGGGATTCTTGGCCAACATCCTTATCCCGTACTTCAAATCCTGCAGAAGTGTCGTCATTCTCTGCCTCCTACCTTCGGGTTGTTGGGCCGCTATAAAGGTTAAAGGGTAAAGGCTGAAGTATGAAATTAAGGACGTCTTCCGGTCTTTAACCTTTACCTTTACCTTTACCTTTACCTTTACCTTTACCCTTCATCCTTCACTATTCAACCTTCATCCTTTCTACTCTTCGCGCAAAACTTCCATCGGTTCGACGCGCGAAGCGCGAAGTGCCGGAAGCAAACAAGAACCCGTCGCGACCGCCAGGACCAGCAGGATCACGGCGCACAACGTGGCCATGTCGAAAGGCGACACGCCGTAGAGCATGCCCGAGAGCAACCGTGCGGTAGCGGCCGCCAGGCCAAGGCCCGCGAAGGAGCCTAGAATCGAAACCCGCAGGCCCTGAACGAGGAAACGCTTCACAATTTCCCCCGGCATCGCGCCGAGCGCGAGGCGCAAACCGACTTCGCGCCTGCGAACGGTGACGAAGTAGGTCAAGGTTCCGTAAAGGCCGAGACAAGCCAAGGAAACCGCCGTCAAGGCAAATAGTGTCAGGAGCATGCTGCGCATGCGGGTCTCGGCGAAAGCGTCGCCGAGCTGGTCTTCGAGAGACACGACATCGAACACCGCCCGGCTCGGTTCGATTTCATGAATCTTTAAGCGGAGGGTTTCAGCCATGGCCGTCGGCTCGCCGCGCGTTCGGATGAGATAATAGGGATCGGGCATAGGCGCGCTGATGCACCAATAGGCAGTGGGAACCGGCGAATGATTGATGCCCACCTCCCTCGCGTCCCCAACCATACCTACAATGTCGCCGGCAGGCACGAACGATCTGCCCGGAGCCTCGATATGGTGCACCATGGGCAACGAGCCGGGGAGATACGTCTCCGCGAAGCTGCGATTGACGAGCACACCCACAGGCCCTGCGTTTTCGCGGCAAAGCTCGCCGGCCAAAAGCGGGATGCGCATGGTAGAGAAATAGCTCCGAGAGACAAAACGGCTCTCGGCGAAAATCTTGCGTTCAGCACCCGTCGGCGGCGGACTAAGCTTGAGCTCCGTTTCATAACTCGCCGGCACGCCGGGCAGCGTCGCCGAAGTCGCGGTGGCCTCGACGCCCGGGACATGGCGCAACTCATCGAGAGTGCGGTCAACGCGCGCAGTCAGCTTCTTGTAGTCCGCGGTTTCTCCCCAACCGCCACTGATGTGCAGCGTCAGAATGTGGCTGGGATCGAATCCGGGCGACACGCGGCCAAGCGCTTGAAGGCTGCGGAGCAACAGGCCGGCGCCATCGAGCAAGGTGACGGCAAGAGCCACCTGCACTCCCACCAGCAGCCAGTGCATCGAGCTTCGTCCCGAAACGTGCGCGCGGCCTCCTTGGGCAAGGGTCTCGGAAAGAGTCCGGCGCGTGGCGAGCAAGGCGGGAGCCAGCCCACAGAGGAAAGTGACAACGACCGCACACGAAAGCGAATAAGCAACGATCCTCCAGTCGAGTCGGATTTCCTCCAGGCGTGGCATGGTGCGCGCAAGGGCGCGAAACGCCTCGGATGCGCTTCCGGCGACCACGAGCCCAAGAGCCGCGCCCGCCGCAGCGAGGAGAAAAGCCTCCGTGAGCAATTGCACTACTATGCGGCGTCGAGAAGCGCCCAGCGCACCGCGAATGGCTATTTCCTGATGGCGCCTTGTGGCCCGTGCCAAGAGCAGGGCCGCGATGTTCGTGCAAACGATGAGAACCAGCAAAGTGACCGAGCCGAAGAGCAGCCAGAGAGTCCCGCGCACACTGCCGACAATGGTGTCTTTGAGCGGCTCAACCTGAACGGCCAAGTCGCGGTCGGTCTTCGGGTACTCTGCGCCGAGCTGTTTCTGGATTCTCTGGAGGTCCGCTAGCGCTTGCGCCACCGCGACCCCCGGTTTGAGGCGGCCGATCGTGGCGAACCACGTGGATTCCCTGCTCTGAGCGTAGGGGGCATCCATAGGGACGGCAGACCAAAGGTCGACGCCGCGATCGGGGTAAAGAAATGAAGCCGGCATCACGCCAATGACGGTGTCGGATTCGGCTCCGAATTTGAGCTTTTTCCCGACTACGTTCGGATCAGCTCCAAAGCGGCGGCGCCAGAATCGGTCGCTGATCAGGACGGCGCTCGTCCCGCCAAACCGCTCTTCTTCGGAGCTGAAGTCGCGGCCAAGCACGGGAGAAACACCGAGCACCTGAAGAAAGCGCGGCGTTACGAGCGCGCGAGTCAGTTTCTCAGGGAGCGCGCCGGAGGTTTCGGATTCATCTTCCGCGTAGTATCCGGCGATCGCCTGGAACGTCGTGTTCATCCGGTTCCAATCCTCGAGTCGAACCGGAGCGACAAAAGTCCCCTGGCCTTTGGCCCGTGGGTTGACTTGTTCGAGCCTCATCAGTTCGTCGCCATCCGGGAACGGCAGAGGGCGCAGGAGAACCGCGTCAATGGCCGAGAACACGGCGCTGTTGGCTCCAATCCCCAGCGCGAGGGTGATGATGGCGACGGCGGCAAAGCCGGGATTCTTGCTCAACGCGCGGAGACCGTACTTTAAATCTTGGACTAGAGTCATCATGGCCACCCTCCGCAAATGGTTCGCTTCGCGCCTTATCCCTCGACCCAACAAAACTCCAAAGCAAGCTTCCTACCACCTCACCAATAGCGTATCTCGTTGACAACACAAGCCTCGATTGGCCTTGAAGGCGCCAGAGCCATACCCATATGACCGCATCTGAAACTTGGCTGTTCGTATCTGGACAAGTATTCAGGCACATGGTACTGGTGTTATTTGCCAGACATGGTCGCTTCCAAACGCAGTCATTTCCGCGAAAGCGGGAATCCAGCTTGCCCGCAGCGCGTTCCCAAAGGCTTGCCAGGTGGATTCCCGCTATCGCGGGAATGACGGGCGTTTCGAAAGGAATCCTATCTCAAACGACACCGACACCCGGGTATCGCCAATCCTCGGCGGGAACGACCACGGGAGGAGCATGACGTCTTGACGAGCGACTGCCCGAGGCGTAAACGTGGATGGGTATGACTTCCAACGGTGATCTCGGTCTTGCTCCTTTCCGCATTCTGGAACGCACACGGGCAGGCTTGCCCGGTCTTAACGACTTGGACGCCGAAATCCGCCGCGAACTCTCGTCGCTTGCGCTCATGCCGTCCAAGCTCCGCGGCAGGCGCATCGCCGTGACGGTCGGCAGCCGCGGCGTGGCGCGTGTGGCGGAAATCGCCCGCGCCATTTGCTCCTGGCTCAAAGAGCAAGGCGCCAAGCCCTTCGTGTTTCCGGCCATGGGCAGCCACGGTGGAGCGACGGCGGAAGGCCAGCGGGCAATTCTCACCAGTTACGGCGTCACGGAAGAGTTTGTGGGGGCCGAAATCCGCTCGGCGATGGAAACCGTCTCGCTCGGTCGGACGCCCGAAGGCTTCGAAGTCTTTATGGACCGCAATGCCTACGAGTCCGACGGAGTGGTGGTGATGAATCGCGTCAAGCCGCACACAGCGTTTGCGGGCCGGGTGGAAAGCGGGCTGAGCAAGATGATGGCCGTAGGAATGGGAAAGATCGAAGGCGCCGCGGAGTTTCATCGCCAAGCTGCGCGTCAGCTGACGGGCTACGAGCCCGTCGTCCGGGCGATGGCAGGTCAGGCGCTTGCGAGCGGCAAAATCCTCTGCGGTTTGGCGGTGGTCGAAAACGAATTTCACCAGGTTGCCGCCGTCCGCGCCTCGCTACCCGAAACTCTCGTGGCTCGCGAAGAAGAAGCACTGGCGCTTGCCCGCCAGCTTGTGCCGCGCCTTCCCTTCCCTCAAATCCAAATGCTCATCGTTGATGAGCTCGGCAAAAACATCAGCGGCTCGGGCATGGACACCAAGGTGATCGGACGCGGGGTCGCGATGCCTGCTGGCGAAGCACCTGAAATTCGGCTGATTTACGCGCGAAGCCTCACGCCCGAGAGCGGTGGCAATGCGCTAGGGGTGGGCATGGCGGACTTGATTCACGAGCGGCTCTATCGCGCCATTGACCTTAAGAAAATGTATCTGAACGCCATCACCTCTATGAACCCCATGATGGTCCGGCTGCCCATCCACTTGCCCACTGACCGCGAGGCGCTCGACTATGCGCTCGGTATTCTTGGCAGACCCGAGCGCAACGAACAATGCATCGTCTGGATTCGGAGCACGTTGGCTCTCGACCGCATTGCCGTGAGCTCGGCGCTTGCGTCCGAAGCTCGCGCGGCAAAGACCGGGGCCCTGGCCGACTGGCGGGTGGCGCCGGAACCACTGGAAGCTGAGCTCGACGCCGAAGGGGACCTCGTATCACGGTGATGAAAGGAATCGGGGGAGCGATTTAAGGCTCGAACCGTTTAATGAAACCATACCGTCGAATCACATTGGGATTGCTCGTCTTAACCGCGCTTTGCGGATTCTGGCTAACGTTTCGGTGGCCGGCACATTCCGCTTACGACATTGGGCAGCCTGTCGTAGACCGCGGCATTTACGGTCACGTCGCGCACGCTGGGTGGGTGATGAAGGACCTCGATCTGGTGCTGAGCTGCTGGGAAAGGCTCGGCATTCATGACATCGAGCGCCACGGCCTGGTGGAAACGCCCGAAGTGACTTATCGCGGGAAGAAAACCGCCTGGAAATTGAAGACGGCGACGGCGAAGATCGGTAACGCGGAGATAGACTGGATACAACCTGTCACGGGCGACAGCACCTGCGCCGATTTCCTTCGGAAGCACGGCGATGGGATTCACCACCTGGCTTTCCGAGTTTCGAGCCAAACCCAACTCGAAGAACAGGTAAGATATTTCGCCGGCCGCGGTGTCGGCCCACTCGAGACAGGAAGCTGGGTGGGCAAGAACGGAACAGGGCGATACGTTTACCTCGACACCGCTTCGCGCGGGGGTGGAATCACCATCGAGCTGATATACGATCCAGACAAAGTCGCAACCCCAGCATCCGCTTCACGTAACGAATCCGTTCACGCAAATCGTCCAATACGCTTTCGTGGTCCGGGACCTTTCGAAGGTCAACGATTTCTACAAGGGCCTGGGCTTCGGCGAAATGGGCAGCGACCGGTTCGTCGGCCTGGACCGCCAATATCATGGAGCGCCCAGCAACTACGAAATGGATTTGGGCCGGTGGAAGTGGGGCGATGTCCCCTTTGAGTGGATCCAGTCTCGCATCGCTCCGAACGTCTATGACGACTACTTGAAGGCCCACGGCGAAGGGTTGCACCACCTGGCCGTCAATGTAGGAGACCTCGACAAGGCCGAGGCGCTGTTCCGCTCGAAGGGAGTGGAGGTTTTGCAGTCGGGCGCCTGGGACATTAAAGGCAGCCGGGGGCGCTTTGCCTACATCGAACCGCAGGGCTGAGGCGGCGTGACCATTGAGCTGCTCTGGAACGAACCGAGCAAGTAGAGGCTTTCGTCAGAGGCGGGGTTGACGCTTGGGGAAAGTCCCTTGGCACGCTTGACCCGGACAAGGCTTAGCGTAACAATGGAAGCGTCAGGCGAGGACGGACAAATTTATGGCGGATTTTCTCTACCGGCGCCTTGTTTACATTTTCATCCTGATATTGTGCGTGCCGTTTGACAGGCCGCTATTCTCCCAAAATCCTGCTCCAACCAGCCAGGCAAAAAAGACTGAGGCGGCTGTAGCCGCGCAAAAGCCGCGAATTGTCCCACTGGAAGAGGCTACGCGCGTCAGCACCGACAAGGCCCTCCACAGCGCCGCGAAAGATAAATCGAAGCCCGCCGCCGAGGAGAAAAAGGGACCTCAATTATCCGGGGAATCCGAGGTCACGGAATTTCACCCTGCGACGCCAAAAGAGGAGAACTCTGGCGGCGATCCGGCGGCCTCGAAGAAAGCCAAGAAATCCTCGACGAAGCACCTTCACGGAACGGTTTATGGCGCGAGTGGCTCGGGGAGTTCCGGCGCGACCGCTGGCGGCGCTTTGGGCACGACGACCAAAAGCGGCAAGACTTCCGTCTACGTGCAATCCGAAAAATCGCGGACTGCCAATCCCAATCCTCACTAGGCCCGCCCTCCATGCCTCGAGCGATTAAACATTGCCTCAGATTCGAACACGCCAAGCTAACCGCTCTGGTTTCGATTGGCCTCTCGGGCATCCTCATTGCGGGAGCACATTCACTTGCCAGGGTCCCCAGTCGCACCACCCTCGATTGCAGCGTTGTCTCCAGCGCTATTCTCGGCCGGGATGTCAATGTCTGCGTGGACTTGCCCGGGGATTACAATTCTTCCGGCGCGCGCCGCTACCCGGTGCTCTATTGCCTCCACGGGCTTTTCGAAAACGAGCGGAGCTGGGGCGAGCGTGGGGGAAAAGAAATCCTCGACAGCCTGGTCTCGAGTGGCCAGCTCGGCCCATTCATCGTAGTGCTTCCCGACGGCGGGCGCACCTTCTACGTCAACTCGTTTGACGGCCGCGAGCGTTACGAAGACTTTTTTATACAGGAACTTGTCCCGGCGATTGACAAAAAATATCGGACCATGCTCTCCGTGGCCGAGCGGGGCGTCGGCGGCACGTCCATGGGGGGCTACGGGGCGCTGCACCTGGCCATGCGCCATGCGGACGTTTTCGGTTCCGCGAGCGCCCAAAGCGCCGCGCTTCTGCCGAGCTTTCCCCACCCCCTTCCAACCGACGGCCGCTGGGGGTTCTACGCGCGCGTGCTCGAGGAACCTTTCGGCAATCCGCTGAATGAATCCTGGTGGGACGCCAACAATCCGTTGCATCTTGCCGAAGACCCGGAGCGGTTCGCTCACTTGAAGCTATACTTTGACTGCGGCGATCAGGACCGTTACGGGTTCAACGCCGGCGCGGAGGCGCTTGACAAGATTTTGACCGGAAAGGGATTTGCTCACGAATACCACTTGCGCCCCGGCGGCCACGGCTGGAGCTATCTCGCCGACTATATGAAATATGCGCTGGAGTTTCACTGGGCCTGTTTTTCGGCCGCGGGAGCGAAGAAGCCTTGAAACGAACCGTGGCAATCCTGGCGACGACACTCGTGGCCGCGTCTCTCGCTGCCGGAGGGACTCGACCGGAGAATCGCGCGGCGGAACGACGGGTGCTCGCCTACGTTAATTCTCATCTCGAGCCCGGCCGGCCGCTGGTGGTTTCCGACCTCTACAATAAAGTCTTCACTTCTTCGGAAGACCGCCAGGCGCTCAACAAGCTTTACAACGCTTTCTTTCGGATTCCTCGAGTCGCGATACTCGGCGGATATCCTGCTGCGCGTGATGGAAACAGACCCGCGCGTCCCTCCCTTCATCGAGCGCAGCCCCACCACACATGAAATCACCCGTGTGGACGTGGAGAAGATCAAGTCTGATCCCCAATTCAGCCAGGTGATGGAGCGCCAGCTCAGTGGTTGGGAGGGACAGACGGCGCCGGAGTTTCAACTTACCACGCTTGATGGCAAGGACTTGAGCTCGCGCGGCCTCCGAGGACGAGTCGTTTTGCTCTACGTCTGGTTCACGGGGTGCCCGCCTTGCATGAAGGAGGCGCCCGAACTCGCGGCGCTCGATCGGGACCTCGGCGCGCAGGGCCTGAGCGTGGTGGGCGCCAATGCCGATCGTATCTTGGGCCTTGACTACACGGACGACGACCGCCGGCGGTATATTGAGATGGAAAAAATCGCCTTCCCCGTGGTCCATTGGTCAAAGCAAGCGGACCGCGACTACGGTGGCATTGCGATTTATCCCAGCATGTTTCTGGTGGATCGGCACAGCGCGGTGGTTCACCACTGGGTCGGCTACACCGAGGGAAGCAAGGTTCGCCAGGCCATCTCGGCAGCGCTGGCGACGGGTCCCTCAAATCCTTGACCCGGGAAATTTCAAAGCGGAGGTTACGGTTATGACTCGAATAAGAATTTCGCGGGCTAGTTGTCTGGTGTTTAGTCCGCGACCGTCTGGATTTCTTACGCCCGCCCAGCCCTGAAGGGACGCGACATGCTGAAGCAGATCGCTCAGGGGGAAGTTTGGCGGCTGGGCGCGGACGTCCCCACGCTCATCGCCTCGGACCACGACCTAAACTTCGGCGGAACCGTCGTGCCCAAAGGCAAGCATATCCTGCTGGCGCGGATGGATTCTCCAGGCCATTGGACGTTGATTGTTTCGGCAAAGACGGCCAACGAATTCCAACACGACCCTTCCGCGCGGTTGGCCGAAGTCCCGATGCAATTCCAGGATGCGGCGGACTCTACAGAGCTGTTGACCATCAGCCTCACGGAAAAGCAGGGCGAGGGCGTGATTGATATTGCCTGGGGAACGTCACGCTTGGAGGCGGCTTTCAAACCGGTCGAGTGACAGCGATGCGTGTCCTCGCCTTGTTTGCGCACCCTGACGACGCGGAATTCCTTTGTGGCGGCACGCTGGCCCATCTGGCCGCCCGAGGCGCCAGAATCGGTATCGCCACCATGACCGCCGGCGATTGCGGCAGCACTTCCCTTCCCGCGACGAGGATCACCCGCCAGCGCAAGGGAGAGGCCCGGCGCGCGGCGCGCCTCATCGGGGCGGCTTACACCTGCCTTGAAGAAAAAGACCTCGCGGTTTTTTACGACTTAAGGACTTTGCGCAAGGTGATGGAATTGGTGCGCAAGACCAGAGCCGATCTCGTGCTTTCCCATTCGCCGGTGGACTACATGGTGGACCACGAAACCACCAGTCGGCTGGCCCAGACCGCTTGTTTTGGGGCCATGGCCCCCAACTTCCGCACAGGCGCGCCCAGGGCGGCAAGGGCGCTCGCGGCAGTTCCCTGGCTTTACTACGCCGCGCCTTTCGGTGGCCGCGATATCTTGGGTGTCGAGATTTCCTCGCGCCTTTTCGTGGACATTTCCGACACATTCGCCCGCAAGGCGGAGATGCTCGCCTGCCACAAGAGCCAGCGCGCGTTTCTGCGCGAGCAGCAAGGCATCGCGGACCCGCTCGAAATGCAACGCCAAATGGCCGAGGGCGCCGGACGCGCCGCGGGCCTCCCGCTGGCGGAAGGCTTCCGGCAGCACCTCGGCCAAGGCTTCCCTCAAAACAACCGGCTCGCCGAATGGCTCCCAAACCTGGTTCGCAAAGCCGGGCGCTGACCTACCGGCCCCCAAAGGACATCCACGCAGAATTCAAGCTCATCGAACGAAGGAGGCGCGACGGATGGTGAGCTTAATTCGAACCGCCAAGCCGATGCTTGAACCAGCAGAAGCGACGTATAATGGCCAGTCTCGGGAAACTCCATCACCGGGAGGGGACTTCCGATCTCTTGGCGTATGACGCGCGACAAGCTGTCTTCCATCGCCTCTCTTCGCGACC
>QHZO01000009.1:33671-43335 GCA_003224695.1 Acidobacteriota bacterium
GGGGGAAGACGGTGATACGAATCAGCATCAAATCCGACGCCACTGTTCGCGCCGAGGATTATGCGGGCCAAATTACACAAGCGGTCGGCGACCCTCTCGACGCCGCCAAAGTTTCTGAGAGCCTGAAGCGGCTGTATGCCACTGGCCGATTTCAAGAGCTCCGAGCGGTGGCGGTGCCCGAAGCGAAGGGAGTGGCCCTGATTTTTGAAGGCCGCGCGCAGTATTTTGTCGGAATCGTTCGGATTGCAGGATCGCTCGGAGGGCTTGACCCAAGGGCGCTTGTCGCCGCGGCACGCCTGGGCCTTGGCAGCCCGCTCACCGACGACCTCCTGTCTTCGGCGGTTGACCGCTTGCAAAACGCCCTTCGAGAGAATGGGTATTACCGCGCAAAAGTCGAATATCGCGTCGCCCAAGACCCGAATAACGCGGAAGCGAATATCACTTTTTCAATCGCCTCCGGGCCGCCGGCAATACTCGCGGGGATTCAATTCGAAGGGCAAACGGTTTATTCGTCTGCGCGGCTGAGGCAAGTGGCCCGATGGCGCGTGGGCGCGCATCTGACCTCCGCGCACCTGGACCAGGGGCTGTTCCGCATTCACCAATTTTTTCAAAAGCGCGACGGCTTTCAGGCAAACGTCTCCGTCGAAAAAAGGATTTACAACGCCGCGAAGAATACAGAACAACTGATGGTGCGCGTGGACGCCGGGCCCCTGGTGCGCGTGCGGATTCGCGGCGCGGGCGTACCCGCGGCCCGGCAGCGCGACCTGCTGCCGATGATGAGCGAGGGCGCGCTGGACGCGATTGCCGTCGAGCGCGGCCGTCAAAACCTGGTGGACTACTTCGAGCGCCAGGGATATTTCTCCGTCGGCGTGACGGCCGACCGCGAAGAGCGCGCCGCGCCGCCGGAAGTAGATATCACCTACACGGTTGCGCCCGGGTATCAGGGCGAATTTGCCGGCTTCGCCTTCCAAGGGAATCATGCTTTTTCGGACAAAGAGCTGGCGACGATTTTGACTATTCAACCCAAGAGTTTTTTCCGCGACCCCGGAACTTTCAGCCGCGACATGCTGGCGCACGATACGGGTTCACTGGGTTCGCTTTACAAGTCTCGCGGGTATTTGGATGTGAAGGTCGCCCCCAAACTCGACACCGATTATCAAGGCGTGACCGACAGGCTTTTTGTCACCTTTGATATTGCCGAGGGCGCCCGTAGGACCGTTCATCAGTTGGATATCTCAGGCGTTACCGGTCAGATGGAAAAAGAAATCCGCGGGCTCCTGCTCTCCCAACCCGGCGCTCCCTACTCGCCCGCGGGCGCACAAACCGACCGTGACGCGATTTTTGCTTACCTCAGCAACCGCGGCTACGTCCGTCCCGAGGTCCAATGGAGGGGCTCGCCCGCGCACGAGCCTGACGAAATGGACATCGAATTTAAGATCGAGCCGGGCCTAAAGGAAACGGTGCGGCGCGTGGTGGTGATGGGTTACGGGCACACGCGGCCGGCCATCATTCGCCGCGAGTTGGCGGTCACTCCGGACGAAGCGTTCAGCCAGTCGGACGTACTCGAGTCCCAGCGGCGCCTTTACGATCTCGGCGTCTTCAACCAAGTCCAGATCGCCCCGCAAGATCCGGAAAGCTTTGCCCCGACGGGCAGAACGGTTCTGGTCAGCGTCGAGGAAGCTCGGCGATGGACGGTCGGCTACGGCGGGGGGATTGATATACAGAGGTTGGGCGGCAACCAGCCCCAAGGGCAATACAAGTCGAGTCCCAGGGTCTCCTTCGACATATCACGCTTGAACGTGGACGGGCGCGCACAAACGCTCAGCTTTCAAGGCCGGTTTTCGACGCTCGACAAAGGCGCTTCCCTGGGTTACTCCGTCCCGCATTTGGCCTCGCACCGCGATTTGAATCTGCGCCTGGCGAGCTTGTTCGATAAGAGCCAGGACGTGCTGACCTTCGCCGCCGAGCGCGCCGAAGCCTCTTTGAGCCTGGAAAAGCGTTACAGCCCCGCCGCGCTGCTGGTTGGCCGTTTCAGCATTCGCCATGTTTTGGTAGACGCTTCCACACTCAAGATCTCCGCTCAGGAAATCCCTCTCCTCAGCCGCCCGGCGCGGGTGGCGATGTTCAGCGGCAGCTACATCAACGACCACCGTGACAACCCCGCCGACGCCACGCGCGGTTCCTACTCGCTCGTGGACGCAGGAATTTCGTCGGATGTTTATGGTTCGCAGGCGAATTTCCTGCGCGTCTCGGCGCAGAACGCCACCTACTACCGCCTTGGCCCGCATCTTATTTTCGCGCGCACTTCGCGTTTTGCCGTGGAAGATCCGTACGGGAAGTCCGGGCCGAGCACCGTGATTCCATTGCCGGAGCGCCTCTTCATGGGCGGCAGCGAGTCCCATCGCGGCTTCTCCATCAACCAGGCGGGCCCGCGGGACCCCCAGACGGGCTTTCCTTTGGGCGGCGATGCGCTTTTTTTTAACTCGCTGGAACTGCGCGCCCGGTTCGCCAACGGAAGGTTCGGCTTGGTGGCCTTTCACGACGCCGGCAACGTCTATTCCTCTATCGGCAGGATGAAGTTGCTTAAAGTGACTCAGAATTCGACGACGGATCTCGACTACACCGTGCATGCTGTCGGACTGGGTTTTCGATACAAGACACCCGTGGGGCCGCTTCGGTTCGACGCGGGGTACGACCTTAACCCGCCTCGTTACCAAAAAGTGCTACCCAGCGGCTTGGAGGTTCTCCGATTACCGCGCTTTCAACTTTTCGTCGGCATCGGCCAAACGTTCTGACGCTGCTCGTGGCGTGGAATCTGGTGACGAGTGGAGGTTTGGCGTTCGGTCAGAGCGCGAAATCGCCCGGAAGCAGCGAAGCTCTTTCCGGCACGCTCGACTGTATCGTCGCCTCGGTCGGCGATGAGGCAATTACCGAAAGCGACGTCTTGGCTGAGGTTCGGCTGGAGCGATTTCTGAACGGGCAGGCAGCCGACATCCCACCCGACCATAAAACATACCAACAGGCCCGCGAGCGGCTGATCGAACGGAACTTGCTCGGCGAAGATGCGGCAGCCCAACCGTCCGAGGCCCAAGAGTCCACTGCCGCAGCGAAAATCCAATGGGAAGAAACCCGAAAGCGTTATTCGACGCCGGAAGCATTCCAAGCCGCGCTCCGCTCGCTCGGCATGAACGAGCAGCAGGTTATCGCCGAGCTCGTCGAAGAGCAGAAAGTATTGGGGATGGTTGACCGGCGGCTGCGCCCCCAAGCGGCGGTCGAACCCTCAGAAATCGAGGCGTATTATCGGGACCATTTCACTCCGGAATTCCGAGAAAGGGGCGCCGGGACGCTGCCGCCGCTTCCGGAAGTCGAAGGGCAGATTCGGGAGATCCTGATTCAGCGGAAAATTGACGCCCTGCTGGCGCAGTGGATGGAGGAGCTCAAGACCACTCGCCGCGTCGTGTACCACTCTTTCTGTGACCATGAGCCAAGCTAGGCCAATCTCAAAGAAGCGAGTCTGGTCACGGGTGCTGTTGTACTCCGCCTGTGGGCTGGTGGTAGCGGCAGCGGCTACCTACGGCGTTCTCAGCACCGCTTGGTTCCGCCAGCGCCTCGAGCATCGCATCGTTCAAAACCTTGAAGACTTGACCGGAGGGCGCGTCAGCATGAACGGCTTCGCCTTCCGCCCGCTCATCCTTCAAGTCCGAATCAGCCAACTAGTTATCCGCGGCACGGAGCCGGCAGACGCACTGCCCCTTTTTTCCGCGCAACACGTCGAGGTCGAGATCAATCCGGCCACCCTGACTCGTCATCAGCTGATCCTGCGCCGCTTGCAGTGGCGCAGCGCCCAGATTCACCTCACTACAAGTCCTGGAGGCGTTTCAAACCTTCCTGGTCCGAGCGTTTCACTATTGAGCGAAGAGACGATGAACGACCTCATGAATATGTCCATCCACGACCTTGTGCTCGCCCAGACAGACCTCTACTGGAATAACCAACAAATTCCGCTGGAGGTCGCCGGCAAGGAGGCAGGCCTCAGCCTGCGCCTGAGCCCTGGCCCACGCTACCTCGGCACGTTCGCTTGTTCGGCGCTGAGCTTGCAAGCGCCACACTGGGCGCTCCCGCCGAGCACCTTTACAGGCCGATTTGAGTTGGCTCGATCGGTGGCAAAGGTATCTTCGGTCGTCTGGCGGTCGGTGGCCCTTTCCGGCCAGGGGTCTCTCGACTTCAATCTTATACCCGAACCGAGGGCGGAGGCGACGTTCCGTGTAAAGGGCGATGCCAAGGAATTGGCGAAGTATTTTCGCTGGGCGGGAATTGACGCCGGGGACATCGAACTCAACGGCCAAGCGAAATACGAGCGCGGCACGTGGGCCTCCTCAGGGCGAATCCGCGCCGAGCGCCTTGCGTTCATCGGCTTTCCCGTCAATCCCGGGCGAATAGATGGTTCCGGCGATTATTCTGTAAACGCGCAGAGAGCGGAATTGGCGAACCTCGTCCTCTCGACACTCGGAGGCCGCATTGCCGGAGACGTAGAAGCACAGATTCGTGCAAAGCCCGAGTTTCGGGCTCGCATGCGCGCCGAAGGGCTCGACCTCTCAGCGACCCTCGGCGCTCTGCCAAGTCTTGGACCATGGCGGCGGTACTCGCGCCTCGGAGGGCAAATCAACGGCACAAGCGAAACCTCGTGGAGCGGCAATTTCGAGCACCTTCGATCCAAGTTCGATCTCCGACTAATTCCACGCTTGCCAGAAGGCGCGCCCGTAAACTTGATTCCGACCTCCGGCATTGCTCGTGGCACGGCCGCACTCAACGGTGAGCTCCGTCTCGACCTGGCTCAGGCGACGCTCGAAACTCCGCAAAGCCAACTCGAGACTCGCGGTAGGCTTTCCACGTCCGAATCCAACTTGGCCATCACGTTTTCGACCTCCGATTTCGAGGAGTGGCGGCCGCTCGTCGAACACTTGGCGGAAGTCGGCCATTCGATCCCATTCCGCCTTAATTCTCAGGCGACCTTCTCCGGAACTTTCTCGGGCCCGGCTCGAAGCCGATTCCTCGCCGGGCGACTTCAAGTAGGCGAGTTCGAATTCTCCGCCACGCACTGGAGTGGCTTTGGATGCGAAATCTCAGCTCGGCCCGAACTCTTCGAGATCATCGGAGGACGGCTGGAGGCCGGGCCGAGTTGGGTCGGAGTTCAATTGGAAACGCCTCTGGACCATTGGGCCTGGGCGCCGGCGAAGCCGTTGAATGCGCAATTGCGTGTCGAAGGCGCCGAGGTAAAGGACCTGACAACCGCCTTCGGTTTCGCCGCTCTTGTGTCAGGGCCGATCGCAGGACGGCTTGACTTGTCGGGCCCGCCGTCTGACTTCGCTGGACAAGGAGAATTCTCAATCAATCAGGGAGCGATCGGTCCCGCGCCTTTCGACTCCATGACGTCAGCGGTCCATGTGGCGCCCGCGGAAATCCAACTTGAGAACCTGCACTTGCGCGTTGGGCCCGGTACCGTGTCGGGCCTGGCCGGCTACAACTACTCGACTCGCGCGGCGACTGTGGCCCTTCAAGGACGGAATTTCTCTCTGGCTGAAATCAAATTCCCGGGAGCGCCAAATCGTGAAAAGTCGGCGGCGATTGCGCTAGGCGGAGTGGCAAGCTTTGACGTCCAGGGCGGCGGCGTGCTGCCGGAGCTGAAGCTTTCCGCCAACTGGAAGGTTGAAGCTTTCGCGCTCCAAGGGTCGCCCCTCGGCGACCTCACTGGCAAGCTCGATTGGGACGGCGCCAAAATACGCTTGGTTGGGGCGAGCCAGGGGGCCGGCGGAGCGCTGGCGGTTCGAGGCGAAGCTGAAACACGCGACGATTGGCCACTTGAGTTGACCGGCGAGTTCTCAAATTTCGAGGCGGAGCCCTGGATTCGCTCCTTCCTCAACGGCCGGTTCAACGCGCAAGTCAACACGGGAGGAACGTTCCGCCTGCACGGCCCGCTCGGCAGGCCGGGCGAGCTCGAAGCCGCGAGCCACGTCGAGAAGCTCAACGTTCATATCGCCGACCTCGCCTGGTCGAACGCCCAGTCGTTCGACGCGAGTTATGCGCATCAGGAAATTTCCATTGGGCGGTTTCAGATGCTCGGCCCCTCCACGTCACTCGAAGTCGCAGGTTCGGTAAAACTGGGTCAGCCCGCCTCGCTCGACATCACGGCTAACGGGCGCGCGGACGCAAAGCTGCTCGACCTGGTAGATCCAAAGCTCCAGGCGACGGGCCTCTCGCGGCTGACCATGCACGTGACGGGCAGCCCCGCCGACCCGCTTATTCAGGGCCGTCTCGATGTCGAGGGGCTGAGCTTGAGCTACGGCGATCTTCCTTTCCATGTCTCCGACCTCAACGGCCCCATTGAATTGCAGGGCGACCGGGCCACCGCCACGGCGCTTCGCGGCCGGAGCGGTGGCGGTTTTCTCACGCTTTCGGGCTTTGCCACGTTCGCCGAAAAGCCCCGGTTTGAGATTCGTGCCGCTCTTGAAGACGTGCGAGTGCGTTACCCACTCGAATTGACCTCGTTGCTGGCCGGCAACCTGCGCCTGGTGGGGACGCCCGAAGGCGGCCGGTTGAGCGGAGAGCTCGAAGTCCGCCAGATGTTCGCAAGTGAATCCTTCAATATCCTCACGCTGCTTTCTGAAGGATCGAGCGCTCTGGCCCCTTCACCGGACCAAGGGTGGTCGCCGCTGGCGGCGAACATCCGGCTGGCCGTGGAAGTCGCTTCCGCGCCAGCCGTGCGCCTCGAGACCAACGATCTGCACCTCACCGCCGACCTTGAAATACGCCTGCAAGGGACGCTGCGGCGAGGCCATGGTCCGCGGCAACCGATACAAACTCGACCGCGCCGAGATTGCGATGGTGAATCCTTTGAGGACCGATCCGATGCTCGACCTGGAAGCTACAACCCGCATCGAGCACTATGACCTCACGCTCGACCTTACAGGGCCGCTGGACAGAACCAGGATTGCATACCGCTCGGACCCGCCTCTGGCTGTTGGCGATATCCTGTCGCTGCTCGCGCTCGGTTATGTTCACGAGGAAAGCACCATGTCCACGGCGGGAAGCGGGCAGCTCCAGACGGTCGGGGCCTCGGCGCTCCTTTCCGAGGCGCTTTCAAGCCAGATGACCGGCCGGCATCAGCGGCTCTTCGGCGTGAGTCGCGTCAAAGTGGACCCGAACGTCGGCGGCTCCACCAACACCTCCGGCGCGCGCATCACCGTGGAACAGGAAGTGACGCACGATTTGACCTTGACCTACATCACCAACACCGCCACGTCGCAGCAGCGCATTATCCAATTTGAGTGGGCCCTGAGCGACAAAATCTCCCTTGTCGGCGTCCGCGATCAAAATGGCATCTTCGGTCTGGAGCTCAAGTTCCGACATCGGTTTAGGTGAAAGCTGATGCCGGCGCGCACGTTGATTCGTCCCGCGGGGTCCCGCCAGATTTTTGGCGAGCCATCCGCCTACCGGCGGAATGGTATACTCAGAGTCCGCGCCGTCGCACCTTCCTGAGTGTCGAAGAGGTTTTCGCGGCTGGCGCCCCCGCGGAGAGGTGTCCGAGCGGTTGAAGGAGCACGCTTGGAAAGCGTGTAGCCGGGAAACTGGCTCGTGGGTTCGAATCCCACCCTCTCCGCCAATCCGCCGCAGGCGAAATGCCCTCGGCGAAATCCGATGATTGGTGAAATTCTGTCCGCCAGTCGGACGACTGGAACCTCCGGATCACTTTCAAGAGGTTTGCCGTGGAATTTTTCGAGGACCTCGCGGAAACTAACTTCTATCAGCAGTGCTTCGGGTTGCCTCCCTCAGGGTCAAATAAAAGGCCGCCATTGCGACGACATAACTTGCAAGTCCCGTCCAGAAAGAGGCGGCAATTCCCGCCGCTAATGCTATGGCGAGCGCGAGGACGGACCCAACAACCGATGTCGCCCCGTTGATGCCCCAGAACCAGGGCGTCAACCGGTCCGGCTTCCGAAACCGGCTTGCGGAGGCAATCATGCCTAACGGAAAGGCCATACCCATAAAAAATCCGGCTGGGAACAGAATTCCCACCGCAGTGGCCAGGCGCGCCGGGGTGGTTGAGGCGGCGAAGGTGCGGATAGCGAAGGGCGTAAGTAACCCGAAAATCGCCAGCGCTCCAAGCAGCACGGCCAGGCGCACCATGCCAGCTTTTCTGAGTCCCTCGGGATCAACGCCCTGAGTGACCCAGCTTCCGAGGCCAGCCGAGACCGAGTCCGATGGCGGCAAAATAGACACAAAATGGCAATGCGCCGGGCTCAAGCACTACTTTGGCTCTCCAGACCAGCGGCAGGATCAGGCAAGCGAGCGAAAGCACGGACACCGCGATCAGCAGGACGAAGATGCTGGCTACCGCTTGCGCGTGCAGAGTGTTGATCCAATCCAATTTGAACGCATATCGCCAGGCACTGCCAAGCCGAAACATCTGAAAGAAAAAAGGGCGGTCGTCGGTGGGAGGCGACAGGTCCACAATGCCCGAGCTGAGGACATCGCGCGAGACACGGCCAGAGGCCAACGCGGCCCATAACGGGTCGGCGGGGGAGCGCGGGTCAAGAATTATCCGGAATCCAAGGCGATTAGCGAAATCTCGGATGCGGGCCAGCTCCGTCTCCGAAAAGGGGCTGCGCCCCACCAAGACCGTCAAGGCAGTAGTTTGGAGGTTGGACGGAGATTCCTGGGGTACTTTCGCCAACACTGCCAAGTGGGCTCGCGGGTCATTTGCCCCCACTCTCGCCAATGCCGCCCCTGCGAGAGAGACCAGGCGATAGGCTTCCAGGGGATTGTTGGGAACGTACCATCGCGAAACCGAAAGCACGCCGTCGGGCATGAGGTGGTTGAGCATCGAATTCCACGCCTCGAGCGTGTAGAGCGAATTCTCGGTCAGGGCGAATCCCCCCGCGGCCGTGGCGGCCCAGGTGTCAATAAAGGATATTTGGATGATTCCGAACCGCTCGCCTGAGCGGGCGATGTAACTGCGCGCCTCGTCGTTGACGAACTGGACGCTCGGGTCTCGATCCAAGTGGCCGGTATAATCACCGTACCGGCCGTTGACCGCCTGGATGATGTTGGCGTTGATTTCGACTGCGCGAACGGATTTCTCATCGGAAGCAAGCGCCGCGAGAACGTCACGGCCGCCCCCCGCACCGACCACCAGCACGTCTCGGTTTGGCCAGATGGCAAAGGCCGCATCCTTCACGTCGCATTTCAAATACTCTACCGCCTTCAGATCGCCTTTGAATTCGAGCAGGGTCGTTTCCGCGGAAGAGTCAATCCGCAACAACCGGTGCGGAACAACAAGGCCCTTAATGCAAGTTGAGGATAGGCCCTCCTGGTTTGGGACCCCCATCCCCGCCCAATCTTCCGCGACGGTCACCCGGGAGAAGGAATTCCACCTCTCGTAGAGCGGCGGGGGTTCGCGCCCCTCCTTCGTCCACCCGAGGCGCAGCGGCGGGGCATGACTTTTCCCGGCTACGGTATTCCCGACTGCGATTCCAGCCGCTAAAGCCATGAACGCGATCGAACCTTGCAGCCAACGTTTCGCGCCACCGTCCCAAGCCAAGAGCGCTCCCGCGAGCGCGGCAAGAAACGACACGCCGAAGACCGCCGATATGGCGTCCGTAATGTT
>QHZO01000102.1 GCA_003224695.1 Acidobacteriota bacterium
GTTCGAGACCGCCACGAAGGGACGCGCCACGGTGACCGTGAACTTGACGGTGAAACGGTCGTTGACATCGTTGTAGATCGGGAGCCAGCCGTAGTGCAAACCTCCTTCGCCGTAGTTCCACGCCTGCGCGGCGCGCGTCCTGGACTTCGGGTAAAAATACATCCCGGTCTTCGGATGGCAGCTGTAGGTGATGCTGACGGAACCAGGTTGGCCCGGATTCAACGCCTGTGTCAGAGAGATGTGCAGCTTCCGGTCCCGGAGGCTGAATGACACGGATCCTGTGCCTGACGCGACCCTTTGGACCTCGAGATCGGCGGCGTCCAGAGAAAACTCCTTCAGATCGGAACGAAGAGACGTGAACGTGACGGTGGCGGTTCCCGTGATCTGCTCCCGCTCCATGTCGAATCGAAGATCCGCGGCGTAGTCCTCTATGTCAATCTCCCGTTCTCGCACGGAGTGATACGAGCCGTCGGGGAGACGATGACCCGGGCGGATCTCGGAGGTCGCACGCGGAACCAGCAGAATCAACGCCAACAGGAATCGCTTCATAACTCCCTTTTTCACCGCAGAGACGCGGAGTACGCGGAGAATATTCCGCAATGATAGATGACAAATGATCAATGACAAATGACAAATAAGGGATGTGTCATTTGGAGATTGGTTCCTCGCGTGCAATTTGTCATTTTTCAACGGCCATTGGTCATCGGTCATTTGCCAAAATCTTTCTCTGCGTTCCCTGCGACTCTGCGGTGACTGTTACGGTGTAAACCTTCCTAGACGTTCGGGCTACTTCCCGAGGAACACATCGAGGGCGCCTGAGGATGCGCGGGCAAAGATGCGCTCCATCACGTCCAGAAAGCGCTCCGTGCCCCGCCAGAAGGGAAAGCTGCCTGACTGCCGCGCCAGCGACGCATGTACCTGCGGGACGCGAACCTCGCCGTAGAAATCCTCCGAGAGCGGCTGCATCCGCCAGAACGTCGAAGGATCGGAAGGGAGCGGCTCGGCCGGGAGCACTGCCTCTCCCTGCTCTGCTTGCGGTGCCGCTACATGCGCGGCGCGAGGGGATCCGAGGCTTCCTACAACCTCCTCCCGGCTGCGCCCCCGCAGCTTGAAGATCAGGAAGGGGTCGCTAATAAACCGCCGCGATGTGCTTGCAAGGGTTCGACCAGTCGGGGCAGGAACAGTCTGTCTTGAGATCACTGGAAGTCTTCGGAAAGAGCGAAGAGCCGGCGCGGCTGAAAATTTCCTCGATGTCCCGCGGCATTTCCCCGGCCAGGAGCTTGGCCGCATAGAGCGCCTGATCCGAGAGCGCGAGCAACACTTTTGCCCACTTGGCGTCAGAAAGCGGGGGCACGCGGATCTCGATGTCGTAGGGCCGGGGCCGCGATCCCTGCACTTTTGCGCGAACGATCCCCTTCTCGATCTCGATCGAAAGCGCCTGGCCGCGCCGCGCGTACGCGCGCCCGCGGCGCAGTCGCGCCCCGATTTGGAAGCCTTCCAGGACCGAGATCCAGCGCGCCGCCCACCAGCTCTCGCCAAACGTCCCGCGCCGTGATTGTGCCTTGATGCCCCCTCTGGCTTCCTTCGGGTGTGACGGGGGAAAATAAGGGCGATCCCAGTCCCGGTACCTCATTTCATGCCTCCACCGCGTCATGTCTGAGGGCGAACAACTCTTTCAATTCCTCCGTGGAGAGCTCGGTAAGCCATCCCTCGCCGGTTCCGACGACCCTCTCCGCGATCTCTTTCTTGTTTTCGATCATCTCGTCGATTTTGTCCTCGAGCGTCCCGGCGCAGATGAACTTGCGCACCTGCACGTTCCGCACCTGACCGATGCGAAAGGCGCGGTCCGTCGCCTGGTTCTCCACTGCCGGATTCCACCACCGGTCGAAGTGGAAGACGTGATTGGCGCTCGTCAGGTTGAGGCCCGTTCCGCCGGCTTTGAGTGAAAGAACGAAGATGCGCGGGCCCTCCGCGCTCTGGAAGCGCTCCACCATCGCGTCGCGCTGGTTCTTGGACACCCCTCCGTGCAGAAAGAGCGCTTCCTGGCCGAACGTCTCTTGAAGATGGCGCACGAGAATCGCCCCCATTTCCGAGAACTGGGAGAACACGAGCGCCCGGTCCCCAACCTCCAGGATCTCCTGCATCATTTCGACGAGCCGGGCAAGCTTGCCCGAACGGCCCGCAATACTGGAGTTGTCTCCCAGGAACTGGGCCGGGTGATTGCAGACCTGCTTCAGTTTCGAGAGCGTCGCGAGAATCAAGCCCCGCCTTTGGATCCCTTCGGCGGAGCCCAGGGCCTCGTCGGCCTCCGCAACGACGGCCTTGTACAGCGAGGCCTGCTCCTTCGTCAGGGTGCAGAAGACCTTCATTTCCATCTTCTCGGGAAGATCCGCGATGATGGAGCGGTCGGTCTTGAGCCGGCGCAGCGTGAAGGGGACGGTCAATTTTCTCAAGCGTTCCGCGGCTTCCGGATCGCGCAGGGCCTGGATAGGAATAAAAAACTTTCTGCGGAACTCCTCCCGCGGCCCGAGAAAGCCGGGGTTCAAGTATTCCATCACGGACCACAAATCTCCGACGTTATTTTCAACCGGCGTGCCCGTCAGGGCGATGCGGTAGCCCGCCTCGATGGACCGCGCCGCACGGGCCTGCTTCGTTTCGGCATTCTTGATGTTTTGCGCTTCG
>QHZO01000103.1 GCA_003224695.1 Acidobacteriota bacterium
AGTTCGTTTCCAAAGACTTGAGAAGTGGATTCCCGCTTTCGCGGGAATGACCGGCGTTTCGAAAAGGATCCGATAACAAATGACACCAGTACCAAGCCTCCACGCCCTATTGACAAAAGGCGAATAAAAAGCGAAACTAGGCGCGCCTCTCCAAGCGAGGTGCGTGATGCTGTCGGCCGACTGCGTTGGTGTGAATCCCGTCCAGCTTGTGGGGATAGCGCGCATGGCGCAAGCGAGCCCCAAAGCTCGCGAGCGCGCCGGGGTGGAATATTTCGCCCTGGAATCCCGCTCCACGCTCAACCGCGAGTCGAGCAGGCGGATGCCGTTTGCCTGGACCATCAATCCCTACCGCGGCTGCGAGTTTGGTTGTCACTACTGCTACGCGCGCTACACGCACGAGTTCATGGAGATGCGCGATGGGCCTGACTTCGAGCGCAAAATCTTCGCCAAGGTGAACGCGCCGGAGCTTTTGCGGCGCGAGCTTCGAGAGGCGCGCGACCGCAGGCTCCCGATCGCGCTCGGCACCGCCACCGACCCTTACCAGCCCGCCGAGGCGCAGTTCCGCATCACGCGGCGACTGCTCGAGGTTTTCGCGGAATTTGAAGGCCTGGAATTTTCGATCACCACCAAAGGTGCTTCGCTCATCCTCGGCGACCTGGACATTCTCAAAACGATTTCCGCGCGGCATCGGTTCGCCGTGCACATGACCGTGACCACCTGCGACGAACGCCTGGCGAGGCTGCTGGAGCCGAAAGCGCCTCCGCCGGCGAAGCGCCTGGAAGCCGTGCGGAGGCTCACGGAAGCCGGCATCCGGGCGGGCGTAAACGTCATGCCGATTATCCCCGGCATTACGGACTCGCCAGGGGCGCTCGAAGTGTTGGCGCGGCAGGCGTCCGAGGCGGGAGCGCGGTTCCTCTACGGAAATGTGCTGTTCTTGATGCCGAGCGCCATGCGTCAGTTCATGCCGTTTCTCGAAAGGGAATTTCCAGACCTGGTCCGCCGCTACCGAAAGCTCTACGCGCGTTCCGCGTACCTCTCGGGGGAATACAAGGAGCGCCTGCTGAAGCTGGTGGCGGATTTGCGCGGCCGCTACGGGCTCGATAATAGAGGCGAGGAGGCTCCGCCAGCCCGCCGGTACGAACAGCTCGCGCTTAACTTGTAGCGGTAAGTTGCAGATTTCGTCATCGAGCGAGCGCCTTCTGACGTAGCAGGACGCTGAAAAACGATTTCGAACGCTGTCATTCCGAGCGAAGCGAGGAATCTCGCTCTGAAAATAGGGCCTTGCGAGATTCCTCGTCGCCTGCGGCTCCTCGGAATGGCAGACCGCTTGGGTTTCTCGGCATCCTGCTAATGCCGCAATCTCGGATTTCCAAGAAACGACGAACCGCCTCATGCAAAGGGGCGCAGGCTTGCAACGAACAGATCTCCTACTTTGCGAGCTTTGCGCCTTTGCGTGAAACGATTACTGCTTTCCGGCTTAGGGGCTATTCAGGACTTAAACGCTTCTTTGTTGACGACGTAAGGCATATTGGCGGGGTTGCCGCCGTAGTTGCCTTCGAGCACGTCCATCAGTCCCTGGACAGTGCGCCCGGCCATGCCTTTGGCGGGGTCGGTTGAAAGGCGGGTGATGCGGCCGGCGCTTGCGAAGTGGTTGAAGAGGCGCAAGCGGTCTTCGAGGGCGGGATCTCGCAATGGGGAGTCGGCGGGCAGCGGCTCTTTCTCGAAGACGTCGAGCGCCGCGCCCGCGATGACACCCGCTTTCAAAGCTTCGGCCAGCGCCGCTTCGTCCACCACCGGCCCGCGCGATGTATTCACCAGATACGCCGTCGGTTTCATCAGGCGAAGCGTTTTCTCGTTGATGAGATGGTATGTCGGCGTGGGACTCTCGCCTTCGCGCATCAGCGGAACGTGCACCGTGACATAGTCGCCTTGGCGCATCGCCTCCTCGAAGCTCGCGTAGCGGATGCCGCGCTGCTCAGAAGTGAAGCCGTGCCTGAAGCGCATATCCATCTCTTCCTGAATCTTCTTCGCAAATTCCTTCGCCTCGGCTACTGGATCATAGCAAATGAAATTGACGTCGAAGGCGACGGCCTTTTTGATCAATGCCTGCCCGATACGTCCGGTGCCGATGACGGAGATCGTCTTGCCCGTGACCTCGTCGCCGAGGAAAGGCAAGTAAGGGTGCCAGGCGCCCCAGCGGTTTTCGCGCACCAGGCGCTCGCTCGGATAGAGCTTGCGCGCGACCGAGCCCAGGATGAGCAGCGCGAATTCCGCCGTGGCTTCGTTCAGAACGTCGGCCGTGTGCCGCGATTGATGTTGTCGAAGCCCACGGCGTCTTGCGCGACCACTTTGAGCGTGCCGCGCGCGGCTTCAAAGACTTCGGCGTCAATTTGATCGCGCAGCGTGGTTATCAGCCCATCCACGCCGGAGCGGACTTTGTCGAGGATTAGCTTCTTCGGCGGCGGCTCGAGGGGCTCGTAAACTTCCACCTCGTAGCCGCGCTGGCGCAATAAATCTAGCGCCTCCTTGCCAATGTCGCATGTCGCGAAGACTCGAAAACGTGGTTTGGCCATGAATACAGTTAGAGGTTCTTCTTCGCCCAATCGCCGATTTTCGCGAGGGCTTTGCGGATGTTCTCGACGGAATTGGCGTAGGAGAAGCGCAGATACCCTTCGCCCCAGTTGCCAAAGGCCGTGCCCGCGAGGCACGCGACTCCGGCTTCGGCGAGCAGCGCCTCGGCGAGTTGGCGCGATTTGCGCCCGCTGCCGGTGATGTTCGGAAAAGCGTAAAAGGCCCCGTGGGGCATCCGGCATCGGAAACCCGAGATCGCGTTCAAGCCATCCACCATGACTTGGCGGCGGCGACGGCGCCTCTAGGCCGGCGTACTGCGCCATCGTGGGCGCGGACATAATCGCGTACTGGTGAATCTTGCGCGTCGCCGCCGTGACGTCGGCGGGGGCCACCAGCCAGCCCAGGCGCCAGCCGGTCATCGCGTAGGCTTTGGAGAAGCCGTCGAGGATGATGGTCCGCTCGCGCATGCCCGGGAATTGGGCGAGGCTCACGTGCTCGCCCTCGAAAATCAGGCGGCTGTAGATTTCGTCGGAGAGGACGAAGATGTCGCGCCCGGCAAGCGACTCCGCGAGCGCAGCCAACTGGCTGCGCGTCAGCACCCCGCCGGTCGGATTGTGCGGCGAGTTGAGGATGAGAAGGCGCGTGCGTTCGTTGATCTTGCTGAGAATTTCGTGGACGTCGAGTCCGAAATCGAACTTTTCAGGGAGCGAATAGGCGACCGGGCGGCCGCGGACGAACTGAATCATCGAATCGTAAATCGGAAAACCGGGATTGGGGTAAAGGACTTCGTCGTCGCGCTCGATAAGCGCGAGGATGACGAAGAACATGATGGGCTTGGCGCCCGGGGTGACGACCACCTCGGCCGGGTCTACGCGGATGCCGCGGCGCTTCGCGACCTCTTGTGCAATGGCCTCGCGCAATGGCGGCAGCCCCGCCGGAGGGCCGTAATGCGTCCAGCCCTCGCCGAGCGCCCGGACGGCCGCCTGGACGATGTGCGGGGCGGTGGGGAAGTCGGGCTCGCCGATTTCGAGGTGAATGATCTCTTGGCCGCGGGCTTCCAGTTCCCGCGCGCGGACCAGCACCTCGAAGGCGCTTTCCGTCCCCAGACGTGACATCCGCTCGGCGAGCCGAAGTTTAACCGGAGTGGTAATCATGGGTCTCGCCAGCGGGATGCGCAACGTAGGGGCTCAAGGCCTTGCGCCCCAACGCCCCGTCAGCTTTTTTCAGGACCTGAAGCATCGGCAACGAAAAAGCATATGGCCTTTGCGCGGCATTGTCCAGCCGGAGCTTGCGATGCACGCTCGCGCAGTGTTAATTTCGCATGGAGAGGCGGGAACTGCGATCCTTTCGGGGAAGGGCCATGCGCTGGTCGTGGAAAATTGCGGAAATTGCGGGGATCGGGATTTACATCCATGCCACGTTTTGGCTGCTCCTACTGTTCATCCTGTACCAGTACTGGTCTCCGCGACACAGCCTCGCCGACGCCATCGGCGGAGCGAGCTTCGTCATGGCGGTTTTTGGCTGCATCATTCTTCACGAGCTCGGCCACGCCCTCACCGCCCGGCGCTTCGGCATCCGCACGCGGGACATCACGCTGCTCCCGATCGGTGGGCTGGCGCGGTTGGAAAGGATGCCCGACCAACCGAAGCAGGAGCTCTGGGTGGCGCTGGCGGGTCCTGCCGTGAATGTGGTCATCGCCGGGGCGCTCTGGCTCGTCTTGGCAGGCCTGGGCTTGAGGGCAAGCTGGGGCAGTTTTGACTTGGTCGGCGGAAATTTCCTGAATCGCCTGATGGTAGTCAACGCTTGGCTTGTCTTGTTCAATCTGATTCCCGCGTTTCCGATGGACGGCGGGCGTGTGCTGCGCGCGCTGCTCGCGACGCGCCTGGAATATACGCAGGCCACGCAACTGGCGGCGCGGGTCGGCCAGGCGATTGCCTTCTTCTTCGGTTTGCTCGGCCTGTTCACGGACCCGTTTCTAGTCTTTATTGCGCTCTTCGTGTGGCTGGGCGCGGAGCAGGAAGCGGCGATGGTCCAGATGCACACCTCGCTCGGCGGCATTCCGGTGCAGCGCGTGATGATGACGGAATTCCATACGCTTTCGCCCGACGACCCGCTCTCACACGTGGTGGACCTGACCATGGCGGGGAGCCAGCAGGATTTTCCCGTGGTCTTCGGCGACCATGTGTTGGGCGTGTTGGCGCGCGGCGACCTGGTTCGCGGCCTCGCCGAACACGGCCAGACGGGTTTGGTCCGCAACGCCATGAACCGGGACATGCCGACCGCGGATTCTTACGACATGCTCGAAAAAGCCTTAGCCTCGCTGCATGGCGCGAACTCACGAATTATTCCCGTGCTTCACGACGGCCGCTTGGTGGGTTTGCTCACCATGGATAACATCGGCGAGTTCATGATGATCCAGGCGGCCCTTCGCCGCGCCGCCAAGCCTGTACGGGTCCTCTAAAAGCGCTGAGGTAGCGCGGCATACCCACCATCACGACAAAATTCTCCTTTCCCTCCGTGCCCCGCAGCTTCACACAGAGCACACGGAGCGCGTCAGTGTTCTCAGTGTTTGATCTTTTCCTCCCACAGAGGGCGCAGAGCTGTCCAACCTCAGCCAAACCCCGTCGGAAAAATTCTGCGGGCCGCAACCGTTTAACCGGAGCGAGGCGTCTGCCCGCAATCATTGTGAAGACTTATCCCCGAGAACATGGAGGGTGAACGGGGAAGGCCCCCCGCGAGGGCTCTGTGTTCTCTCGCGTGAATTCTTCTTTGTGCCCTCCGTGTTCAGCTTATGTGCCTGATGAGTTTCACGAAATCCGGCGGACCGGAATAATCGTTCTTGCAACCGCGTGAAGGTTCTTGTATCAACAAAGCTTCCGGGGACCTCGCGCAGCCTATCCGCGAGGGGAGAGAAGGAGAGGATCTTCATGCCAGTTAAACCTGTTCCCAAGGGATACCGTACGGTGACGCCCTACCTCGTCGTACCTGGCGCCGCCAATTTAATCGAATTTCTGCGAAAGGCTTTCAGGGCCAAGGAGCGTCTTCGCATGGCGCGGCCCGACGGCGGCATCGCCCACGCCGAGGTCAAGATCGGCAACTCGATCGTGATGATGGGTGAGCCGATGCCCGGCATGGATGCGATGCCTGCTATGCTTTATCTCTACGTCAAGGAAGTTGACAAGACCTACGCGCGCGCGTTGAAGGCGGGCGCCACCTCGGTCCGAGAGCCGGCCGACCAGTTTTACGGCGACCGCAACGCCGCCGTAAACGATTCTTTCGGGAACCAGTGGTTTATCGCGACACACATGGAAGACATCACACCCGAGGAAATGGCCAAGCGCACCGTTTGCGCCAGTCGAAGGGCGGGGATTTTTCGCGGCCTGCGGTTTGAAGCCCTTCGCGGTGCGGTAGCTCCTCAAGACGGCCGCGCAACTGAAGCCGCTCGCGCTTGTGTTCCGGCTCTTCGCGCTCTTGCCGGAATCCTCCGGCCGCCAGGGAAGGCGCTCGTGGTCGGGGGACTGTATGTTCGAGAAAGCTTGAGGATCCCTGTGCTGACGCTTGCCGCGTTTTGCTTCCAATTGCGTTTCACGCAAAGGGGCAAAGACCGAGAGAGTCGCAAAGAGCAGCTCCGATGCTTTGTGTCTTGCTTTGCGCCTTAGCGACTTTCGGTGAAACAGGTTCTTTCTCGTTCAGTTTCGGGGGGCGCCGCCCGCCGCTATGACTTCCACGGCGGTTTTTCGGGCAGGAGTTTCTCGAAGTCCCGGATAAGCGCGGCTTCATAATCGCCCGCAAATGTGTGGTTGAAAAAGCGGGCGATTCCTTCCCGAAAGAGGTTTTCCCAAGACTCCTCTTCGCGCCCGGGATTGATGGGGAAGAAAAGCGCGCCGTTGTCGCGCGCAGCGGCCAGGTCTCCAGGCGCATCGCCGATCATCAGAACGCGGTCCTTTTCGTATTTTCCGCCCGCTGTCAGCTTCAGGTGATCTTTCTTCGAGCCCATTTCCTGCCCGGCGATTACCGCGGCGTATTTGGCGATATCGTGTTCTCGCCATTCGCGTTCGAGCGCCTCGCCGGGGGTTTGCGAGACGCAAATGATGTCCGCGCGCGCGGCGAGTTTCTCCGCCGATTCGCGGAAGAACGGAAACGGCGGAACACCTTCGACAAGGTCCGCAATCGCGCGGTTGACGGTCTTGCTCCATTCGAGCGTGAGCTTCAGCACTGGGTCGCCGGTGCGCGCAGCCTCAGCCTCGAGCGCGGGATTGCCGAGCGGTTGACGCGAGCCGATCCAGGCCTCGAGCGTCGGGACTTCCGCAATCTTCACTCCCCGTCGCATGGCCTCCGGCCAATCGCGCAGCAGCTCAAACGTCTTTGTGAGAGAAGGGAATCGGTTCACGCCGCGCCACTTCGAATAGAGGTTCACGAACTCCGCCGCCGCGCGCGCGTACTTCGAAATCGCCTGGAGTTTCCAATACTTGATGGTGGCGGGTATGAAGCACTCTTTATGCTTGATCTCCATGGTATCGAAGACGCAGCCGTCGGAATCAATTCCCACAAAGAATTCGTGGTGGGGCTTGAAGGCGAGCAGTTTTTCTTGAGTCGGTTCGCTCATGGGTCAAGTGAATGGGTGTCGCCGCCGAGTATTTTCACCCGCCTCCTGGCGGGAAACCAATGGCTGCGTGGCCACACGCCCGTCATTCCCGCGCAGGCGGGAATCCACCGGGCCAGCCGAGCTTACATCAGTTTGACCCATCCCGCAGACCGACTTTCATCTATCGGGAGGCGACTCACCTGAGGTTCAGACTATAATGAATTCGCGCGAAAGTGGCGGAAATGGCTGATGCGCCAACTGTTTGCTTGCTGATATTCGGCGGCGAGGCTTGTCCCGATTGGTTGGTGGCGCAGTGGGCGCTCCGAGGCGCAGTCGTTCCCGCGAAGGCGGGAATCCAAACCGTCCACAGTGCTTTTCCAAAGGCTTGCGAAGTGGATTCCCGCCTCCGCGGGAATGAAAGGCGTTTCGAAAGGGAACCCATGCCAAACGACACCAGCCCCGCTGGCGGCTTTCTGCTTGACAAACGCGGCAGCAGGGCGCAATTTAGGTCATTCTCCGCTCGGGCGTGTATTCGAGTGTCGGATAACTGGGGAGAAACGGTTCGCCGCAGGTCATGCGAGTTCGCGTTTGCTTTCACGACCAGTGTTTCGACGGGGCTTGCTCAGCCGCCCTTTTCACCCGTTTCTACCAGGCTTCGGTAAACCCCCAGGCGAGGTTCGACTATAGCGGCTTGGCGCACCGAGCCGGGCAACTGTTCGAAGATAGTTTGTTTGTCGGCGATGAGAACGCCATCGTTGATTTCAAATATTCGTCGAGCGATCGCCTGACTTGGTGGTTTGACCATCACCATTCCGAGCACTTCCGACGCGACCAGAGCGGGCGGAAGTTCTTTGACGCCGAATTCCGCTCCTGCACGAAGTTCATCGCCCACATCGGTCAAACTAAATTCGGGTTTGAGAGCCGCGGCCTCGAAGAACTGATTCGATGGGCCGATATCATTGACGGCGCCCAATATTCGGATCCCAAGACCGCGGTCGAGATGCGCGACCCGGCGATGCAGCTCTCGCTGGTCATCGAAGGCGCCCGCACAAAAGACTTTGTAGCCGGGCTCATTCCGAAACTCGCCACCCTGCCGCTCTCCGAGGTGGCGGCGCTTCCCGAGATCCGCCGGAGTTTCGACGAGCTTCATGTGCGTCACCTCAAAGCCATGGAGGTCATCCGCGCGCGAGTTGAGCTCAAGCAGGGGGTTGCCTATTTCGATTTGAGCGACCAGGGAACTGAAGGCTTCAACAAATTCATACCCTATTACCTGTTTCCCGCGGCCGTCTACACGGTCGCCGTCAGCTCGTCGCCTGAACGGGCCAAGGTCGGCGTGGGAAGCAACCCCTGGAATCCCACGCCTAAGACCGTCAATCTGGCCAGTATTTGTGAGCGGTATGGAGGAGGAGGGCACGCGAAGGTCGCCGCCATCTCTCTGCCTCCAGGCGACTCGGTGCGGGCGCGGGAGATTGGCAGGCAAATCGCCGCGGAGTTGCGCGAGGCCTTGAAGGCGCAGGGCGCGCGTGACGCCGCACCAGCTTAGGGAACCACAGTCACCAGGGAACCTCCCGGTTAGCAATTCGTTCAAGACGCCTGGCTAGATTGGGTAGTGTCTTAATTTGATTTTCCTTGGCGCGGCCCCACCGTAGCACGGCCATCTTCGCCGTGCGTTCACGGGCGAGACGCCCGTGTTACGAACCAAATTAGGACACTACCTAGATCGGCGGAAGCTTGCCAGGGAACGTTCCATGTGGTATGAATAACGTTCTAGGGAGACTTTCTCCAAGCGAATAGTTCCAAAAGGACACCAGTCATTGGGTTTGGCCTGGGGGATTCTTCGGTGTTTCAGGCGCGGCTTGCGGGTCTTGACCGGACCACGAGGCCTTGGGCTGTCTCATGAAGCCGTGCCGATCATCAAGCAAGTCCGTCAGCTGACGGAAAGGGACGAGTGAGTGGTGTGAGCCAGACTGCCGAAGCAGAATCGGGCGCCATCCAGGTTGACGTTTTCGGGGCTTCCGACGTCGGCCGCGTCCGGAAAAACAACGAAGACAATTTCGTGGTGTGCAATCTGACAACCGGGGAAGTGGGGATGGGTGCGTCCTTGCGCCGGCACGTGGTGGGCCCGCGCGGCACATTGTTTATGGTGGCAGACGGCATGGGAGGCGAGGCTTCAGGTGAGGTGGCAAGCCAGCTTTCGAGCGTGACCGTGCCCAAGCGCCTTTACGACAATCTGAAGTCCGTAAACCAAGTCAGCGAAACGAATTTTGTCCTCATGCTGCGCGAGGCCATCGAGTACGCCAATCAAATCATCTATCAAAAAGCGCTCTCCAACCCCAATTACAAAGGCATGGGTACGACCACCACGGCCGCGGCTTTATTCGGGTCCCACCTCTTCGTTGCCCAGGTGGGCGATTCGCGCGCTTACTTGGCCCGCAGCCAATCCGTCGTCCAGTTGACCCGCGACCAGACGTTTCTGAATTACCTCGCCGAAATTGGGGCCGAGTTGCCCGCCGACCCCGAAAAGGACAGCCGCAAGAGCATTCTGACGCAGGCCGTGGGAACCAGCGAGAATGTGAACGTGAAGGTCACTTACGCCAAGCTCTGCCAGGGCGACCAGCTCATGGTTTGCTCGGACGGGCTTTACAATATGGCCAAGCCTGATGAGATTCGGCGGATTACCACCGGCCAGGACGATCTCGCGGAGAAATGCAAGGCGCTGATTTCCGCCGCCAACCTGGGCGGCGGGACGGATAACATCACGGTTATCCTGGCGCAATTCAGCGGCCCTGGGCTTCCTCCCCCTTCCTCGTCGGCGGGGGTGGTCTTCAAGGAGTTTCGAGAAGAGGACTTTCAGGCTTCGTCAAAAGCGGAGCATTGACCCGGCTCTTCGCGCGGGTAGCGCCGCCGTCCCGGCGGCATCAGTCGAAGGCCAGCGAGACGCTGGCGCTAAGGAGACCTCCGGCGTTACGGGCACCGCGGTATCTCACCTCAGTGGAAATTACATCCAGCGGAAATCGGTGCTCCATCGGGCAGTCGAGTAAAAGTCTCGTGCCAACGATTGCCTGCCGGGAGAGTTGGCCCGAATGAAGTGCTTGAGATGCGGTAACCTGAACGAAGAAGGTTACCGATTCTGTCGAAGCTGCGGCGCAGCCTTGCCGGCGGTTGAGGCGCCTTCCGCCCGCTTTCCCAATCCTGCGGACGAGACGATGGCGTCAGTCGCCGGCGTGGACGTGCCCGCCGCTCCGCTCGCGTACAAGCTGACAGGCAAGGCCGGGTTGCTAAGCGGCCGCACTTTTTCGATTGATCCTTCCAAGGGATTGATGATCGGCCGCGACCCGGCGAGCTGCCAAGTCGTCATTCCGGATGATGAAATCTCCCGCCTCCATGCCTGGATCGGCATCAACGAGAATAACGAGGTCGCACTCGAGGACCGGCGGTCCGCCAACGGAACGTTTGTGAACGGCGAGCGAAACGAGAAGCAGTTCCTCAAGACCTTGGACGAAAATCTTCCGGCCGGCACACCTTCCGAATTGAAAAGACCTTTCTGGCCGCGCCGCCCTTAAGCCCTGGAAATCGCATGCCTACCCCGCGGGTTGGGAGCTCGGCGGCGACTTCGCTGGTCAGCGCGGAAGACCTTGCTGCCGCCCAGGACGAGAGCCAATCCGGGGAGGCCAGGACCGTCAAGATCAAGCTGACGGACCTGGTGGCGAGACCCCACCTGGAGCTCATCGTGGACAAGTATGCCGTCCGGACATTGGACATTCCCGACGGCGGCCTGAAAGTGGGGCGGGACGCCACCCGCTGCCCGCTGGCGATTGACCACCCTTCTGTCTCCGGCGTGCACGCCGAATTTAGTTTCAAGGGCGGCCGAGTCGCCCTGCTCGACCGCTCGACGAACGGTACCTTTGTCAACGGCCGGCGCGTGACGGCGGCTGACCTCGCTGACGGCGATTACATCACTTTCGGGCGGTATGCCGGGAGGTCTCTCATCTTCCGCACCGGGCTCGAGCCGGAGTTGAAAATCGAGAAGGTTGATCTCGACAAGGAACGCATCAGCATCGGCCGCGACGCCGGAAATGACGTGGTCATCAACCACCCCACGGTTTCCGCCAAGCACGCCGAGATCATCAAGCAGGACGGAAAAGTTTTTGTCGTGGATTTGGGCTCGGACAACGGGACGTTTGTCAATGGCATGAAGGTGAAAAGGCACCAACTCCAGGAGCTCGATCGGATTGTCATCGGCTCCTCCGAGCTGCACTACTCCGGGGCCAGCCTTTCGCGGTCGCCGGAATCGGCGGTGGTTCGGCTGGACGTCGAGGGCGTCATGTTCCAAGTCGCCGATCGGGCGACGGTTAAGCCCAAGGTTCTCCTCGACGACATTTCCCTGGTCGTCAAGCCGCGGGAACTGATCGGGCTGCTGGGCCCGAGCGGCGCGGGCAAGTCTACGCTGATGAATGCGCTCAACGGCTTCGTCAAGCCCACCGCGGGCCGCGTCCTTTACAATGGCGCGGAGCTTTACCACAACCTGGAAAGCTTGAAGTCCACCATCGGATTTGTCCCGCAAGAAGACATCATGCACAAAGCGTTGAGCGTTCGCCGCTGCCTATACTACGCGGCAAAGCTCCGGCTGCCCGAGGACCTGTCCGAAGACGAAATCAACCGCCGTGTCGAGGAGATGCTCGACATCCTGAAGCTCGAGCCGCAGCGTTGGGATAACCCCGTCTATACGCTCAGCGGCGGCCAGCGGAAACGAGTGAGCATCGGAATCGAGCTGCTTCCCAAACCCGGGGTTTTGTTTCTGGACGAGCCCACGGCGGGACTGGACCCGCGCACGGAAACCTTGATGATGATGCTCTTCCGCCAGCTTGCCAATCAGGGCTCGACAATCATTATTACCACGCACCTGCTTGCCTCTTTCGGCGTCCTCGACAAAGTGGTGGTGCTGGTCCAGGGCCGGCTGGCGTTTTACGGTCCGGGCACGAAGTTTCTGGAGTACTTCAAGGCGGAAGCGCCGCCGGACGTCTACGACGATCTCACCGACAACAACACACCCGCCTACGCGCTCGAGCTCAAGAAGCGTTATGCCGAGTCCGCGATGCACCGCGAGCTGATCGAGGGGCCGCTGAAGGCCGTGGAAGAAGCCAAACGCGCTCCGGCCACGGCCACCTCGTCCCGCACGACGGGATCACGGGGCTTCAGCCTTCATCAGCTCAGAGTGCTCGTGAAGAGGAATTGGCAGCTCAAATTTGCCGACCGGGGCCAGACGCTGCTGCTCTTTGCCCAGGCGCCCATCGTGGCCGTGCTGGTCGCGCTCATGGCGTCCGCGCCGAACCAGGTGCAGACGATTTTCATGGCCATGTTCGCGTCGCTGTGGTTCGGTTGCTCGAATGCCGTGCGCGAGATCGTGGACGAGCAGGTCATTTACAAGCGCGAACGCCAGACCGGCCTCAAGGTGCCCTCCTACGTCCTTTCCAAGCTCTTCGTTCTCTCCTTCATCGCGCTGGTGCAGTGCGTCTCTGTGGTTGCCATTCTACTTTTCGTCAATCACGCTTTGGACCTGAGTCCCGGGGAGATTCTGGGAGCGATTGGGGTGATGTTTCTGGTGGCCGTTAACGGCACCCTGATCGGCTTGGTCATCTCGGCCCTCGTCAACTCTCCTGAAAAGGCCCTGACGCTCTTTCCCCTGGTGCTCATTCCCGAGCTGCTTCTTTCAGGATTATTTCTCCCCGTCAAACCGATCCAAATGCTCATCCCGGTGACCGTCGAACAATTGCTTGGCGGCAAGCTTTACGCGCAGCCGGAAGCGGTCCGGAAGGCGAACGCGATGGTCCACTCGGATGAGTCGCCGAATTCCGCCAGCTTGAAGGACAGCGTCGCCGGTCACGACGTGGTCGGCGCGATGGCCCCGAGCCCCCAAGCCGAGGAGCAGTTTCATCGCTTCACT
>QHZO01000104.1:0-3694 GCA_003224695.1 Acidobacteriota bacterium
GATGCTAATTTCAGTTTAAGACTCGGTTGGTTTTGCTTTTCAGTGCGCAGTGGTTCGTGGATGTGCGAATTTAGGATTCAGAGCTAACGTGCACGAAGACTGGACAATTTTGCGGTGGTCGTCTTTTCTGCGCCGCCATGCCAAGAACGGCCGATGCCTTTAGAAAGGTACTGCTCCATCGTTGTGCTACCGGCCCGCGGGCGACTCTGCCACGCCGTTAAGTTAACCCCACCTTTCAGAGTCCACAAACGAAAAAGATGCGGGAGCCTAAGTTTCGGCCACCGCAGTGTCGCGTGCTAACATATGAACCCGCGAGGCGTCGAAAATCGGAGCTTCCCGTTGAAATCCGGACGAAGGCTTTCACGACCAGCAGGAATCGTATCTGCCGCCTGGATCTTCCTTTGCATTGGATTCCGGCCAGTCTGCGCTGGCGAGGAGAAGCCGCCATGCTTATCGGCTGCGCGGTCGCTTGCGGCCGGGCGAGCCGAGCAGGCTCTGGAGCTCTACCAGGCCTGCGTCGCTTCGGCGCCCTCCTTCGCGGGATTCGAAGGATTAGCGGAGACTAATTTGCTTCTTGGCCGTTATGCGGAGGCGATCAGCAATTTCAATCTGGCGATGACGATTCACCCGGAAGACTCCGATTCCGCCACCGGGCTTGGCCAGGCGCTCATCCAGACGGGGCGATACGAAGATGCGAAACATGCTCTGGCGCGGGCGGTCGTGTTCGAGCCGGATAACCTTCGAGCTCGAAACTTGCTTGCGTTGGCGCTGTTCAAACTGAAGGAATATGACCTTGCGGCCATAGAAGCAGACGAGGTTCGCCGTCGGGAGCCAGGGAACCTTTCTGCCGCCACCATTCTTGGCGCTTGCGACATTCGTCTGCGGCTTTACGCGCGGGCCGTCCCGCTGCTCGAGCGCGCCGCGGCCGCTGCGCCCTCCGCCGAGATCCGGGCGACGCTGGGCAAGGCGTACCTCGGAACTCATCAAGACACACTGGCTCTCGGCGAGTTCCGAGCGGCGCAAAAAATGGCCCCGCAAATCCCCGGCCTTTATTCCCAAATCGGAGCTGCATATGCGGACCTCGGACAAAAGGATTTGGCGCTCCAGGCCTACGAGAATGCTCTGGAGACCGACCCGAGCGATTTCGCCGCGAACTTCGGTCTGGCTCGGCTCAACTGGGTGGAGGGCCATTACGATGCCGCCCAAGTTTATTTGACCAAGGCCCGCCAAGCCGCACCGGACGACCCCGAAGTGCAGTTGCTCATGGCTGAGGTTTCGATCCACAGCCAGGATTTTGCCCACGCGAAGCCTTTGCTCGAAAATGTAGTCCGAGCGCTCCCGGAGAACATCCGCGCGCACGTTCTTCTATCCCAAGTCTACTTCCACCTCGAACGATTGGAGGAAGCTAAACGGGAGGAGGGAATCGCCAGAGCGCTCCGGGAAACAGAAGAGAAACAACGGGAAAAAGCTTTAGGCACGCAGGGGGACAAGCCCTAGTCGCGCGTGGAGTGTTGGGGCAAGATGGTTGCTCAACCCGATTCCTGCTCGCGCCGATTTCGTCGCGACTTCTGGGAATGGCGAACGGAACGAGTTTTTGGTGGTGGTGCCATTTGATCTTTTTCAGGCATCCCGACCGGTGTGGGTCTCTGCTATCCTATCGCCGAACCCAGCAGTACGGAGCTTCCCACGAATTTCTATCCTCGTCAGTCGGAGGGTGAATGGTGACGGAGGATCCTGAGAAGAGAAAAGGATGGCCATGGTGGGTTTGGCTCGTGATCATTCTGTTCCCCATCCCGATTCGAGTTCGCCCTTGGTGGGTGGGAGTCATCTTTATAGCAATATTCGCTTTCCTGGTGTGGGGAATAACCAGTACTCCATCAGAATAAATTAAATGAGACCACTCCCAAGTTCTTTACCGGCCTGCTTGGCGAGTACAATGGAGGTTGGGACGAGGAATCGGCCATGAACGATCAAGGGCTCGACCAACGTTGTCTCCTACCTGCCAGCCTGGCTGCTGGCGCCTTACTACTGATGGCCTCAGGGATGACTTTACTCGGTGCGTGGGGCGTGCTTGGTCAGAGCCCCACCGCTCAGGAATCCGAGCAAAAGAGCGAGCAGAAAGAGAAAAAACCTCCGCCGCCCGACTCCAATTCAAAAAAGCCGTCTCCGCAAGGAGCCGAGAAGCTGGGGCAAGGCCTGAAGCTTTCGGAATCGTCCAGCTTCCGTGAAGCGCCGCTGACCGAGGGTGGACGCGGCGGCTATTCCAGCGCCATGGGGGTACCGGAGGCGGCGCCTTCGAACGCGAACGTAGAAGAGAAAGCCATAGAAGGTCTGCTTTTGGATTCGCCGCGGTGGCGCGTGGGGCCTCACGGGCTCATCGAGCGCGGCGAGCCGGGCGGCCAGTGGCGTGCGAGAGCCTCCGGCGTCGAAACCGATCTCAACGCGGTCTGGTTTGCGAATCGCTGGGTGGGCTGGATTGTCGGCGACAAGGGAACGATCCTCCGAACCGAAGACGAGGGCAAGGCTTGGCGGAAAGTCCCTTTCGCGACCCGGACGGATTTGCTGAACGTGCGCGGGGAGGATTGGAAATCGGCGCGAGTCACGGGGCGGTCCGGAACGGTTTACGTCACCAGGGACGGCGGCGCCACCTGGTCGGTTGCCCCGCGGCCCGCGGGTCCGCGGCCGTGAAGAGACCCGCCGTGCCAAAGGGTCTTGGCAAGCATGGCTCAACGCGACTGACACGGCGTGATTTCCTGGGGCGCGCCAGCCTGGCCCCGCTTCTCTTCCTCCCGCCAGAAATTCGGGCCAGCGGGTTATCTCCCTCCTCCGAAGCCCGAGCGGCAAGCGGCTTACCGGGATCTCTTTCCCCTTGCGCGATGGACTTCCGCTATCGTGCTCCCGATCCATTGGGCGAGACGTTGAACCAGGTCACGCCGGGTCTCGACGGATTCATCACCGAAGTCTACGCGGCTGAAATCGAAGCAGAACTCGCGCGCTGGGCGGAAGCTCTCGCAAGCGCCGGTAGAGGCGGGTTTCAAACCCGCCCCTACTCGAGCGTGATGAGTGCATCGCTCGCTGAAACCTTCGAAGCGTTCGATCCCGCGCACGCTCGTGAAGAACCGGTGAGGAACGAGCCCGATCTCACCATCCTGCGCCGCCGGTTCAGCGAGGCTCGGGTGATGGCGCCCGATTCCTTCTTGCAGTCCTGGGAGAATGATCTGAATTCCTCCAAGACGTTCGAGACCGTCGAGTTCAAACTGACCGGGATCGAGGTGATTCAGGAATCGCCCGTGGTGGTGCGAACGGAGACGGTCTATGACCTGGTGAGCGAGAACGCCGCGGGAGGAATCGAACAGCGCGTCGGCACTTGGCGAATGGAATGGCGCCGCGCGTCGGGCGGCTGGAAGGTGGCGCGTTGGGAAGCGGGCGTCGAGACGCGCAGCCGCGCGCCGCGGCGCTTATTCAGCGACATTGCCGAGCAGGCGTTGGGAAGATGTGCTTCGTATCGCGAACAGATGCTCCCGGGCATAGACTATTGGCGCTCGCGGCTGGACGCCGCCTGGGGCATTGATGTGTACGGCAACTCGGGATTGGCGGTGGGGGATTACGACGGCGACGGCTTCGACGATATCTACATTTGCGAGCCTGCCGGCCTGCCCAACCGCCTCTATCGCAACCGAGGCGACGGGACTTT
>QHZO01000104.1:3819-10458 GCA_003224695.1 Acidobacteriota bacterium
CTGATCGTGGTGCGCGCCGCCGGCCCTCTGCTTTTCTTAAACCAGGGCGGGGGCCGGTTTGAGCTGAAGCCGGACGCCTTCCAATTCGCCCAGGCGCCCCAGGGCACGTTCACGGGCGTCGCGGCCGCCGATTACGACGGCGACGGACGGCTCGACATCTATTTCTGTCTATACAGCTATTACTTGGGCCTCAGCCAATACAATTACCCCATCCCTTATTATGACGCCCAGAACGGCCCGCCCAATTTCCTCGTTCACAACGAGGGCGACGGAACATTCCGTGACCGCACGGCCGAGACGGGACTCAGCCAGAATAACAACCGTTACAGCTTCGCGTGCGGCTGGGCGGATTTTAATGGCGACGGGCGGCCGGATCTCTACGTGGTGAACGATTTTGGCCGGAAGAACCTTTATCGCAACAACGGCGACGGGACCTTTGTGGACATTGCGGCGAACGCAGGCGCCGAGGACTACGGCGCCGGCATGAGCGTGAGTTGGCTCGACTATGACAACGACGGCCGCTTGGACCTCTACGTTGGCAACATGTGGACGCCGGCGGGGCAGCGCGTCACCGAGCAGGCGGTTTTTCAGTCCAAGGTGCCGGAGGACCTCCGCACGCTGTTCCGAAAACATGTGGCCGGGAATTCGCTCTACCGGAATTCCGGCGCGGAAGCATTTCAGGATGTAACCGCCCATGCCGGTGTCGCCAAGGGCCGATGGGCATGGTGCTCGGACACCTGGGACTTCGACCATGATGGCTACGCCGATTTATACATAGCCGACGGATTTATTTCCGGAGCCGACCGGCGGGAGCTCCAAAGCTTCTTCTGGCGGCAGGTGGTTGCCAATTCTCCTTTGGAGTCGAAGCCTTCCCCCGCATACGAGCGGGGATGGAACGCCATCAATGAGCTGATCCGCTCCGACGGCACCTGGGCGGGATATCAAAGAAACGTCTTTTACGCGAATAATCGGGATGGCACGTTTTCCGACGTCTCGGGCGTCGCCGGACTCGATGGCATCGAGGATTCCCGCGCTTTCGCGCTGGCGGACTTCGACCACGATGGGCGGCTCGAAGTGGTTCTCAAGAACCGCAATAGTCCTCGGCTGCGATTATTTCACAATGACATGGCGGCTCCGGGAACTGGCATCGCCGTTTCACTTCGAGGGAGCAAGGGCAACCGGGACGCCGTAGGTGCGGTGGTGGCCGTGGAATCTGAGAATGGCCGTCAGGAAAAGACACTTCAAGCTGGCTCGGGTTTTCTGACGCAGCACACAAAAGAGTTGTTCTTTGGATTGGGCGTTCGTAGGGCCGGGGCTAGCCCCGGCCCTACGTCGCCGCGACCGGGCGGCGCCGCCGTCCGCGTGTCTGTGCGCTGGCCGAGCGGCCTGGTCCAGGTATTTGAAGACGTGCTCCCCAATCAGCGCATTGAGATAGAGGAGGGCGCGCCAGGGTTTCGCGCCACGCCTTTTGTGCTTCGAAAGGCGGCGCCCGCCGCGACGATTGTTCGAGCCCCGCAGAAGAACCCGCGCGAGAGTCTCGAAACATGGCTCATCGAGCCGTTACCGGCGCCGGAGTTTTCTCTGCCGGACTTCGACAACAACGCGCACACTCTCAAGGCGCTCGCCGGACGGCCTGTCTTGTTGGCCTTTTGGGATCCCGGCTGTCCCGAATCCTGCGCTCAACAGATTCGCCTTGAGGAATCTCGGGCGGCGTTTCGAAGCAGCTCCTGGGGCGTGCTCGCCATCAGCGCTAACGACGAACCAAGCGCCAGCCAGGCGCGCGCGTTCGTCCGGGAGAAGCGCCTGACGTTTCCACACTTGGCGGCCGACGTCGACACGCTGGCTGTTTATAATCTCATCTTCCGGTATCTTCTCGACCGGCACGTGGACATGACGCCGCCCACCACGTTCCTGGTGGACGACGAGGGCAGGATTATCAAGGTTTATCAGGGTCTCTTCGCGGCCGAGGACTTCCTCAAGGACTGGCCGTTGAGGCCGCGCACGTTCGACCAACGCCTGCTTCGCGCCCGGCCGTTTGCCGGAGCCTATTACGGCGCAGCGCTCCGCCGAAATTATTTCACCTACGGCGTGGCTTTTTTCGACCGCGGCTACACGGACCAGGCGCTGGCTGCGTTCCAGCAGGCCATCGCGGCGAAGCCCGACGATGCGGACGCCTACTACAATCTGGGCACGCTTTATCTGAGAAAAAAAATGTATCCGGAAGCCCGGGCGAACCTCGAGCGAGCCGTGAAAATGAAACCGGAGTACCCGAACGCCTGGAACAATCTCGGCATGATCGCGGCGGAAGAAGGGAAGCCGGATGAGGCGATCGCGGATTTCGAGCGCGCGATCGAGCAGGGCTCGGCTGACCCCCGGTCACGAGCGAACCTCAGCTAGGCCGAACTCTTAAAAGCAGTTGAGCTCTCTCCGAACGATCCCGACGCCGTTTACAGTTTGGGGATGCTCTACGCCGGGCAAAACAATTGGAAGCAAGCGGCCACGTACCTCGAGCGGGCGGTTCGACTTCGGCCTGATTTTCCAAACGCCCTCAACAATCTCGGTGTCTTGAAAATTCGCCAGGGGGACGCGGACGGCGCCGAGCATGAGTTCCAAGAATGTATCCGCGTGGCGCCCGACTACTCCCAGGCCTTCGTGAATCTGTCCCAGCTCGAGGCAGGCCTCGGCCGCAAAGACGAGGCGCGCGCCTTGCTGAAAGAATTCCTGGAACGACACCCGGACAACCATGCGGTCGAAGAAGCCCTTCGCGAACTCCACTAGCGCGCCGACTCCTCGGGGCGGCTTTTCGAGTCCTCATGGAAGAACCGCCCCGACAGTTCGGGGCGCTACAGCCCGGCGTTACTCCTGTCGCAAGGCGGTCATGGGATCCACGCGGCTCGCGCGGCGCGCGGGCAAGAAGCTTGCGAACAAGGCAGCGGCCACAAGGACAGAAATCATCATTGCGAATGTCAGCGGCTCGGTGGGCCGAACGCCTTCCACCCAGTGAGGCAAAACGCACGCCGCGACCAAAGCTGCAATCGCGCCCACGCCAACCCCCACAAGAATCATTCGCAAGCTCTGCCGGAGGACCAGCCACATCACCTCGCCGGCGCTCGCCCCAAGCGCCATGCGCACGCCGATTTCAGGCACGCGCTGGCCGGTGAGGTAGGCGAGCACGCCATAAATGCCGATGCATGCCAGCAGTAAAGACAAGCCGGCAAAGATGCCGAACACGAGCAACAAGAAGCTTTGGCGCGCCAGCGACGCCTTGGCGAGCTGATCCATGGTGCGAACTTCGTAGAGGACCTGGTCGCCGGTAGCCCCGCGCACTTCCCGCCGCAGGGGTTCGAGCACACTCAATGGCGGGATACTGGTTCGGACGGCAAGCGACATAAGTTCGGACCAGCGGCGCAAGAACGGGTCCGGAACCTGGGCAAAGGGATAATAGAACTGGTCTCGCACGTGAGCTTGATCGTCACTGGCGAGCCCCCACTGCCGGACGTGGCCCACGACGCCCACGACTTCGTATGGGTCGGTGCAGTTGTAGAAGGTTTCCCCTTTGGGGCCAACGCAGGGCATATCCGGCATCCAGAGGCTCTTGCCGATGGGATCCTGTCCATGGAAAGCGTGCTCGGCCATCACCTGATCAATCACAATGACAGGTTTATTGCCCAAGCGGTCGTTCTCGTTGAAGAACCGGCCTTCGCGCAGCGGGATGCCCATCACCTTTAAATAATCCGGCGTCACGCTCGCGGCGAGCGCCAAGGGCATTTGGTGCTTTTCCGGCACAGCCGGAGTGGTCCAGTAGCCAATCTGGTTGGTACCTTCGCGCATCGGGACGGTATCCACCGACGCGACCGCCTGCACTCCCGGGACGCGGTGGACGCGATCTAGGAGGGCTTGCCAGGTCGAGCGTGTCCGCGCCGGGTTTCGGAGCACGGCAGGCGAAAGCGCCGTCCGAGTGACCAATAAGTTCCGGATGTCAACTCCGGGGTCAAGGGATGACAGGCGCAGGAGCGCGCGCCCCAGTATTCCCGCAGAGACCAACAGCGCCACGGCCAGTGCAATCTCGGAAATGACGAGACGGCTGTGCAAACGGCGCGAGCTACCCGCCAGCGCGCGTCCTCCGGCCCGGAGCGTTTGCTCGAGCCCTCCGGCGGGGACGCGCAGAGCCGGCGCCAGCCCAAAAAGCAGACTGCTCAGAAGAGAAGCTGCCAGCGCAAAAACCCATACGTGCCAATCAAGTTGGACTTGCTCCGCGCGCGGCAAGCTGCCCGGCCAGAAGGCCACAAACGGGCGAAGGCCGCCCGCCGCAAGCAGGATGCCGAGCGCGCCCCCCGCCAGACCCAGGACCGCGCTCTCGGTCAGGCATTGGCGTGCGAGGCGCGAACGGCTCGCTCCGAGCGCGGAGCGCATCGCGAGTTCGCGCTCGCGTGAAACCGCGCGCGCCAGGAGAAGGCTCGCCACATTGACGCACGCAATCAGCAACACCAGACTGACCGCGCCCAGGAGCAGCCAGAGCGTGGACCGCGCATCTCCGACCAACTGGTCCACTAACTCATGGCGAAGCGGCTGCGCCACGAAGCCACGGCCCGCATTGGTTTTCGGATACTCGGCGGCCAGGCGAAGGCCCATCAGCGCCAGCTCCGTCTGCGCCTCGGCCTGCGTCGCGCCGGGCCGAAGGCGCGCCCAAACCTCGATGCCGGGATGCGCGTCGCGCAGCCGCATTACGAGCGATGTGTCTTGACCGATGAGTGTAAGAACGTCCGGCTCCACGTCGGATAAACGGAAACCCGCCGGGGCGATGCCGACAACCGTGTAGGGCTTTCCTTCAAGAACCAGCGGCTCGCCAATCGCCGCCGGGCTTCCGCCGTAGTGGTGCTGCCACAAACTGTAGCTGACGATGGCCACGGGCGCGGCGCCAGGCTGGTCTTCTTCGGGGAGAAAGGCGCGCCCTCGCCAGACCTAAACGCCCAGAGCAGAAAACAGTTCGGATGAGATCTCGACTCCATCAACATGCTCGGCTTCCCCGGGCTCGCTCACCAGGCCTCCGCTGTAGCGCCACGCCGCCATGTCTAGAGTACGGCTCTGGCGCTTGCAATCGAGATAGTTGGGGTACGAATACGCCCATAGATCGCCCCATCGGTAGTCCGTTATCCCTTTCGTCTGCTCGTTCAGGGTAACCAGCCGGTCGGGTTGCGGATAGGGCAGCGGCTTGAGCAGAACACCGTTGATGACGGTGAACATGACGGTTGTTGCTCCCATGCCGAGCGCGAGCGTCACGAGCGCGACCGCCGTGAAGCCGGGCTTCTGCCGCAGGGTGCGCAGCGCATATCGGAAGTCCTGCCACAAGTCCTCCAGCCAGCGCGTGCCGCGGGCGTCGCGACATTCTTCTTTGGCCCTGTCGAGGCCGCCGAATTCCAGGCGCGCCCGGCGCGCGGCTTCTTCGGGCTTGAGGCCCGCCCGGATATTTTTCTCTGTCTGGCGTTCCAGGTGCGCGCGGAGCTCCGCGTCCATTTCCGCATCCACGCCCTCACGCCTGAACAATGCCCGCAGACGGTACAGGGGGTCGCTAAGCATTCACACCTCCACTTGGCTTTCCGTGATCAGCATTCAGCTCACAGAATTCGTCCCTCAGCTACTTTGTCGCCTGCTCATCTTCATCCGCCGATTTCTGAGAACTGACGGCTGAGAGCTGAGAGCTGAGAGCTTTCTCAATCGTCAATCGAAAACTTGTCCTGAGCGCAGCGAAGGATCGGCGAGCATTCGCGCCTCACGCGGTTTCCAACACCTGGCCCACGGCCACAGTGAGTTTCCGCCAGGCGCCCTCTTCCGCCTGAAGCTGTCTGCGGCCGCTCTTGGTCAGCTCGTAAAACTTGGCGCGCCGGTTGTTCTCGGACGCTCCCCACTTCGCCTTGATCCAGCCGCGCCGCTCGAGCCGATGGAGCGCCGGATAGAGCGAGCCCTGCTGGACGCGCAGCACGTCGCTCGAAATCTGCTGGATCCGCTCGGAGACGGCCCAGCCGTGTTGCGGCCTTCGTTATTCCCCTTTCGCTTCTACAGGGAGCATCCTACCCCGGCTGTTGTAGAAGCGCAAGGGGAATTCGATTCCGGGCCCGCGGTGTCATCCTGAGGAGTCCGTCAGCTGACGGACGACGAAGGACCAAAGTATATGATTGGTTGCTGAACTGCCGCGATCCTTCGCTTCGCCCCGTCCCCGTCAGCGGACGAGTACGGGACATCGTGGAGGATGACAAGCCGGCAGGCTGTTCAGCGGTTCATGTCAGGGCCAGTTCGCCCTTGACGACGCCATCCTGGATCGAATGGGTCAGCTTGAAGCCAAAGCGAGCGAGGAGTTTCTGCGTGACGGTGTTTTCCGGCAGGATCTCCGCCTTGATGCGGCGGAGTTTTTCGTGGCGGGCGATTTCGACGAGCCGGCGCATCAATTCGGTGCCGATACCGAGCCGCTGAAAACGGTCGGACACCAGGATGGCAATCTCGGCCGCGTTTTCCGGAAGCAACTTGCTCAGCCGGCCGACCGCCAGGATTTCGCGGGCTGAACTGTTGGGATCGGTGTGTTCGGCGACCAGGGCCATCTGGCGGTCGTAGTCAATGAAGCAGATGCGCGTCAGCCGCTCGTGC
>QHZO01000104.1:10557-24001 GCA_003224695.1 Acidobacteriota bacterium
AGGGATAGGGGCGGATGGCGAGGCGCGGCAGCTCCGCTTCGCGCACGGAAGGCTCGTGAAGAAGCACGCGCGCGTCAAGCGCCATGAGACCGTCCGCCGAGGCGAGCAGCGGATTGATGTCCACCTCCTTCACCCAGCGTTCTTCCACCACCAATTGGCTGAAGCGTACCAACAACTCCTCCAGCGCGGCGAGGTCCACGGCCTTCCGGCCGCGAACGCCTTGAAGCGCCTTGTAAACGCGCGTCTGTTCCATCATCCGCCGCGCGAGCGTGGTGTTGAGCGGCGGCAGGGCCAGGGCGCGGTCTCTGAAGATCTCGACCAATTGCCCGCCCGTGCCAAACATCAGCACCGGGCCAAACTGCGAGTCAAGGCTCGCGCCGAGAATCAGCTCGTAGCCTTCGGCCCTCTCCATTTTCTGAACGGTGACGCCCAGGAAGTGTTCCAGTCTGGCCTTTTCGGCGACGGAGGCGCGCACCTGATCAAACGCCCGGCGCACGTCGGCTTCGTCGGCAAGATCGAGTTTGACGCCTCCTACGTCGGTCTTGTGCGTCAGCGTTTCGGAATGGAGCTTGACGACGACGGGGAAGCCGAGTTCGCGCGCCGCGCGGGCGGCTTCTTCGGCCGTCTTCGCGAGTTTGGTCGCCACCGTCGGAATGCCGTAAGCGGCCAGCACCTGCTTCGATTCGAATTCAGTCAAGATTGTCCGCCGGGCGTGGCGAGCCGCTTGAATGACTTTTCGCGCGAGCGGCTGATCGGGAGGCGGCGCCGCGAGAGCCGGTGTCTCGTACAAGCCCCTCAGGTTGTAGCTGTACTTCCACATGTAATCGAACGTGCGCGCGGCCGAGTCGGGATAGGGAAAAGTGGGAATGCCGGAGCTGGTGAGGATTCGGACGCCCGGCGCCGCCTGCTCTCCTCCCATCCAACTGGCAAGGATCGGCTTGCCTTCGAGCTTGGCGAAGGGCTTGATCAACTCCGCCGTGCCCGTGGGGTCGGTCATGGCTTGAGGCGTCAGAACCACCAGCAGCCCGTCGCTCGTCGGATCCTTGGCCAGCACTTCGACCGCCTTGGCGTAACGGGCGGCGTCCGAGTCGCCCAGGATATCTACGGGATTATTGTGGCTCCAATGCTGAGGCAGAATGGCGTCGAGCGCCTTCATCGTCTCGGGCGCCAGCGGCGCGAGCTCGCCTCCGTTTTCGAGCAGCGCATCGGCAGCAATCACGCCCGGCCCGCCGGCGTTCGTGACGATGGCCAGATGCGGCCCGCGCGGCCGCGGCTGCTTGCCGAGTACTTCGGCCAGATGAAACAGCTCCGACATGTGCTCGACGCGCAGCACGCCCGAGCGCCGGAAGGCGGCTTCCAGCACGTCGTCGTCGCCGGTGAGCGCGCCCGTGTGGGACGCGGCGGCCTTGGTGGCGGCCTCCGTCCTTCCCACCTTGAGCACGATGATGGGCTTGGTCAGCGCCACCTCGCGCGCCGCCGAGAGGAACGCCCGCGCGTCGCCGACCGATTCCATGTAGATAATGATGCTGCGGGTGTTGGGGTCATCGCCGAGATAGTCCACCAAGTCGCCCCAGCCGACATCGGCCATCGAGCCGATCGAAACAAAAGCGCTAAACCCAACCTGCTCGCGAAAGCTCCAGTCGAGGATCGCCGTGCACAGGGCGCCGCTCTGGCTGATGAAACCGACCGTCCCCGGCTTCGCGATGGCATTGGCGAAAGTGGCGTTCAATCCCGTCATTGGGTTCATGACCCCGAGACAGTTGGGGCCAATGATCCGCATGTTGCCGCGCCGTGCGACTTCAAAGACCTGCCGCTCGAGCTTTGCTCCCTCCGGCCCGGCCTCTTTGAAGCCGGCGGAAATAATGATGGCGCCGCGCACCTGGGCCGCGACGCATTCTTCGAGAACCGAAGGCACGGTCTTCGCCGGCGTCGCGATGACGGCCAGGTCCACGGACTCGGGCACGTCCGCGATTCTTGGATAGGCTTTAATGCCGAGCACGCTCGGGCGCTTGGCGTTGACCGGGAAGACCGTTCCGCCGAAAGGATGGCTCACCAGGTTCCACAGCAGGGACCGGCCGACGCTATTCGGCGCCTCGCTCGCTCCGATTACCGCGACGTTTGCCGGCGCAAAGAAGAACCCAAGCGGGTGGCCGCGATGGTGGAGGATATCGTGGGCAGGCTCTCCCCGATCGGATCGGGGCGAGCCGGGAGGGCGAGCGGGTTTTGCAGCTTTGGCTTCCGACACGCCGATCATCATGTCTTTATTCCCACGGGAATTCAACAGGAGAGCTCGGAGAAAACGGGCCCGTCGGCCCGGGACGGGCGGGCTTCTATCCGCCGTCCAGCCGCCTGCGCGTGTCCTGTAGGGGCGAACGGCCGTTCGCCCCTATAATCAGGTCCTGTGCCCGGCTAGGCGTGAGCTATTTCGAGCTCGCACGAGGCCAGGCAATGGCGAATGGATTCGATGATGTCCCTGCGGCTGTTCCAGCGGCCGACGGCGTCGGAAGCGCCAAGCGCCGCAAAGCGCGCCGCTGCGCCGAGCCTTGGAACGGCCTGGAGGACTACGATAACCGGCTGAATCTCGAACGACCGGACTGTGCGCAGGACGTCCTCCAGGCGCATGTCGAAAAGCGAGTCGTCTATGAGCAGCAAGTCGAACGGCTCGGTGCGAAGCGTGTCCAGGGCCTCTTGCCCGCTCGCCGCGCCTGAAGCGTCAAAGCCCTCTTCGCACAACGCATATTCAAGAGACCTGCGGACGTGATCATCATCATCCGCGATCAGGACTCGTTTTTTGTTGGTCGTTTCAGGGTACATGTTTTCCTCCTCCTGCCTCCTCCTCCGCCCGTCTTTCGGGGCCTACACATGCACGGCGAGGACAGGCGTTGAACCCAGTTGCAACACGCGGTGCGTGGTCGAGCCAAACAGCGCTAGGTCCACGGCGTTGCGCCCGCGCACGCCCAGGACGATGAGATCGGCCTGCGTCTCGAGCGCCAACTGGATAATTTCCTGGTAGGGCTTACCCAGACGCACCACCGGTTTGACCTTGCACCAGTTCCCGGCGTCTTGCGGGATGGGGCTTTCGAGCTGGTGGATGATGCTCGCGGTCGCCGTTTGGAGCTCTGTCGCCTCCGGCACTTCATCGAGCACGTGCAACAGCGTCAATTCGGAGTTGTATTCCATGGCCAGAGACAGCGCATAGTCGAGCGCCCGCAAGGCGTGGTCGGAGAAGTCCGTGGCGTAAATGATTCTCTTCAGGTGCACGGGCTCGTTCTTGTCCGCGGGCGCCACGAAATCGTGCCCGGGTTTGCGCACGGCCAGAACCGGGCAGTGGGCTTTGCGTAAAACCTTTTCCGTTACGGACCCCATAGTCAGCCGGTCGAGGCCTTGCCGTCCGTGCGTCCCCATGACGATCAAGTCCGCCTTTTGTTGGCTGGCAAAATTCAGGATGGTCTCCGGCACCAGACCGCGCTCGACGGAGAACATCGGTTGCGTGCCGTTCCAGAAATAGGCTTTGGTCATTTCGTGAAGCCGCTCTTCGGCGTCGGCGCCCAGGTTCCAATAAATCTGGTTCACCGCATCGGGGAAAGCGTAATAGGGATAAGCGGCCGTGAGGGGTTGAACCACGTGCTCGAAGTAAAGTTTCGCGCTGTAATGCTTCGCCAGTGAATAGGCGTAGTCCGTGGCGCGGGTTGAAAACTCGGAGAAGTCTACGGGGCAAACGATATTTTGAAATTTAAGCATGGCGGTCATCACCTCCGTGGGGCGCGCGCTTCGGAAGCCTCCTTGGCTGGAGCTTTCGAGTCTCGCGGTGCGATGATGCCGTGGACTCAAACCTTCCGAAGCGCTCGGCCCCAACACCAAGGCCAGATTATCGGCAGGGAAGCCTGCCCGCAGTGACGTTGGTTACATCCCTTTGTGACAGCGGTCACAAGGGATCAAATTAGCGGAATCAAGAATGTGCGGTGGAGGCGGCGAATCGTCGAGACGGCAAGAGGCTCACACCAGGCCAAGCTTTTCGCGGGCGTAGCGGAGACAAGACCTCACGTTCGATTCTTCGAGGGCCGCGCGCGCGGCGTCGTCAAGCCCGCTCACGCGGGGCAGGGGACGCGTGGGCCTGTGGGCGCGCACGAGCTCGAGCATCTGAGCCAAGTAAAGTCCGTTGCGCTCGGGAAACGTGGCCCAGTAGCGGTCCGTCAGGCAGGGAATCTTCAGCGGGTCGCGCGTGATCATCTCGAGATTTATATGCGCCTTGGGCCGCGCGCTGCGGAGGGTGTTGATGATGCCGGCGAGGTCCAGGAATCCTTCGCCCAGCGGGACCTCGGAAAGCAGGAAGCCGTCGGCGCATTCTTCGACGGCCATATCTTTGAAGTGCGTGGTTACGGCGAAGGGCGCAAGCGTCCGAACCAAGTCGTTGGATTCGTCGAGCAAGGCCAAGTTGTTTCCGGTATCGAGACAAACGCCCAGAATCTCGCTCGAGAATTCATTCATCAGTTCGGCCAGCTCTTCAGCGGTCCAGTCCTTGTGATTTTCGAGTCCCATCGGCATCTGATACTTCGCGAGGATAGGGAGCGCCTGGCGGATGCGGGCCTTCGACTCCGCCACAAATAGTTTCCACGCGTCGAGACTTTGAAAGGTCTCATAGCGGCGGCCGCTGAGACACGCGGAACGAAGGCAAACGGCCCCGGCGCGCTTCGCTTCGGCCACGGAACGCTCGAAAGCGTTGACATCGCCTCGCTTCGGCAGCTCCACGATGACTTCGAGCACCATCTCGAGTTCCCCGGCGCGACGGCGGACCTGCTCTAAATCGCTGTCCGAAAGCGGGCCGAGCTCCATCTGGACGCCGCCCGCGCCGAGCGTCGCGCAGTATTCGAGGAAATCGAGCGGCGACTTCAGGCGCGGAGACCGCGAAAAGGAATATTGGACAATCCCCATCGTCGTCCTCGGAGCGCTGCCTGCAACGGATGCAAAAGCCCGCTTCGATGCGGCGGTGATCCCGAGCGGCCCGAGGGAGAGGAGAAATTCTCGTCGGCTGATCATGGTGGCTCTAGGTGACTTTCAATGACGCCAGGGCATTGTCCCAGGGCTTGCGATAAGGCCGCTCGAGCATTGCGGCGGCCTCCCTGTCTCCGATGATGTCTTCCTTCTCCGAATCCCACTGGATCTTTCTTCCCAAGCGCAGGGAAATATTGGCCAAGTGGCAGGCGGTCGCCACACGGTGGCCGGACTCGACATCGGCAATCGGTGTCGCGCGGGATTTGATGCAGTCGAGGAAATTCCTCGCGTGCGAAGCCAGCAGATTGTTGGTCGCGGGCTGCTTCAGCGCTTCGGTCCAGAGCCCAACCCTTGTTTCCGGCTGTGGGTTGGGTCCGCCGGCCGGATGGCCGAGGAAGCGCGGAATTTGGTTCTGCGGGTCGCCTTTAGGGTCAGGAATGACACTGAATCCGCCGCGAGAGATGACCAAGCTTCCCTTACTTCCGAAGATTTCGAGTCCTTCGCCCGCGGCACGCCCGCGGCCGGCCTCGCGATGCGACCACAGCGCCGTGAACTTCGATAGCTCCGGCAGCCCGACACGAGCCACAGGGCCCGCAGCGTATTCGAAAAGTACATCTTGCGTGTCGGGCGTTTCGCCATTGTCTTCGAGCGCCAGGCGGCCACCGCTTGAAGAAGCCGCCACAGGCGCCTCGGCGTCGAGGAACCACTGCACGATGTCGAGCTCGTGCGCGCCCAGGTTGGTCATCTGGCCGCCCGAGTAATCCCAAAACCAGCGGAAATGGTAGAGCGAGCGATTCTTGTTGTAAGGGCGCTTGGGCGCGGGACCAAGCCACATGTCGTAGTCTAGACCGGGCGGTGGGGCGGAGTCGGGCGGCGAGCCGAAGCCGGGCATGACATTTCGGAACGAACCCAGGCGCGCCGTGTGGACGCGGCCGATATGCCCGGCCCGCACGAGCTCGCGCGCCTTCTGATAATGCAGGCCGCTGCGATTTTGCGTCCCCACTTGAACCACTCGTTTGAAGCGCGCGGCGGCCTTCACCATCCAACGCCCTTCGCGGACGAACAGCGTCATAGGCTTTTCGACGTAAACGTCTTTGCCGGCGGCGCAGGCGAGCATGGCGAGGGGCGCGTGCCAGTGGTCGGGAGTCGAAATGACCACTGCCTGAACGTTCTGGTCGTCGAGAAGGCGACGAAAATCGGCGTAACCTTTGGCGCGGGGTCCGCAATCGGCCAGGCCTTGGTCGAGCCGCGGCTGATAGACGTCGGAGAGCGCAACCAGGTCCACGTCCGGCTGCCTCTTGAAATCGTGAACGTGCTGACGGCCAATGAGTCCGTAGCCGATGAAGCCCACGCCAACGCGGTCGTTTGCGCTAAGAACTCTGGCAGGAGCGAGCGCCGCGACCGTGGACGAAATCAAAAAGTCCCGCCGCGTGGAGCGCATGCCGGGAGTTTACCACCAGATGCGGCCGCGCAAGCCGGATGAATTGGTTGTTGCATTCAAACGGCTGGGACGGTTGGAAAGGAAACGCACCTGACGGCAGAATTCCATCAAGCGTCGCCGATGGGAAAGCCCGCAGGAATTTCTTCCCAAACCATCCGAAGCTGGCCGTCGGCGGCCTGAACTTCCTCACTCAAAAACTGGACAAGTAGGAAAGCAGCCTCAGGGCGGGAGGCGACGAGCTCTGCAAAACCCATGCTCCCCACCCAGGGGGCGAAGCGATTGGAGTAGTCAACGGATTCCATAGAAGTGGTACCTCCGCCGAGCGCAAGAAGCGAGGGGGGCGGCCAACACCGCGGTCAATGGGCTTCGGCCGATCACCGTTTCTAGGCTTCGACCGTGACCAGCTCCCTCCATCAAACCTGACCTTACGTCGAGGGATGATGGTTTGCAGTGAAGCGGGACACAGCGATTGGTGACCGAAGTCACATGTGGAAGGAGGGCCCAAGAAGAGCCGCCCCGACAGGTCGGGGCGCTGCAGATTGCTCGAAGCCGGTCCCGAGAGCCTTCCCCGGGGGCGAGGTGCGGACGGCTACGTCGCCGTGAGCTTCTCAAGCGCTGCGCGGTCTTGAATGATCAGAGTCGAACCCTTCATCGTGGCAAGCTGGCTGGTGCGGAACTCCGAGAACATCCTGCTCACCGTCTCGCGCGAGGTGCCGATGATCTGGCCGATTTCTTCCTGGGTCAGCGTGAGGCGGGCTCGGATGCCGTGCTTGGAATCCTGTCCCTGCCCGGCCCAGTCGAGCAGGAAACGGGCGAGCTTTTCGGGAGCAGAATGGGAGAGACCGAGCGACCGAAGCTGGCCCAAGGCTGTTTGATAACTGCTGCTCAACTGCTGCGCCGCCCGGACGGAGGCCTCCTTGTGCTCCTGAAGTAATCGCAAGAAATCTTCACGCTTGACGAAGGCGATCTGGCAGTTATCGAGCGTCTCGGCGGTGGCCTGATAAGGCTTGCCGGAGACTGCGGCGTTCAAGCCCAGCACTTCGCCCGGATGGACAATCCGCAAGATCAAGGTTTTCCCCTGACTGGAGGTAACGGAAAGCTTGACGCGGCCACGGCAAAGGATAAAAACACCGCGCGGAGAATCCCCCTCCACAAACAGCAGCGCCCCTTGCGGGTACCCCGACGTGAATCGAAGCTGGTCAAGCGTCTTGACGGCGGGCGGATTGAGGTCACAAAAGAAAGACGAAGACCTGATTTTGCAAGTCGCGCAATGTTCCGTCATTTCGAGGCCATTCGGCGAACGCATACATTTCTCCCTTCATTCATGGGGCCTGAGGTTGCGCCCGAAGCTCGTCCACGATCAGCTTGACGAGCAGGCGCGCCTCAGTAATCTCCGCCCCTTCCCGCAGCATCCGGCCGAGAAGTTTTTTCCCCGCCGCGTCCGCAAAAACCAACCCGCGAAGGTTCACGATGAGCGCGCCCGGCGCCATCCGCTGCGCCAGATCGTTCCACTGCCGCTCGGCCAGATTTACCCAAGGGCCGGCAAGCCGGCCTTCAAGCTGAAGGGTGGTGGGGTGGTTGTGGTTGTGGACACTGATTTTCAGCATGGGTTGTATCTCTTATCTGCCTACTGCCTGGGCGGGAGCCCGATCCATCTTTCCCGCGCTCGCCTTCGCATGCGATATGGCGTTGTGAACGACGTAAGAAAGCTCCGAGGTCGTGAAGGGCGGGACGATGAAATCCATCGCCCCCTGCTCCAACGCATCAATGTAAAGGTTTATGTCCAGCGTTCTGGATACCACGATAACCGGGATGCGCGCCTCCTCGAAGAGGCGCAGAACTGCGGCCCAATTTCGGGCGGGAGAAGTAACGTCCGTGAACACTACCAACTCGTCGTCTTGCGTCAAGAATTGCCTCAAAGCATTTTCAGGAGAGTCGGCGGTCGAAGTGGCAATTCCTTGCCGCTCCAGGGCGGCTCCGAGCCTCAAGAACATTTCATTTTCTGAACCTGGCACCAGGATCGCACGAGCTTTCTTTGACATCTCCCACCTCTTCAATTCCGATTTTCCAGCCGTCTTCGTTACCACACACCAGAAGTGTCAGCAATTAAATGACCAGAAAGTAAGAAAATGGCAATCCTTGATATCGCGTTCATCTCTAAGGGCTTAATGTTAAGTCGGGGGTCTTAGCCGTGAAAACGCGATGGGTGTTGGCGCTAGCTAATTGTCACCTGGCAAAATGCTGTCACAAATCTCAGGCCCAGGCGGGCGGCAGCACCTTGCGGCCCCCCAACAACACCTTTAGCCTCGCGGAGCACCTTGAGAATGTGCTCCCGATCGGCATGTTCGAGGGAGAGGGGTGCTTCGGAGGAGGCTTCCGAAGGCAATTTCAGTTCGGAAATCGGGACGTTGAGCGCGGGGCCTTTGGTCAGGATGACAGACCTCTCTATGAAATTTTCGAGCTCGCGAATATTTCCCGGCCACGGCCACTTGGATAGTGCCCGAAGGGCTTCGGGTGGGATAGTTTCAATCTGCTTATTCAAGCGCCGCGAATACTTCTCGATGAAATAGTGGACGAGGCGCGGGACGTCTTCGCTCCGTTCGCGAAGCGGTGGGAGGGTGATGGGAAAAACTTTCAACCGATAGTAGAGATCACTCCGGAAACGCTTCTCCTGGACCATCTGCTCGAGGTTTTGGTTGGTGGCGGCGATCAATCGTATATCAACTGGAATCGTGCGAGTGCCGCCGAGGCGTTCGAATTCCCTTTCCTGCAAAGCCCGCAAAAGCTTCGGTTGAAGCTCCATCGGAATGTCGCCGACTTCATCGAGATAGAGCGTGCCGTGGTGGGCCAGTTCGAGCCGGCCGATTTTCTGGTTTAGGGCGCCCGTGAATGCGCCCCTCTCGTGGCCAAACAGCTCGCTTTCGAGCAGGCCCGTGGGAATGGCCGCACAATTCAAGCGCACGAAGGTGCGCTCGCGGCGGGGGCTCAGGTGATGGATGGCGCGGGCGATGAGCTCCTTGCCCGTCCCCGTTTCACCCTGAATGAGAACGGTGGCACCCGTTGGGGCGACTGTCTCCACCTGCTTCAGGACAACTTTCAGGGGGCGGCTTTCGCCGATGATATCCTCGAATTCGTACTCGGTGCGCAGCTCTTCCTCAAGGTAGCGCTTCTCTTCCTCGAGCAGTCCTCGCGATATGGTCAGCTGGCTGAAAGTCAGGGCATTCTCGAGCGCCACGCCGACTTGCAGCGCAAACTGCCGCAAAAGGGCCACTTCTTTTTCGGTCCAGGCGTCTTCTTGCTGGCGGAACACGGTGAGAGTCCCGAGCGGCCGGTCACGACTGATGATGGGCAAGAAGCAGCCTGACTTCAATCCCAGTCGAGCCCATCGCGCCAGCAAGTCGGCGTCGAACCGTTCATCCCGCAAACGATTCAGGACTAGCGGCTCGCGCGCCGTAAAAGCCCAGCCGGAAGGAGAACGCTCGGGATCAATTTCCATTTCCTCGCCGGTCGGCTCGGCTTCAAACGGCGCCGTCAATTTCTGCACCTTGAGCTTTTGGGTGGCGGGATCGAATAACGCCAGCGCGGCGAGATCGAACCGGACGACCTGATGAAGGCTCGTCGAGAGGGCGGCCAGGAACTGGCGGATGTCCAGCTGCGAAACCAGGGTGTTGGTGACTTCGAGCAGCAGCGCCTCGCGCGCGCGTTTCCGCTCGGTGATGTCCGTGGAGATTCCGGCCACATTGCAAGGAGCTCCATTGCCGTCGCAGATCGGAAACTTGACCGAGAAATAGGTGCGCGGCCCGTCAGGGTGAGGCGCCACTTCTTCGAACTCGATCGGTTTTTTCGCTTCGAGAACCTGCCGGTCATTGGCGCGGAAGCACTCCGCTGTTTCCTTGGGAAACAAATCATAGTCCGTCTTTCCGATTAGGCTTTCCCGTTTCACGCCGAAGAGCTCTTCAAACTTCTGATTCACGGTAACGAAGCGGCCGTCAAGGTCCTTGAGGTAGATGACGGCGGGGGAGTTGTCCATGATTCCCTGCATGCGCAAACGGCTTTGCTCGACCGCTTTTTCAGCCTTCTTGCGTTCGGTAATGTCGCGAACCACGCAAAGAATGCGCGCCCCTTCCGCGCTTTCCAGCGGGCTGAGTTGGATGTCCACCGGAAACTCGGAACCATCCTTTCGCTGTCCGATGAGCTCGAGCCCGCTTCCCATTCTGCGCATTTGCGGAGAAGTCATGAAGGATCGGCGCCGGTCCGGGTGCTCGCGGCGGAACCGCTCCGGCACCAGCATTTCCACTGTTTGCCCGAGCATCTCCGCGCGGGTGTAGCCGAAGATCCGTTCGGCCTGCGCATTGCAGCGCAAGATCGCTGCTTGTTCGTCCAGAAGGAACAAACCGTCGGGAGCAAATTCAAACAGCTTCTCGAGAATGCCTGAGGATTCCAGGTTCGTCGCCACCGGTCCGGAACCGCGGTCCGTTTACCTTCGCAATGGATTTACTCCGAAACTGCGGGCGTCCGCTGAGGGTCAGCCATCCCCCTAACTTCGCCGCGATTATTATATTACAAGGCTAAAATTCCGGTTGAAGTTGCATTGTTCGGAGGTTTGCTCGGCGGCGGCCCTGGGGGAATTCGGGCAAAATGGTAACGGCGGAGGAGCTACGGTGTGTGGGGGCCCGTCCGGGATTCTCGCTCTCCACCCCGACAGGGCCCATTCCGCGCTTCAACTCCGCCGTTACACATCCATCTTTCTCCTGCCAGGTTCACCTCCACGGACAAACTGTGCAGTGATCTGGATCACACCACATCGTATCTGCCGAATCGGGGCCGGACGCGGATGCATCAGGAGCAGGCGTTCAAGAATCGGCCAAACGAAGCGGGCCTTCGGGGTGTGAGCACGGTCACGGACACCGGAGGCCGGGGCGGGCGATCATGTTCTGAGAATGAAGGGGCTTCTCATGGCCGATATGCGGGGGGAAATGGTGTCTTTGCCGGTCGCGGGCGAAGGCGGGCGGGGATTTTGGGCTCGCCTCACGGTGGAGTCTTACATCGCTGTTCTGAGCTCGGCCGCCATCCTGGCCCATCTTGCCTTCCGTTTTCTCTTCGCAATGCCGCGAGGCTGGCAGTTGACTCCGTTGGCCGTTGCCCTGATTCTCGGCGGAGCTCCTCTGATTTGGAAGTTGGCGCGGAGGCTCGCCGAGCGCGAGATTAGTTCCGACCTCTTGGCGGGGATCTCAATCATCACTGCCGTCATCCTCGGTGAATTTCTGGTGGCGGCCATTGTCGTCCTGATGCTTTCGGGGGGCACGGCGCTTGAAGCTTTCGCCACGCGCCGAGCATCCTCGGTGCTGCGGGCGCTCTCCAAACGCATGCCCCACATCGCGCACCGGAAAATCGAAGAAGGCGTTCGAGACGTGGAGCTCGACCAAATCGAGGTTGGCAACGCGTTGGTGGTTTTTCCGCACGAGATCTGCCCCGTGGACGGGCGCGTCGTCGAAGGCCACGGCGTCATGGATGAGTCGTACTTGACGGGCGAGCCTTTCATGATGCCCAAGACTCCTGGCTCGGCGGTGCTCTCGGGCGCCATTAACCAGGACCGGGCGTTGACCATTGTGGCGGAAAAGCGCGCGGTGGATTCGCGCTACGCGCGGATCATGCAGGTGATGCGCGAGTCCGAGCAGCGCCGCCCGCGCCTGCGCCGCTTGGCGGACCGGCTCGGCTCCGCCTATACGCCCGCTGCCGTCCTGCTGGCTGCGGCGGGGTGGCTTGCGAGCGGCGACCCGCACCGCTTCCTCGCCGTGATCGTCATCGCCACGCCCTGCCCCTTGATCATCGCCATCCCGGTGGCGATTATCAGTTCCATCTCACTTTCCGCCCGCCACAGCATCATCATCAAAAATCCTGCGGCGCTCGAGCAAATCGCCGCCTGTCGCACGCTCATCTTCGACAAAACCGGAACCCTCACCTACGGCAAGCCCTCGCTGACCGAGATTCTCCCCGCGCCCGGCTTTAAGCGCCAAGACATCCTGAAGTGGACGGCGAGCGTTGAGGTCTACTCGAAGCACCCGCTGGCGGGAGCAGTCTTGATCGCCGCCAACCACGAGGGAGTTCCACTGGATACGGCAAGCGAGGTCAGCGAAAGGCCCGGCGAAGGCCTGCAGGGAACCGTGGGCGGGCGCTCGATTTTCATCACGGGCCGGAGCAAAATCTCAGCCGAGGGACTGCCGCTGCCGCCCGCGGTTGCGGGTCTCGAGTGCCTTCTCTTCGTGGATGGCCGGTACGCTGCCACGCTTCGCTTCCGCGATACCCCCCGGCAGGAGAGCCGGAAGTTCATCACCCACCTCGGGCCGCGCCACGAAGTGAACAAAATCATTCTGCTGTCGGGCGACCGCGAATCGGAAGTTCGCTACCTCGCCGACCAGGTTGGCATCGAGGAAGTCCACGCCAACGTGAGCCCGGAAGAAAAAGTGGCGATTGTCGAGGAAGAGACGCGAAAAGCCAAGACGCTCTTTGTCGGCGACGGCATCAATGATGCGCCGGCGCTCCAGGTGGCGACGGTGGGCGTGGCGTTTGGAGTCTCGAGTGATATCACCTCGGAAGCCGCCGACGCCGTGGTGCTCTCCGCATCACTCGAAAAAACCGACGTCTTGATTCACATCGGCCGTCGGATGCGGACCATCGCCCTACAAAGCGCCGTGGGCGGAATGGCGTTGAGTCTCTTCGGCATGATCTTGGCCGTCGCGGGATACTTGCCGCCGCTCGAAGGCGCCGTGGCCCAGGAGATTATTGACCTCGCCGCGGTCTTGAACGCGGTTCGAGCGGCGCTTCCATTCGGCGAGATGACGGATTTTTGAGTGGTGGGGCGCGGCGGCGTCATTCTTGCATCGAAGGGGCTAGGCGACGCCACTGCAGAACAGGAACCTTGTTTGTCATTCCCGCGAAGGCGGGAATCCAGTGCGCTGGGAAGTAGGTCATCGTTTCCGCGGGGATGACAGCTTGAAGAGCGCAGCCCGT
>QHZO01000104.1:24095-24737 GCA_003224695.1 Acidobacteriota bacterium
ACTCGTGCTTCTGGCGCTCGGCGGCTGCACCGCGTTCGATGTCATCACCATCCTGCGCAAAAAACGCCAGAAGGTCACCGGCTACGAAGTCGCGCTAAGCGCCGAACAAAACCCGGGGCCGCCGGCTTATTTCACCCGCGTTCGGATCCTTCATCGTCTCCGGGGACGAATCGATCCGGAAGCCGTGAGGGCCGCCATTCACCTTTCCGAAACCAAGTACTGCTCGGTCGGGGCGATGATCTCGAAGACTGCCAAGATCGAATCCGACTTCGAAATTATTTGCGAAGAAGAGACCGTCAAAGAGCTCTCCCTGATCTTATCAGGGCCGCTATCCACGCTCAGTTAAATCGCGTGGTTCGCCAAAGGGCCGCGCCCGTTGCCACGAGAAACGCGAGCATGGCTAACACCAGCGCCGCCGCCCAGCCCCAGGCCAGCCCGAGGTGAGGGAGGTGGCCGAAGGCCATCGCGGCAACGAATACACCCGTGGCCGAGACCACCAGCAGCCAGTCGAGCCAAGTGTGTTTTCGCGAGCTTTCGTCCGTGTTGCGGCCTTCGAGGGCGGCTTCTGTGAATTCGGCCCGAACGTGATAACGGCGGCTTTCACGCTCGGCCGCCGCGCGCCAGCGGTCGTGTTCCGCGGGA
>QHZO01000104.1:24762-26515 GCA_003224695.1 Acidobacteriota bacterium
CGAGCCGCCAACGACTTGGCTATAAACAGAAGCGCTTTGACCCTTCAGTTCGCCGAAGACCAAAATCCCCCAGAGCATTCCCCAAAGCTGATTCGAGTTTGAGAGCGGAATGCCGCGGCTGATGCCCACGTACTTCGCGGCGTATTGCTGGAATAAATCGCCAATGACCCAGATGAATCCGCCGGCCATCAGCAACCAAAGCACGGCGCGCGACCCCGCCAACGCCCGCGCCAGCTCCGCCGCGCCTCCCGAATATGCCACCGCCAGTCCCGTCATCATTCCGAGCTCACCGATTGTGAAGAAGGCGACAAAAGTCAGCGGGTTGATCCCTGTGAGGTAGGCCTTGCGATAAGGGATGTACATCGTTCCCCAAAGCACTCCGGCGCCAAGCGCGGCGATGAGGCCCCGAAATGAATGTCCGGCGGGGGCCTGCGTCTGGGACGCGGAGGCGAGCAGCGCCGCGCCGGCGAACATCACCGCCGCGCCGCCCACGACACCAAGCCATCGCCGCCAGCCCGCCCGATGAAGTTCATTGAAAAATAAAATGCCCCAAAGGATTCCGAGCAGGCTATTCGAGTTCCAAAGCGGGAAGGCGATGCTTAATCCGATGTCGCGGATGGCAAAGATGGTCAGCGTATTCGCCACCGACCATAGGCATCCGGCAAGCACCGCCCAGACCACCAGGTGAGGCGCTTGGCGAATGTCGTCGGCAATGGAGCTCGTGCCGCGAATCAGGGCAGGGACGCTCCACCGGGCGAGAAACACCCCCGACACCATCATGAGCGAAATAACGGTGGGGGAAATGCCGGCGGTGACAAGCTTGGTGGGCGCTTCCGCCGCGCCCAGCCAAGCTCCTGCGGCGAGACCACAAAGCACGCCCAGTCCCTGGAGTTTGCGCAGGCGCGCGGTGCGCGTGGTTGCCGCCGGAGTTGTTGGCACTGTTCCGCTCATCGCTAAGCAATCCAGCGCAGAAGCAGAAGGCCGCCGGCGAGCGCTGCAACCGGAACCCAGAATTGGACGTCGGTCAACATCGCGGCAAGCGAGTTCCGAGCCCGGCCAGTCGTCATCGCGCACACTCATGTAGGGGCGGGGCTAGTGCCCGCCGCCTTTGTGATTTCGAACCCCCGAATCTAGACAATGGCGGGCTTAAAAGCAACCAGCGGCGCCGAGGGATAATCGGGCCGCTGGATGGCAGGGGAGAGTTTACTCGGGAAAAGGCAAGCTGATGCGCGACGCCGAGCGGACACCCGCCAATCGGAATGGCGGGTCCGCCCCCGGACCGTGCGAATCATTCTCAGGCCACTTTTTTCGCCGCACGCTTGCGCGGAGTGGACTTGGCGAGCTCCGAGATCGTGATGCTCTTGCCGTCGGCGCTGCGCGTTCCCTTCAGGCGGACGTGCTCGCCGGCGAGTTTCGCCAAATCCGCGAATTCCTGGTTAGAAATCTCCCAGACCTTGCCTTGCCTGACGAAAACGTACTTCGAGCCTGCCTTCACGCAGGCGGCGGTGCACTCCGCGGGGCTTCCCGGCATCTTGTGCTTCGCGCCGCACATCGAGTCCGAAATATCCCCGTAGTATGTCTTTTCGGTGGGGGCCGCCTTAGCAGCTCTCGTCTTGGCCTGCGCGAAACCCGGCGCAGCGAGCGCCAGAGCCAAGGGAATTGCGAACGACTTGGCTAGAAATTTTTTCATGCCCACCCTCCTCCATGAAAAGTAATTCATCGTTTCTATCGCCATCATCTATATCAAATTACA
>QHZO01000105.1 GCA_003224695.1 Acidobacteriota bacterium
AGAAACTGAAGATGCAGAACTTCTTCCATCCCAAAAGTGCTACTATCCATAGGTATTTTGAGGTAGATACCACCGGAGGAGGAGAAGAAGAAGGAGGTATAAGGTCCAGTCTACAACCAATACAACTTAGAAGCAAGACAGAACAGATGAAAGAGCAGGAAGCTAAACAAGAAGAGGAGATGACGAGATTCTTACAAGAGTTTGATGGTATTGATGAGGTAATTCGAGAGGAAGTGCATCGGACAGAAGACAAAGTGGAGAGAACATCTAGGAGATCTCAATTGGAAAGATGTGGTTAAGGCAAGAGAGTTACCAGAAAAGGAAGCAGAGCCAGAGTTGTCGGTTAGATGCAAAGCATTTGATCTTCTCTTTCAAAATTGTGCTCAATCTATCAAGACTATTAGCGGTACTCTTGCAGCTAAGTATCTGGTAAGCTTTGAACCAGGCAAGATATGGATGAAGGAATTTCGCCTACCTGAAGATACCAAGAAGACACTTGCCACCTATACCAGGCTCTGGAAACAATGCATCTGCTATATTCATCGAGTCAGTAATGCTGCATACCTAGGTCAAGAGATGTTCATATTAAGGGGCGATCAAGCGAAGATTATGGAGGAGTTATGGGAGCAAGCTAGAATAGTAATAGACTTTGAAGGGGAAGGGGAAGAAGAAAAGGATGAAGATAGTAAGCTTTATATCTTTTACTTCGCCTCTTCTATTGTTTAGAGTCCAAGTTACTATTCTTTTTACTAGTTGACTTTGCTTAGTCAGAAGCCATTCCGGAATGGCTTCTGACTAAGCAAAGATACTATACTTAGGGGGCGTGTTTAGCCATAGGTCTTGAATAACCCTTAGCAACTTATATACCCATCCTCTCTTATCTACTTATTATAGCTATACTAATAGATAGATTATAGAAGTTAATAAAGCTTGGGATAAGCTTAGCCTTCGATGCCTACAGCTTAGCATTGCATTGCTTATGCATAAGCTACCAGTCAATCTCTATAGCAGTGCTATTGTCAGCTATACTGCTAGCCTAGGCCTTGGTGAAAGGACAGGACCATGGCAAACAGCACACCAGTACCGGCCTAAGCTCTCTGGAATCATCTACTGCGCACAACTACTTTTTCTAGAGCACCACACGCGAAAGCAGCAAGCAGGCAAGGAAAAGGACTTTACTCAGTCAATTGCCGACTGTGTTAAGGAGTGGATGACTCACCTATCCAGCTCACCAATTGGATGGCTAAATGAGTTGCGAGCCTATGCCTACATTGTAGCTCAGAATACGCAAATGGAGCCTAATATCTGGTGGGATGATGATCACCAGAGTAGAATGAGTTCCGGGGTTTGATGAAGGAGCAACTGCAGAAGGCTACAGTTATTCTTGAGCAGGAGCTATGCTTTACTAATGCCAATTACCCACTACCAACTATTGACCTTAGAGCCATATTGGACCAGCAGCAGAAGGGTATACCCAAGTACTCATTCCTTATGGAGGAGGAAAATGGCTTGGGAAATGCAAAGAGATGGCTGGATAGGCGAGTGAGGAATAGCTCAAAGCTACTGGAGACCTTTGCAGACCCTCGAGGTAGTGAGTTGCGCTGGAAACAGAGTTCATTCCAAAGGTTTGAGGCTAGTGTGCAGAAGTTCTTGGAGCACCTTCTTCTACTGTTCCACATGGCCGGTGGTCAGCCTGCCAGAGAACCAGAGCTCTTAAGTATGAGGTGGAGAAATGGGGATACTATCCGGAACATCTTTGTGGACCATGGCTTAGTGGTAGGCATTCCTAGATACCATAAGACTCGAAGTACTACTCGAGAAGACCGGCCAATTCCTCGATTTCTGCCAGCAGCAGTCAGTAAGCTTGTGGTCTACTATCTCACTATAGTAATTCCATTCCGATATGCTTTACTTCGAAGAACCAACTCAGGCACAACTCTTTCATGTTTCCTCTGGGCCAATCCTGGTAATCCTAATGAACCTTGGAAACCAGAAAAGATGAGTCACATCATGGTGCAGGAGAGCAAGATGTATATGGGTCGGGC
>QHZO01000106.1:0-1403 GCA_003224695.1 Acidobacteriota bacterium
ACCGTGAATCCGACGGGCAGCAGATGTTCGCGGGCCAAATAGTAAAGCGCCGGGATCAGCTTGCGTTCCGTCAAATCGCCGGAAGCGCCGAAGATGACGACGGAGCACGGCGCCGGCGTCTTGCGGACGCGCGTCCCTTCGCGCAGAGGGTTTTCAAGGGTGGCAGTTTCCGCCATGAAAGGTTGCTCCTTAAGAGCAGGGACTAGGTGTTTGGGGACTAGGGATCAGGGGCTAGGTGCTGGTGACACCATCTCAGTCTCTCGTCCCAAGTCCCAAGTCCCTAGTCCCTAGTCCCTTATCCCAAGTCCCTAGTCCCCAGCCCCTAGTCCCTCGTCCCTTTCCTACGCCCGGGCCTTTTCCAAGGTGCCCACGGCCTGCTCGAGAGCCTTGCGCACTCGCTCGAGGCCCTCTTCAACTGCACTGCCGAGGTGCACTCTCAGTACGGGCCGCTTCCTCGATACCAGCGCCTGCATGTCGCCAAGCGATTGGGCCTGCTTCAGTATCGAAAACCCGAAAGGCTCGCCCGGGATGGCCACCTCGTTCGCGTCGTCGGCGGTAAATTGCATGAACAGACCCTTGTCCGGCCCGCCCTTGTGCAGTTGTCCGGTGGAATGCAGGAACCTGGGGCCAAAGCCCAGGGTCGTCGCTTGCCGGAGTGAATCTCGCAGGCCCATACGGATGGATTGGAGGAGCGCCTTGTTGCGGGCCGAGGGCTCGACATAGGCCATCAAAGCGATATAACCGCCGGGCTTCGACAGGGCCAGAAATTCGCGCAGGCGGTTTTCGAGGCCGGACTCCGCACCACTCGCTTTCAAGGCGCGTGGGCCGGCGCTCGGTGACTGCGAATCCTGGTAAAGGCGCAGCCCGTCGAGTTCAAAGGCCGGTGAAGGTTCCGGCAGACTTCTCTGGCGGCGAAACTCATCCAGAAGCCGGTTCGTGTTGTCTTTGCTCTCCTGAACGTTGGGCTGGTCGAAGGCGTCAATGCCCATCAGAGCTCCCGCCGTCGCGGTCGCCACCTCCCAGCGATAGAACTCTTCGCCGAGATCCATTTAGCTGGACATGGTGATTCGAACCACGGGGTGCCCGGCTTTTTCGAGCGCTTCGAGCTTCGCCTCTTGATCTCGGTCGCTGAAGTCCGCGAGCTTAATATGAACGAATAGGCGGTCATCAGAATAAACCGACGGCGCGCCCAGCGATTCCTCCGCGACCGGCACCAAGCCCTTTCCCTCTTTGCCAGTGCTTTCGGCGACCAATTGCTCGAGCCAGCCGCCCAGCGTCTCGACGCTTTCGGAAACCACAAACGTGATCTTGTCGCGGCCGGCCTTGGCGGCCTCGGCCAGCACCACGCCCAGCGCGACGCCCGGATTATCCTTCACAGAAATGCAGCTCTTCGAGGCCTGCAC
>QHZO01000106.1:1420-18436 GCA_003224695.1 Acidobacteriota bacterium
AGCGCGGAGTACCGGCCGCCAATGTCCGGATAACCGTGGAAGATCGCGCGGAACCTCTTCTCCTTGGCCAAAGCTTCGAGCGAGGTTCCCGGGTCGGTGATGGCCACAAAATGATTTCCAGCATCGCCGACCTCGAGCCGGGCCACGCGGTCGTAAAAGTGGCGGAAGAAGCTGAGGGTTTCCGCCGTTCCACCCGATTTGCTCGAGACTAGGAACAGCGTCTCCGCCAGATTCACCGATTTCTCCAGGCCTTCGATGGCCGCCGGCACCGTCGAGTCCAGCACGTGCAGGGCGAGGTAACCCGGCGCGGCGCCGAACGTGGCGCGGCAAACGTCGGGGCAGAGACTGCTTCCCCCCATGCCCAGCAACACTGCACGCTTGAATCCGGCTCGCCGCGCTTCTTCGGCGAAATTCACCACGCCCTCAATGTGTTCCAGCATGGATTGACAAACCGAAAGCCAGCCCAAGGCGTTGCGGATGATCTTCTGATGCGCGGGATCGGATTTCCAAAGCGAGGGGTCGCGGTCCCAAAGTCGCTTTGCGAAATTCTCTTTATCCAGCCGGTCGAGCGCCGCCTGAACGGCGGGCTGAAGGTCGGGCGCCGAATAGCTCCAGCGGTCCACTAAGGCCGCCAGAATCCGGCTGCGCTTCTCTTCGATTACCTTGAGAAGCTTGAGGAAGTCGCTGGAAAAGGCCGCCACGCCGTCGTCTTCGAGTTTCTGGGTTACTCGCGCAAGGCTGATGCCGGCCCGCTCGAGCTCGTCAAGGAAGCGCCGCGATTCTTCGAGTCCCTCTTCAATGGTGAGGCGAGCCGCCCCGTGATCGCGGAAGGCGGCCATGGTCGCCGCCGGCATGGTGTTGATGGTATGCGGACCGATGAGGTCCTCCACGTAAAGGACGTCCCGGTATTTAGGGTTCTTGGCGCTGGTCGAAGCCCAAAGCACCCGTTGGACCTTGGCGCCTTTGGCCGCCAGAGCTTGGAAGCGCGGGCCCGAAAAGAGGCGCTTGAATTCCTGATACGCCCGCTTGGCGTTGGCAATGGCCGCGCGGCCAGCCAATGCTTCGAGTTTCTTGCGCTCCTCATCGCTTTTTGCAGCCTGAATTTTCGCGCCGATTTCCTGGTCCGCCAGCGTATCAATTCGGCTGACAAAGAAACTTGCGACGGAGGCGATGCGGTCCACCGGCTTCCCCTGTCGCGCCCGCGCTTCGAGCGCCGCCAAGTACGCTTCCGCCACTTCGACGTAACGCTCCACGGCGAATAGCAAGGTGATGTTAATGTTCACGCCTTCGGTAAGCATCTGCAGGATGGCCGGCAAGCCTTCCTTCGTTCCGGGAATTTTGATAAAGACGTTCGGGCGGTTCACCGCGGCGAAGAGCCTTCGCGCCTCGCCGATGGTTCCGGCAGTGTCACGGGCCAGAGTGGGCGAAACCTCCAAGCTCACGAAGCCGTCTGCCCCACCGGTCGCCTCGTAAGTCGGGCGAAACAAGTCCGCGGCTTTCTGAATGTCTTCCACCGCGAGCCGCTCGAAAATCTGCGGTGTCGGCAAGTCTGCCTGAACCAGTTGTTCGATTGCCTCGTCGTAATCTTTGCTTCCCGCGGCCGGAAAGAATTTCTCCGCGCCGGATGTAGTCATACCAAACACTCTGACCCAAACGGTTAAGTTGCCGAAGCGGATTTTCTGCCATAAATACCTCGCTCTATGATGGCTTACCGCCCAATCAATTCGTGGACCTTGCGGACCACGTTGGCGGCGGTAAAGCCGAATTTTTCCGCCAGAACCTGATACGGCGCCGAGGCCCCAAAGCGCGTCATGCCGATCACCGCGCCACGCGGGCCAACGTAGCGCTCCCAGCCGAAAGGCGCCGCCGCCTCGATGGCGAGCCGCACCGTAACCTCAGGCGGCAAAACTTCCTCACGATAAGCTTGCGGCTGGCGCTCAAACAAATCCCAGGAAGGCATGCTGACCACGCGCGCGGCCACGCCCTCCGCAACCAGCTTTTCGTAAGCCTCGAAGGCAACGCTCACCTCAGACCCCGAAGCGATCAGCAGGACCTCCGGGCGTTTCGAGGCGGCGTCGGCCAAAATGTAGGCACCTTTCGCCAAGCCCTCCGCCGATCCACACTTCTGGCGGTCGAAGACTGGGAGCTTTTGGCGCGTCAAGGCCATCGCCACCGGCCCGCCGCGATGCTCGATGGCGATCCGCCAGGCCACCGCAGTTTCATTGGCGTCGGCCGGGCGGATGAAACAGAGATTAGGAATCGCCCTGAGCGATGGAATATGCTCGATGGGCTCGTGCGTGGGGCCGTCTTCGCCGAGGAAAATACTGTCGTGCGTGTAAACGAAAATCGAGTGGAGCTCCATCAGCGCCGCGAGCCGCAGCGTCGGGCGCATGTAGTCGGAAAAAATCAAGAACGTCGCGCCGAAAGGGAGCAGACCCGAAAGCGCCATGCCGTTCACAACGGAACCCATGCCGTGTTCGCGCACGCCGAAATGGAAATTCTTCCCGCCGTAATTGCCCTTCTCGAACTCGCCGGCGCCCTTGACCAGCGTGTCAGTTGAAGGCGCAAGGTCCGCGGAGCCGCCGACGAGAGTCGGAAGCGAGGCGCTGATGGCGTTGAGCACTTTCCCTGACGCCTGGCGCGTCGCCATGGCCGCGTCGGAAGGCTTGAACGTCGGAAGTTTCTTCTCCCAGCCCGCCGGCAACTCACCGTTGACGTAGCGGTCCCATTCCACGGCGAGTTCGGGGTGCGCTTTGCGATATTCGGCCAAACGACGTTGCCAGTCGGCCTCGGCCTTTTTCCCGCGCTCGATGGCTTTGCGAAAATGCTCGAGCGCTTCTTCCGGAATGTAAAATTTCGGCTCGGCCGGCCAGCCGAAGTTCTTCTTGGTGAGCGCCACTTCTTCCTCGCCCAGAGGCGCGCCATGAGCTTCGGCGGAATCCTGCTTGTGCGGACTGCCGTAGGCGATGTGCGTCCGGCAAATGATTAACGAGGGCCGCTCCTTTTCCGCCTGCGCCGCGCGGATGGCGCGATCCACGGCCTCCACGTCGTTGCCGTCGGGAAGGTACTCGACGAACCATCCGTAGGCCTCGAAGCGCTTGCCGCGGTCTTCGGTGAACGCCAACTCCGTCGGGCCTTCAATCGAAATGTGATTGTTGTCGTAAATGTAGATCAGCGGCGAGAGGCCCAGATGCCCGGCAAGCGACGCCGCTTCCGACGCCACGCCTTCCATCAGGTCGCCGTCACTCACCAGGGCGTAAATTTTGTAGTCCACAATTTCGTGGCCGGGCCGGTTGAAGTACGCCCCGAGATAGAGCCGGGCGATGGCCATGCCCACGCCGTTGCCGAAGCCTTGTCCGAGCGGGCCGGTGGTGGTCTCGATGCCTTCGACGAGCAAATGCTCAGGATGGCCCGGAGTCTTGCTGCCCCACTGGCGAAATTGTTTGATGTCGTCGAGCGTCAGGCCGTATCCGGTCAAGTGAAGAAGACTGTAGAGCAACATGCAGCCGTGGCCGGCCGACAAGATGAAGCGGTCGCGATTCGGCCATCGAGGCTTGTGGGGGTGGTGGCGAAGAAATCGGTCCCACAGGACGTAGGCCATCGGCGCGGCGCCCATGGGAAGCCCGGGGTGGCCGGAATTGGCCTTCTGGACGGCGTCCATGGCCAGGCAACGAATGGTGTTGATGCAAAGCTGATCAAGCTGGGCGGGAGTGAGCGCCACCTTCTCCCGCTGCGCGACGGTCTGACCATTCAATGGGTTCACCCTCCGATCGAGGCGGCTCGAGTTTTTCCCCGTACAAAATCGAGCCGCGCGGCGAAGCCGCCCTATAGTTGATTGGATGCGACGGCCAATCGCTTGGACACCGGAACGAACAGGGATTATATAACTTTATCGGGATAGTTACAGAGTGGGTTTGAGAATCGGAGCTGGTGCCATTCGGTATGAGACCCTTTCGAAACACCGGTCATTCCCGCGAAAGCGGGAATGGCTACACATTGGAGCGCCCATGTCTGGCAAATGACACCACTACCCGCCGCCCAATTTGGGTTGCGACACCTAACGCCTTTCCATAGACTAAGCGCTCTGTGCTACGAGAGGAGAAAACGGTTGCTGCTCGCACAGATTTTCCGAGCGATGCTTGACAGCAGCTAGGCGGTTCCGTGTCCTCTGTGGCTGAAAAAGACTGAGCCTGGCGCGGGCCGGAGGCCGCAACCAAATTGGACAAAGTGGCGAGTGGTGAGTGGCAAGTGGCAAGCAAGCAAGAAAGATCTTCGTGCGCCGCGAAGAAAATGGAGGTTAGTATCACGGAGAACACTGAGGCGCTCCGTGTGAAAGTCTGGCAGGCTGATGAAAAACGTTTCGGACAACTGTCATTCCGATCCGTCAGCTGACGGAGAGGAATCTCGCTCTGAGAATAGAGGACCTGCGAGATTCCTCGTCGCCTGCGGCTCGCCGGAATGACAGCCCGCGTGGGTTTTTCCTCAGCCTGCTAGGCACGGAAGACACGGAGAAACCTATTTAGATTGCCGCAATGCCGTCGAGTGGGAAGAGGACGAACGGAGGAGTCGATGGGCAAACAGCATTTGGGCATCATTGGTTTGGGCGTGATGGGGAAGAACCTGGCCTTGAACGCCGAAAGCAAGGGCTTTCCCGTTGCCGGGTTTGATGTGGACGCGAGTAAACGAGCTCAAGTGGCTGAGGCGGTTCGCGGAAAGAAAATCGTGGTCAGCAATTCCCTCCAAGATTTCACGCAGGCGCTCGAGACGCCGCGGCGAATCTGGATGATGGTCCCGGCGGGCAAGCCTGTGGATGCCGTCCTACACGACATCAACCCCCACCTCAGCCCCGATGACATTCTTATAGATGGCGGCAATTCTTATTTCAAAGATACGGAGCGGCGCGCGAAGGACCTGGAAGCCAGCGGCTTGCGCTTCTTTGGCATGGGAGTGAGCGGCGGCGAAGAAGGCGCGCTCCACGGGCCGTCGCTTATGCCGGGAGGACGCGAAGAGTCTTACCGGCACCTGGAAGCCGTGCTCACCAAGATGGCCGCTCAGACCGAAGACGGCGCCTGCTGCACTTACCTTGGGCCGGGCGGCGCAGGGCACTACGTCAAGATGGTCCACAACGGCATCGAGTACGGAATCATGCAAACGCTTTGCGAGGCTTACGACATCATGAAAAACCTCGCGGGCCTCTCCGGCCCGGAAGTCCGCGACGTCTTCGCGGAATGGAATGCCGCGGACTTGAATTCCTTTTTGATGGAAATCACAATTGTGGTCCTCGGGAAATTGGATCCCGAGACAAAAAAACCGTTGGTGGATCTGGTGCTCGACACCGCCGAACAGAAAGGCACCGGCAAGTGGACCGCGCAGGACGCCATGGACCTGGGCGTGGCCGTCCCGACGCTTACCGCCTCGGTGCTGGCGCGCATCATCTCGGGCGCGAAAGCGGACCGCGTGGCTGCATCGAAAATCCTTATCGGCCCGAGTGCGAAATTCTCCGGCGACAGGAAGTCGTTCCTGGCAAACCTTCGCCAAGCCTACAAGATCACCGCGGTCGCCTGCTACGCGCAAGGGTTTGAGCAGCTTCGCGTCGCCTCGAACGAATACCACTATGGCTTAAATCTCGCTGAGACGGCGCGCATTTGGAAAGGCGGCTGCATCATCCGCGCGAAGCTGCTCGACCCGATCCGCGTGGCGTTTCAATCGCAGCCGGGCCTGAAGAATTTGCTCCTCGCTCAGGAGTTCAGCCGGCTCATCAATGAAAACAGCGGCTGCTTGCGCGAGGCCGTCAAGATGTGCGCCGAGGTCGGCGTTCCCTGCCCCGCCTTCTCAAATTCCCTCACTTACATTGACAGCTATCGCCAGGCGCGTCTGCCCGCGAACCTTCTTCAGGCGCAGCGCGACTATTTCGGCGCGCACACCTACCGCAGGATTGATAAGGAAGGCGTCTTTCACACGGAGTGGGATAAATAGAACTGACTCTTGGAGCCGTCTTGCGATCGGATATGGGAGAGGGGGGACCTCAATAAGCCCAGTAAGGTCCCGTGCCCCCCGGCGTCGTCTGGCCGTCAATCCCCACAAAAACGGTCTTGCCGTAGAAGAAGTTCATCCCCCAGTCAAAAGTGAGCGAACTCTGCCCGGCGAGGTCAGAGTATGCAGTATTCGACGTACTGCAGATAAGGGTTGCGGCGCTGGAGACGGTAAACGGAACCGTACCGGAAGTGCCGTTTTGCCCCACGTTGGTCGCCGATTTATTCACCGGCGCGGGAGGACAGTAAAGGCCCGCCAGGCTCGCCCCCGTTGGGCATGTTGTGCACCCGGGAATTCCGGTGGTGATGGGATCCAAGAAAAACATGGCCCCCGAACCTGAGTCAATAAAGCTCTGCGAATTAGGCACGCCGTTCGTGCCATAGCTGGAGCCGCTGTAATTCGTGGTAAAGTTTCCGAAACCGTCGGTTGTATAGACCTTGGCGTTCCCCAGCGCATTATTCGATTGTGTCCCGATGCCGAAGGTCAGAGTGCCCGATTCAGTCAGCGCTCCAACTTCCGTCGGAGGAACGGAGGGCATCGAAATCGAAAGCCCGTTGTTGTCGGATGAGAACATCCAAACCGGGTTTTGCAGTTGGCTGGACTCGGGCTCGGCGATGACCGCGCAGGACGATGAAGAAGTCGGGGGGCTGGGGCAGGCGAAATAAACTCCCGGGTTGCTTGTCGTCGAGGCGCAGGCCGGGCCGCAGTCGTCGGTAAATACTCCCACGCCGAGAATGCCGTTCGCGCCGAGCGCCCCCAGCGTGTCGCCCGAAGGAATGGTGCTGCCGTTCGTGCAGCTTGCTATGGTGGGAGCAGTGGAATCGGGATAATTCGCGTCGCCGACAACCTGGATGGGGACGGAGCTTGCCTTTTCTCCCGAGATCTTGACGTCAGCAATTGCCACCGGACCCCATGTAAACGAATCGGCAAACTGCGCGCACTCGGCAACGGCTCCGGTCGAATTCGTCTGCTGGCTCAACGCAAGCGTCAACTTGCCGCCAGCCGCGCCAGACGCGAGCAGACGCAGTCCATAGGAGCCTGTGTCCACCAAAACATGATCAATGGTATTACAGGTCGAAGTCCCCGGAGCACAAACAGTTATGGTTGTGAACAGCCCATTCACAAAAGAGTTGGTCGGGCCGGCATCCACGCTAAGGGCTTCGGTGTTCGCGGGCGGAGGCGGCGGGGGATTCGACGAACTGTTGTTTGCCTTGCCGCAACTTAAGATCAGGAAGGCAAGCAACAACGCGCCCCCAAAGGATTTTTCGGTTAAGACTTGCCATGCCGCTTTCGGACGATGCATCGCTACCTCTCTCCTTCGACGCCCAAGACTGATGACGCATGCACAATTCGCTGGGCCATAATTCACTGAGTTAGGGGCTCCAGCCCCATTCGTTTACCACGTCGGCCGGTCACTTCACCGCTGTTTGGTTGACGCCAGGGGGCAAGAGTCCAGGCAGATAAGCCACACCGCGCAGGTCGCGCATGTGGCCGCCCGTTTCGGCCACGAAATCAGCCGTGTGGACCATGATATGACGCCGACGGTACGAAGGCTGAGAGCTCGCCCCCCGCTGGAATTGCGTGATGTATTTCCCGAGCAATAGAGAGAGGTCCGGAAAGACCGGCCCGCGCCAGGAGACGCCGAAGACCACGCCGCTCGGGGTAACGTATTCCTTGACAGCGACGCCGGCCGGAGTGGTGATTTGATGAACGTTGAATCCAGCGCCTGGGATAACCTTCAGCTCGCCTTGCATGTTGACGCGGTCGTTCTCGACCGAAGCAACCGGCTGTCCAAGCGCGGCCCACGCCGCGGGTGAACCGAGCAGGAACGCCGCCAAAAGCATAATTTTCTGGCCAAATCGCATAGTCCCATCCTCAACCATTATAATATAAACGCCGGAACGCGCCGCGAGTTGCGGCACCCAACCTGAACAGTGCGATGCGGAGGAGCCGCTCGGAGATGTCCTCGGGGGGCGACTCTTCGGAATTTGGTATCGGAACCTGACTTACGCTCGAGACCCATGATGATATTGCCCGCGCTCTGCTCGCTCGCGATTTCACTTTTCGTCCAGAAGCCCGCGGAGCCCGCTTGCAAAAGCATTGCTCTTAATTTCTCGCTCAAGGCGGGCGAGAATTACAAACAGCGCGTCAACGACCTCACCTTCAAGACGAAAACTTGGGAGCCGAAGAGTGGAGAAGCGGAATGGACGTTTTCTCTCGAAGACGCGGACGGCCACGACTACATTTATACGGTCAATCCGCCGCTTCGGTTCAACCCTTCTCAGTTCCTCGGCGCCGCGTACGGAGTGACTGCACGGGATTCATTGAGTCGAAACCGCGAATCACGCTTCCTGCTCAACAAAGGCGATTACGACCGTTTCTGGCCCTTCGTCACCAACTCCCTGTGGCCCTATTCCGCGCCTCGCCCGGACAAAGCTGCCGATGAGTATTGGAACGCGCTCGGGAAACTCCGCACGGGCTTGCTGCGCTTGAAGATCATCAAATCCGACGTTACTCCCGATGACGCGATCCGCTCCGCCGAATTTCTGGTGGAGCTTGTGGCGCCATCCGATTTCCGTTTCGATCCGAAGCTTACACCTCAGCTCTCGGCATGCCCGCCCCCAGCGGAGTAGGGGCGCCCCTCGTGGGTGCCCCAAAAGGGCAGGCGCAAGGCCTGCCCCTACGGCGCCTTGGACGCGCGGGCGGGCGTCGCGGTATCTGCAGTTCCGGCAGCGGCGCTTGTCGCCGAGGACGCGCTCGGAAGCTTCTCCACCTTCACCTTAGCCACGCGGCGGCCGTCCATTTCGAGCACGGTGTAGCGGCGGTTATCGTAATAAAAAACCTCTCCGCCGATGGGAATAACGCCGAGGCGCGCGAGAACGAATCCCGCGAGGGTGGTATATCCGGCATCGCGGGGCAGGACAAGCTCGTAGTCCTCCGCCAAGTCGCGCAAGTTCTCCGACGCTTCCACGATGAGGACGCCGTCGCCGGCGGTGCGAATGGCTCTCTCTTCGCGGTCGTACTCATCCTGGATTTCGCCGACGACCTCTTCCAGCACGTCTTCGAGCGTTACCAGGCCGACGAAGGTGCCAAACTCGTTGACGACCAGCGCGATTTGCGAGTGCCGCTGGCGCGCCTCCTCGAGCATCCGGTCGAGAGTCATCGTCTCGGGAACGATCGTGGGTTTATAAAGGATACTCGCGAGGTCGAAGGGCTCCTGGAGCGGCGTCCCCTGCTTCATGCGGTCGAAAGCGATGCGCAGCAAGTCTTTCGTGTTGAGGATGCCCACAATGTGATCGCGCGGGCCATCGTAGATGGGCACGCGCGTGTAGCGGTCCTCGACCACGCGCTGGAGCAGGCGCTTGAGGTCGGAGGTGAGCGGCAGGCAGGTAATCTTCGCCCAGGGCGTCATGATCTCACGCACCAGCGCCTGGTGGAGGTCGAAAACGCTGCGGATCATTTCCTCCTGCTCTTCGCCGAGCACTCCGCGCTTGCGAAAGCCCGCCACGATCAGCTTGACCTCTTCCGGCGTGTGCGGCGAGCCGTGTACCTGTCCGGGATTCTCCTGGCCGAGGGCGCGAAGTATAACCTCGGCCATGTTGTCGAGGGCCCGCACGGGATAGCGGCCGAGCTCGAGAAAGACGAGCATCGGCCGCGCCACCAGTAGCGAAACGCGGTCGGCGCGCTCGTAAGCGATGGCTTTGGGCACCAACTCCCCGAGCACCATCAGCAAGATCGTGATGAGAATGAACGAAAAAGCCACCGCGATCGAATGTGCGACGAGCAGCGAGGTGAAGTGTTCCAGGCGCCCTTCCACCACCTGCTCGATGGCCTCGGCCATGATGGCCTCGCCTTGCCAACCCATGAGCAGGCTGATCAGCGTCATCCCGAACTGCGTGCCGGAAATCAGCAATCCGGTGTCCGCAAGCAACGTTTGCACCACCCGCGCGCGCCGGTTGCCTTCCGCGACCAGTTGCTCGATGCGCGTGCGGCGAACGCTGAGCAACGCATACTCCGCCGCGGCGAAAAAGGCGTTCAGAGAAACCAGCGCCAGGATGGCGACCGTACGAACGAGGATGCTCACCACAGGATTTTCACCCAGGCATTATTCTGCCCGAAAAGCGCGCGGAGTTCGAGCCGTGAAGCCGGGCTTTCGCTCTGGCAATAAAAGCCGTTTGATTCTATCCTAAGCAGGCTCAGTTGGATTCTACTTCGCTCGGGCCACGGTGGCATGCTGCAGGTGGTAGATAGGGGCAGGCGCCAGGCCGCGCCCCATTCCATATGCCACATGCACCATGCCGTTTTGTGAGGGCGCATGCCGAATAAAGTCTCCTTGGCGTTGGTCATTCACTCCCATCAGCCGGTTGGTAACTTCGACCATGTCATCGAGGAGGCTTACCAGAAAGCCTATCGCCCGTTTGTCGCAGCGCTCTTGGCCCATCCCTCCATCCGCTTGAGCCTGCATTACTCGGGCATTCTGCTGGAGTGGCTCGAGGCGTATCACCCCGAGTTTCTTGACCTGCTGCGACTTCTGGTCGCGCGCCAGCAGGTGGAATTGGTCGGCGGAGGCTTTTACGAACCCATTTTGGCGGCCATCTCCGACGCCGACAAACAAGCCCACATCCGCAAGCTCTCCGACTATATCGAATCAAGATTCGGCGCGCGCCCCGCGGGCGCTTGGCTTGCCGAGCGCGTGTGGGAGCCAAGCCTTCCCAAGCCGCTGGCGGAGGCAGGCGTGGACTATCTGGTCCTCGACGACACGCATTTTCTCGCGGCCGGCTTGGAGCCGTCAGAGCTCCACGGCGTTTACGTCACCGAAGAAACCGGCTCCGCGCTTCGCCTGGTTCCCAGCTTGAAGGCCCTGCGCTACGCTATCCCCTTCCGCGAGCCCGAAGAAACTCTGAGCGTTTTGCGCGAGGGAGAGGGCCTGGACTCGCGCCTCTTCGCCATGGGAGACGACGGCAAGAAGTTCGGCGTCTGGCCGGGCACCTACGACCATGTGTACAAGAACGGCTGGCTCGAGCGGTTCCTGGCAGCGATCGAAGGCGCTTCCACGTGGCTTGAGACCACCACCGTCTCGGCGTATCTCGCCCGCCATCCACCCGTGGGGCGGATCTACCTCCCGACAGCCTCCTACGAGGAAATGATGGAGTGGGCGCTGCCGCCGCGCACGGCGAGGGAGCTGAAACTCGCCATCGAAGAAACTGAAAGAGCACCGAGTGGAGGGCGGCAGCGGCGGTTCCTTCGCGGCGGCATTTGGCAGAATTTTTTGGTCAAATACCCCGAGTCGAATCAAATTCACAAACTCATGCTCGAAGTCAGCCGGCGGCTGGAAACCGAAAAGCGCCACCGCACGGCCGCCAAGAATCGCGCCTCCATTGTCCGCGAGGCGGAAACTCACCTCCTGGCCGCGCAATGTAACGACGCTTATTGGCACGGCGTCTTCGGCGGCATTTACGCGCCGCACTTGCGCAGCGCGCTGCTTCGCCATCTCATCCAGGCGGAAGTCTTGCTCGACCGGCTCGAGCCCCCCGCCCACGCTCCGCACAGCGAAATTCGCGATTTCAACGCCGACGGGCGCAACGAGGTTCTCCTCGGGGACCCCATCTTCGCGATGATCCTCCGGCCCGACGACGGTGGAACGGTCTCGAGCCTCCGCTTCAAGCCCTCCGACGTGGAATTGATTAATTCCCTGACCCGCCGCGAGGAGGCATACCACGACCAGGTTCGCGAGCGCGTCACCTCCGGCCAGCCCGCCAGCCGACGGGCGGAAGGCCCGGCTTCCATCCACGAGCGCGTGTTGAGCAAGGAGGCGAACCTATCCGCCCTCCTCCGCTACGACCATTACGCCCGGCACGCGTTTCGCGTCTATGCTTTCCCCGCGGCCAAAGGGCTTGATGATTTCGATTACCTGCGGCTCGACGAAAACTCCGAGCTCGCGGGTCGCCCGATTCCGCAGTGCGGGAGGGGACCGTGCGGCTCGAACGGACCGTCCGCCATGGCTCTGGCGAACTCCGAGGAGTGAAGACCCTTCACGCCGAATCGCGAGGGGACATCTGGCAGCTCGAGTGCTCAGCCGCGCTGTCGTCGGACCGTGCGCTCGGAGAATCCGCGCTCGGGATGGAGCTGGTTTTGAACTTGCTTGCCCCTGACGCGCCCGACCGCTACTTCGAAGCGAATGGAGAACGCCATCCGCTCGAGTTCAAAGGGCAAATCATCTCTCCCGAACTTCGCGTCACCGATGAGTGGCAGCGGGTCGAGTGTGTGCTCACGGCCGACCCCGCTCCCCGCTGGTGGATTGTGCCGATCGAAACCATCTCGCAGTCGGAATCCGGCTTCGAGCGCGTTTACCAGGGCTCAGCCATTATGGCCGTGTGGCGGCTGCCGTCGGCCGCGCGCGACTTCCGCTCGAAACTCACGATGATAACCCGGCGGTTGTAAGCCGGATCTAGGGCTTAGTTCGCTATGGCAACCTCCCGACTGGTCACGCGGCAGCTTACAGCAGCCCTACCGCTGGGACGGCTTTAGGATCACTGGCGGACATTCTTCCCTCATGCAGACCAACTCGGCAAGGACTGCGAATCCAAGTTTCGAGCTGATATTTCGCGCCCTGAAGACCGCCTGGAAGAATGGCATGCGGCGCTTCCCGCTGAAACCGATTTTATCGGCAAGATAGGACAGCTCGCGTTCATCGATTGAGGAAAAGAAATGTTCCGCAGCACGGGTGCCTGGGCCATGTAGCCCGGCAAAGATCAACACGGATGGATCGTCACCGGCTGCACGGCGGGGCAATCGCGTCACGAGAAGGTAGTCCTCCTGAAGCCTGATCCCGTGGGTCTCGGGTTTTAAGATTCGTCGATTGTTGTTGCCCACTATCGCGGCGGCTGGTCCTCGGTAAAGCTCCCCGTATTGCTCTCGTTCGACATAGCCCTCGGCTTGTGCCATTGAATATGCAAGTTCGATCTCGCCGTCTGGATAGATGACGGTCCATTTGCGGTCGCGCTTGTCCCCGAGGAAATCTCGCGTGGCAAGATTTGAAGCGCCGGACCCAAGCAAAATGAGGGAGTGACCGGGATTAGTGTCCCAGGCCTTGTCGGAAATAGTCCATTTTGTTGACGCCGGGAGAAAAGCTGTCATCGCCTTCATAACGCAGTACTCGGTCTCGTATGTTCTTAGGCCTGGACGAACCTCCACCTCGGCGGGCTTGGGCCTCCAGTTACTTGCCGGGACCACCTCAAGATCGGGACCAGCGAGAAAAAGGTCATATGCAAGTCCCATCGGGTTGGTTCCCAGCGATTGGTCGCCCGGGCCGGACTTTGCAAGAGCGGCCTGCAACACACCGCGTATGGCCTCTTCGCCCGGCTTGGCAACACAATGTTCGCCGGACAGTTTCCCGTACCCCGCCAGGAGCGCCATCATCTTCAAAACTGCCCTGCGGGCAACGTTCCCGCCAGTCGTTTCTCCCCTGCCTCTCCTGTGATTTCGCTCCTTGCTCAATTTCTCCTCCCAATTGATTGCGGGGTGCCCCTCTTGACTCGTTGGCCCATCTGCCACACCGTGAGCCTCCACCAGAGCTCGTAAAGTTTCGTTGCGAGCCAGAGCCTAATTCTGCCCAGTTCACTCTGGCGATGCCTGCTTACGTAGCCCCCTGAAAGCATGTCACATTGGTATCTGCCCAGATTTCTGCCATCCTTGTATGCAATGAACCCCTCAATCGACGCCGACTGCGCGTGCGGTACCGCCGTCGGGTGCTGGAACGGTACCGTGATGTCTATCGCCAGATTTTGGCTGGGTGTTAAGGAGTGGCCGATCCACTCCGTGAGCCGTGTTGCCACGCGAAGACAATCGTCCCCCTAAACTCATCCGCTAGCCACCGACCATTTTCCAGCCTGACATCGATCCCCGGTTCGATTTGGGCAGCAAGCTGGTCTACAAGAATTTGAACGTATTTCGTCGTGGCGCGTGCATAGAGCGCCGTCACGAACGTCATGAGGCCAGTCAAGAATGTCAACGGGTTTTCACGAATCCAAACTAAGACCTTCAAGATTACACCGGACGTGTCTGAAGCGGCTAGGAAGTGCGCAAGCATTTCGGTATGGAATACCATGCCCACTGGCCGCGGTAGCACCTTGAAACTTGGCGCTGGCTCTGCTAGATTGCGCGCGAGGGTGAAGAGGCCCGAAAATGGCTGTCAGCCAGGAACTTTTGGACATTCTCGTATGTCCGCTCTGCAAAGCGCCGGTCAAGCTCACGCCTGACGGACAGGGCCTTAAGTGCACGCAGTGCCGGCGCGTGTATCCCATCAAAGACGATATCCCTGTGATGCTCGTGGACGAAGCCAAGATCGAGGCGGAGTGAGCCGAGTTACGAGTTCCTCCCCATCATGAACGCATTGGACGTTCTCCCTTCCCTTCCTCCGAAAGCCCACGTCTTGCTCATCCGGTTGCGCTCCATTGGCGATATCGTGCTGATGACCCCGGCGCTCAGGCTGCTCAAAGGCTGGCGGCCGGACCTCCGTATTTCGGTTGTCGTCGAGGCTGCTTTCAAAGAGCTCCTCCAAGGGAACCCCGACGTCGAAGAGATCCTTGATCCCGGCGAAGGCCGCGGCCTGGGAAAAATCTTGGCACGGATTCGCGCCGCGCGCCTGCTCCGCTCGCGCCGGTTCGAGCTTTGCGTAAACCTGCATGGAGGCCCCACCAGTTTGTGGCTGACTCGTTTAAGCGGCGCGCGCTTAAAAGCCGGCTTCGCGCACTTTCGCTCGGCCGGCGCGTACGACCTCCTGATTCCTGACGCGCGCAAGATTCTCGGAATCGAAAGCGTTCACACCGCGGAACATCAAGCCGCGGCCTTTTTTTATCTTGGCATGCCGCGCCACGAGATCCCGCGGGCGCGCCTTTTCATTTCGCCCGAACACCGCGAGTGGTGGGCAGCGACGCGTCACAGCCTCAACATCGAGCCGGGCGCGGATTACGCCGTGATTCATCCCACGGCGCTCTATCGAACGAAGGCTTGGGCGTCTGACAAATTCGCGCAGCTTGGTGATTGGCTCGAGCGCCAGCGCGGCCTTCAAGCGATCTTCTCGTGCGGGCCGAATGAATCCGCCGTGCTCGACGCGGTCGAGCGGAGTTCGAGCGGCAAGCTTCGGCGGTTGAAGGGCGCAAGCCTCGGCCAATTCGCCGCCGCGCTCGCGGGCGCGCGCTTGTTCATCGGCAATGACAGCGGGCCGGCGCACATAGCCGCGGCGCTGGCGCGTCCGTCTGTGGTAATCTTCGGCTCGTCGAGCTCGAAAATTTGGGGGCCGTGGCCACGTGCGAGCTCGGAAAGCTCGGCGCGCATTGTCCAGAACCCGTATGACTGCAATCCCTGCCCGGGCGATCGGTGCTATTGCTATGAGCGGCCGGAGTGCATTTTGTCGGTGACGCTCGAGCAGGTTGAGACGGCGGTGGATCAGGTGCTCGCCGCACCCATGAGACCTAGCTCCGGGAATTGACGATGAAGAATCCGTTAAAGGAATGGGCGGATACCGTGCGGCGCTTTCACGGCCAGACGGTCGGCGTGCTTGGCGACTTTATGCTCGACGAGCTTCTGCGCGGCGAGGCAACGCGCATCTCGCCGGAGGCTCCCGTACCGGTGGTTTTGTTTCCCTCCGGAGGCGCGGGCGAGGGATTCGCCGGCGGCGCGGGGAATGTGGCGGCAAATGTTCAGGCGCTCGGAGGAAGGCCCATTCCCTTCGGCGCCATCGGCCAGGACGAAAACGCCGAGAAGCTCCTGAAACTTCTCAAGGCGCAAGGCGTTTCCTGCCGGACACTCCTTCGGGTTCGCGACCGCTCAACGCCACGCAAGGTTCGCATCGTGGCGCAGCAGCACCAGCTTCTGCGGCTCGACTTCGAGCGCGCGGAGCCAATCTCGCCGGCTACCGAATCGGCGCTCGCGCGGCGAATCACCCGCGCGATGGAGAAGCCCGGCTCGCCGTCCGGCAAGCTCGACGCGCTCGTGATCTCCGACTATGGCAAGGGTTCGGTGACCACCAAGCTTTCGGCCGCAGTCACCGCCCGGGCGCGGCAACGGCGAATTCCTGTGCTGGTAGATCCGAAGCCCCTGCAGCCGGAAATCTGCCGGCACGCGACGCTGGTCACTCCCAACTTGCGCGAGGCGGAGATGATGGCGGGCCACTCCATGCGATCGCGCGGGGACTTGTACACGCACGGGCGGCGGCTCCGCGCCGAACTCAATTGCGTGCATCTGCTGCTAACGCGCGGCGGCGAAGGGATGACGCTGTTCGAGTCCTCGGGCGGGATCCACGACATTAATGCCGTCCGGCGGCCTGTCTACGACGTCACCGGAGCCGGGGACACCGTCCTCGCCGTGCTGGCGCTCGCCGCCGCCGCCGGCGCTCCCATGCGCGTGGCGGCGGAGCTCGCCAATCTGGCCGCGGGCCGCGTGGTTCTGAAATTCGGCACGGCAACCATATCCACGCCCGATCTTCTCAAGGCCATCCAGGATTCCACCATGGGTGGGGGTTTTCTTGAGGCTTCACCCCGGCGGGCGCGATAATGCGGAGGCTCGAGCGCTTAAACATCCCGCCAGGCGCGGCACCGCTTTTCTTCCGGTTTGCAGCTTGAGATTTCGCCGTTCCTCATCTATCCTCTCACCGGTTTTTGAGTTTCCACGGGCCACCCGTCATGGACGTTCACAATTGCGATATTCTCATCGTGGGTGGGGGAGCCGCCGGTCTGCGCGCGGCGATTGCGGCAGCAGAGGCAAACCCCAAGCTCGACATCCGGGTGCTCTCGAAAGTTTACCCGATGCGCAGCCACACGGTTTCTGCCGAGGGGGGCGCGGCGGGGGTGATCAAGCCCGGCGACAGCCTCGAGGCTCACGCCTATGACACGATTTCGGGCGGCGACTGGCTGTCGGATCAGGATGCCGTGGAAGCGTTCGTCGAAGAGTCGCCGCGCGAGCTGTTGCAACTTGAGCATTGGG
>QHZO01000107.1:0-2903 GCA_003224695.1 Acidobacteriota bacterium
ATCCAACGTTAAGCCTCCGAAAAAGCCCGGGAAGAAGTAGGCCGCTTGTCATGGAGGCGTTTCGCCTGCGCGGTTATCCGAAGCCCGGCGCTTGCTAAAGCGTGCGCCAAGCTCGGCGCCACGGCGCGCCTGATCAGCGGATAGAGATGGTTGCGGCATCTTGTCCGCGGCCATGGTCGAGCCGCCCGTGCAACTTCTTGGTGCACGCTCACGAAGAAATACCAGGGGCAGTCAGATGTATCTTATCGTATTCTCGATTTCATCCGCCGAAAGGGCGTTGAGAAGGATCAGAACACGCTGGGACAGTTCCTTGGGAGGGCGTCGAGCAGCGATAACGATACCGGAGTGAGGCTTCTTAGCCTCAAAGTATGATCGCGCCAGAACCTCGAAATCCACACGGTTGTGCGTCAGAATGGTTTTCCCTTGGCGCGCGGCGAAAGCCAATTGTTCCGCGTCACTCGTTCCGAGCTGCCCCGCCTCTTGCGTTGTCGTCGCGCGAAAGCCCCTGGCGCGGAGGAGCTCTGAGAGGACGACATTCACGTCTTCGTCGAGGTAAAGTTCAATGAAGAGCTTCAACGATTCGCTACCAGGGGGTCAATCCGGTCGTCGGGAATGCGGTTGCGCTCGATGGCAGCGTTGATCTCCTCCTGGTGGTCACTGTAGTAGCTCAGGGCGTCAAAAACCTGCGCCAAAGTCAGATGGGGCAGGCCATTCGGAATTTCTTCAGCGGCGACGCCCATGCGCCAGGTCTCGACAATCGCCCGCACCGGCGTGCGAGTGCCACGGATAATCGGCTCGCCGCCGAGGATCTGATCGTCACTTACGATGTATGGGTGCCCTGTTGCCGTGGTCATTTCGCCCCTCGTGAAAGTACAACTTTAGCACAGCGTGTTGCAAAATTGATTTATGATCTTCCTTCTCCTGACTACTGACTCCCGGCTTCTGACTCCTGCTTCTCTCATCCTTTTCTGAAATCTGCCATTCTAAATCTGCAAATTAACGCAGCGCGGCCGCGGCCACCGGATCAAGTGACGCGGACCCCGAGAACACAGGTCCGCGCTACCCACTGCGTGGATTATTTCGCGCGATGGAAATTAAGTCTTAGAAACGAAATGCTGGCAGAAATTTCAATGTCTTGTTCTTGATGTACTTTTGGAGGGTGGATGCTTGCTTGGTCTGGAAGACCGGCAGACCAAAAAGGTCTTCCCAGGTGCGAACGTGGAAAATGATGCCATTTTCAGACAAGTGCTGTCGGAAAAGCTGCTCCTCCTTCAGGTTCGCTTCGGCTCGTCTAACCAAGTTGATTACGAATGGCTGCTCTTTTTCCGAAGCGAGCCAGTGGGCAAATATGGCGTTCCGGCACAATTGTTCCAGGACAGACTCGCCCGGCTGCCCTGAAATCCATTTTCGATTTAGCGGATCTGCCGCACCGCTCTTACACTTGTATCGGGTTAGAAAATCTGCTACCGCCCCGAAACGGCCCTTGTTGTCGGCGAGCCTGCGGTTTGCCGAACCGAATTTGGCTTCAATGAGCACGATGGCTTGGCCGGGAACGCGCAAAATGATGTCCGGTTCGGACTTAATAGCCAGGTCCCTCTCAAGCTCCTCGCGGACATGGCAGAGACGACGCCATCGAACAAAGTCGGCATCAATGGTGTTGCCCCAAAGATATAGCTCTGGTTTCCTTGGGCTACCGGTTCCCGTAAACAATTTGAACGCTTCTGTCAGACCGTCTAGGGCGTAGAGGCTCATCAAGACGTTCCAACTCAAAGCGTCTTCGCTAGTTTCATTGCCTAAGCGCCAGTTCTCCGTCTTCTCCAGGCAACCCGGAATATCTTTTCCGATTATGAAATTCCGCTTTGCATCCTGAAAAATATACGTCGCGTTGTGGACACGCTAATGCCGTGCTCCGGGCAATAGTGCGGCTTCTGTCCTCGGCGGCGTCTGGTCAACTTTTCTTCGTAGCCTTGAATGCAGCATTCAACCTGCTCTCCTCGAGACAACGAATTCGCACCTCCTCTTGCATATCGCGTAGCGGCGCCCTCCTTAAGCTCAGCCACGCCGTAGGGAATCTCGCTCCAACGGAGCCGTATTGGCTTTCCCTGTGTTGAGCTCTCGTACTATGGAATTTCCATTTTCGAATCCCGCCCTACAAACAAGTTACATTACATTTTACCCAAAGGCAATCGTCAGACCGGTTCTCAAAGGGCAATTGCCAGCCCGGCGCTGCGCTCACGGTGAGCCCAGCAAGTCCTCAATAGTTAGGCCGGCCTAATCTAAGATGCTCTGCAAGGTGCCCACTGCGAGGGATCGATGCAGCGGCACGGTCACGCTGCCGCGCAACGGTGAAGCCGCGCCGCTCAAGAGCCTTGACAACAACCGACCCGGAAAGATCGCGGGGGAGTTTCAAATAGAAACCAGAATTGGATCGTTGATGAAGTGGAGACGAATCCGGCGGGGAGCCTCATTCTCCTCGAAATGAGTCGCCACAGCGTCGACGATTTGCGCCTGCAAATCGCGCAAGTCTTCGCCCTGTGTGGTGATGCCGCCAGAGCGGTCCGGCGCATCCCAGTGGGCTATTAACCAGCCCGATTCTTCGTCACGGCTTACCTCGAAGGCGATCTCGTCCATTTGCGTTCAAGTGTAAGCGCCGTGGCGATGCCCGTCAATCATGTTTCGATGGCTTTCGGTTGCGGCGCGTAACTGCCGCTTATAAAAAAAACAGTGGCAAGTGGCGAGAGCCCCTTCGACAGGCTCAGGGCGCTGAGCGTAGTCGAACCGCAAGTGCCAAATCATAGGTAGCGTCTCAATTTGATCATCCTGTATCGGCGAGCTGCGCCTCGCCGTAGCATTCTTGCTCAGGGGAGCGGCGAGGCGCAGCTCGCCGCTACAGCAAACTGAGA
>QHZO01000107.1:2964-4930 GCA_003224695.1 Acidobacteriota bacterium
CTACTCGCTTCTCGACGGCGCCTGTGACATCCCCAAGGTTGTCGAGCGCGCGGCGGAGCTCAAAATGCCGGCGGTCGCGGTGACCGACCACGGAAACCTCTTTGCGGCCGTGCAGTTTTATGACGCGGCATTGAATCGCGGCGTCAAGCCCATCATCGGCTGCGAGACTTACGTGGCCCCGACCAACCGCTTCGACCGGACGCCAGATTCCGACCGGCCAAACCACCTGGTACTGCTTTGCGAAAACGACCGCGGGTACTCGAACCTGGTGAAGCTCGCGTCGGCGGCCTACGTCGAGGGCTACTACTACAAGCCGCGCATTGACAAAGACCTGCTGGCGAAGCACGCCGACGGGCTCATCGGCCTTTCGGCCTGCCTGCGCGGCGAAGTGGCGGCGGCGCTTTCGGCCGACCGCTACGAACAGGCGCGCCAATCCGCCTACGATCTGCGCGACATCTTCGGCAAGGGCAATTTTTTCCTGGAAATCCAGGACCAAGGTCTCGCCGAGGAACAAAGAATCAATCCCCAGCTTGTGCGCCTCTCTCGCGAAACGGGCATCCCTTTGATCGCCACCAACGACTGCCATTATCTGCGGCAGGCCGACGCGCGCGCGCAGGAAGTCCTGATGTGCATTCAGACCGGGAAGACGCTCAGTGACTCATCGCACATGAAATTCCCCACGGACCAGTTCTATTTCAAGACCTACGAAGAGATGGCCGCCGTGTTCGCGGAAGTTCCCGAAGCGCTCGCGAGGACGCTCGAAATTGCCGAGCGCGCCAACGTCCATCTGGAAAAAAAACAGCACGTCTTTCCGCATTTCGAAGTGCCGGCGGACGAGACGCTGGAAAGCTATTTCGAGAAAGTGACGCGCCTGGGGTTCGCGGAGCGGCGGAAGAAGCTCCAGCAGCTTAGCGCCGCGAGCCGGTTGCACCAACCGCTCGAAGCCTACGAGGAGCGGCTGAACAATGAAATCGAGCTCATCAAGCGCATGCGCTATGCGGGCTACTTCCTGATCGTTTGGGACTTCATGCGCTTCGCGCGTGAAAGCTCGATTCCGGTGGGCCCGGGCCGGGGCTCGGCCGCCGGGAGCCTGGTCTCTTATTCACTCCATATCACCGACATTGACCCGCTCGCAGGCGGCCTGTTCTTCGAACGCTTCCTCAACCCCGAGCGCATCAGCTTCCCCGACATTGATATTGATTTCTGCATGCGGCGGCGCGGGGAAGTAATCAACTACGTCACCGAAAAATACGGGCGGGAGAACGTCAGCCAGATCATCACTTTCGGAACCATGGGCGCCAAAGCCGTGCTGCGCGACGCCGGGCGCGCGCTCGACATGCCTTTTGCCGAGGTGGACCGCATCGCCAAGCTCGTCCCAAACGTTTTGAACATCAAGCTCGAAGACGCGCTCAAGACGGCCGAGTTCGCGCAGCTGCGGGAAAAGGAGCCGCGCGTGCGGGAGCTGGTGGAAATCGCTCTGCGCCTGGAGGGCCTGGCGCGCCACGCCTCTACGCACGCCGCAGGCGTGGTTATCTCGCCAACGCCCCTCACCGAAATCGTTCCGCTCTACAAAAGCAGGAGAAAATCGGCCTCCTGAAGATGGACTTCCTGGGCCTGACAACCCTGACGGTGATTGACGATTGCCTGAAGCTTATCGAAACCACGCGGGGCGCGAAACCGGACCCGGACTCTTGGCCGCTTGACGATGCGGAGACTTACGAGCTGCTCGGAAAAGGCCTGACTGCCGGCGTCTTCCAGTTTGAAAGCCGCGGCATGACGGACATCCTGCGGCGCACCAAGCCCTCGCGCCTGGCCGACCTGACGGCCCTGAACGCTCTCTACCGCCCCGGGCCCATCCAGGGCGGGATGATTGACGACTTCATCGCGCGCAAGCTGGGCCGCAAGCGCTTCGAATACGACCTGCCGGAGCTCGAACGAATCCTCGAAGAAACCTACGGCGTGATTA
>QHZO01000108.1:0-8345 GCA_003224695.1 Acidobacteriota bacterium
TCCGATGGGACACCTGAGCATGGTCAAGCCTTTGACTAGCGAACTGCCGATTACCGGTTTTCTGGTCGCCAACGTTTTTGCCGGAATGTTTTACTGGTGCATGGACCAGACCAACGTGCAGAGAGTCCTCGGGGCGCGTACCATCGCCGAGGGCCAGCGCGGCGCGATGTTCGCGGGATTTCTGAAGTTGCTGGTGCCCTTCATTCTAGTGCTCCCCGGCGTGATCGCGCGAGTGCTCTATCCAAGCTTGAAAACATTTGATAGCGCCTTCCCAACGTTGGTGGCGGGATTGCTTCCTGTCGGCTTGCGCGGACTGGCGCTGGCCGGCTTGCTGGCCATCCTGATGTCTTCGATGAGCGCGTGCTACAACTCCAGCGCGACGCTCGTGGTTCGAGACTTCGTTTTGCAGTACCGGCCTTCCCTTACGGAACAAAGGCAGGTCGCGATCGGCCGATGGGTCACCCTTGTGATGGCGGTTCTCGGCGTGTTGGCGGCGCCCCTGGTCGGTCTCTCGGTCACCATCTGGTATTACCTTCAAAACATTTCGGCTTATCTCTCCGTGCCCATGGGAGCGGCAATATTCGTCGGTCTGCTCTGGAAGCGCGGGACCACGAAGGGCGCCGTGGCGGCAGTGTTGGCGGGGTTTGGAATGGGTCTCGTCTTCTTTCTCGATCAAGCTTTGAACTGGTCCCTACCGGGTCTTTCAAATCCTTACATGCATTCTTTCCTCCACCGTTCCTTGCTGGTGTGGACGGTTTCCGCGCTGGTGATGGTTGGCGTCAGCCTCGCGACTTCCGCTCCTGATGTCGTTAAAGTGCAGGATTACGTTTTCAGTCGAATTCGCCAACCCTGGACCGGTCTGAGCGATTATCGAACGTGGGCCTCCGCGCTCTTCGCTTCGACCATCGCCTTGTGGTGGCTCTTCCGATAGCGCAGAGAAATCCGTGGGTCAGACCTTTTTCAGTTTGTCGAGAATCTGCTTCAACTCGTTTCGAAGCTCTCTGGAAAGTGGGCGAAGGGGCAATCGCGGGGAACCCACGCGGATTCCCATGAGGTCCGCGGCCTCTCGGCAGACCGCCAGCCAGTGCGGCTGACCGACGTCAGAAAACAACGCTCGGTATTCGAATTGAATCAGGGGCAGAAGATGATTCCACTGCCGCCGCGCGTCCTCCAGTCCGTCCTTCCTGCGGAGGGTGTCAAAAACGGTTCGCAAGCGGGCCGGCATCATCATCGCCATCCCCCCGATGTAACCGTCCGCGCCGGCCGCGAGACCTTCGAACCCGACCAGATCCACGCCAACAAACACGGACACCTTGTCGCCGCAAAGGAACTGGGTATCGTGGATCCTCGCGACTTCGGGATGGGACCACTTCACCGCGTGGAGCACATCCTCTTCCGCCAGTGTCTGAATGTCATGAGGCGAGAGCTCGACTCCGGAAAGGATGGGAACGTTATAAACCATGATGGGCAGGTCGACGGCCTCGCGAATTTTGCGAAAGTGATTGAGGACATCGTCCTTGGGAGGGCGCAGTAGATACGGAGGCATGATCATCAGGCCCTTCGCGCCGCACTTCAAGGCGTGACGACTGAGCTCAATCGTGACCCGGGTGCTGTAGTGCCCCGTTCCTGCATAGACCGGAACCTGGCCATTGACTTCGTCGAACGTCCATTCCATCACTTGCATCCGCTCTTTTTCCGTGAGCGCGATGAATTCTCCGGCGCTCCCCATGGGCGCGAGACCGTGAACATGGGAATCGAGCAGGAATCGGACGTAGGCACGCGTCGCTTTTTCGTTGATCGACTCATCGCGATTGAACGCAGTGATCGTCGGAGAATAAATTCCCACGGGCCTGGTCACATTCATGAATTCGATCCCTCGTCCGAGAGAGAATTCTCGATTTACCGGCACATCCGCTGCTCCCACCCGAGTGAAAACATATTCAACTTCGCTTCCGGATCCTCGGGGTGAGCCCGAAGAGCGGCCTCGTTTACCTCGACGCCCCAGCCTGGACCGGTTGGCACGTCGTAGCAGCCGGCCTGAACCCGCGGCGCGTTGGGCGTCAAATCGTGCCGCCAGGGAACGTCATAGTCTTCAAAGGTTTCTAGAATCATAAAGTTCGGAATATTCGCGCACAGGTGAACGGAAATCATCGTCTTGAGCGGGCCGTCGCAATTGTGCGGCGCGACGCTCACGTAATGTGCCTCTGCGAGCGCCGCAATTTTCTTCGTCTCGAGATGCCTTCGACCTGAGGAGATCGAGAAAACCAAATCGGGAATAAGTGTGTTCGCCTGTTGCGACACGCAGCGGCGAGGCCTGAACCACTTGCGCCATGGATTCGTTGTTGTGCGCGGGAATGGGTTCTTCGCACCACGTGGGGCTGTAGGGGACCATCGCGCGCGCCGCCTCCAGCGCCATGATGGGGCTGAATCGGCCGTGAAATTCGAGCAGAATGTCAACGCTCTCTCCCACCGCTTTCCTGACCGTCTCGACCTGTTTTGCGGCGGCGCGCAGATCGTCGCGGCTGATTTCGCGCCCACCCGGTCCAAAAGGATCGAATTTCAAGGCACGGTAACCGCGGGCCACGACTTCGCGGGCCCGGTCGGCCAGTTCTGCCAGATCGTCGCGGCGATGGTACCAGCCGTTCGCATATACCTGGACCTTCTGCCGGATTTTTCCGCCCACCAGATTGTAGACCGGCTGGCCACAGCATTTGCCGACAATGTCCCACAACGCCGTCTCAATGCCCGCCATGGCGGCAAACATGACGGGACCGGTGTTGTGCTCGACTTGATACAGCTTGAACCAGAGATCCTCTATGTCGAAGGGATTCTGCCCGACCACGTAGCGCTTTCCGAAGTCCAAAATCAGTTCGCGAACCGCGCTCTCTTTCCACCCCAGAGTGCCGTCTCCCCATCCGACCAGGCCGGAATCGGTCTGAATTTTGACGAAAAGAAAATTTCGCCAACTCGCACCCGTCATGAAAACTTCAACTTGAGTGATTTTCATTGCCGGACAGTGTCGCCGCTTGGTGGCCATCGGTCAAGAGAAGATTGCACCTGAAAGCAGGAAACACCGGGGGCCTCGGGCTTTCCTCCTCGATTGGGGGGACAGTTTTGCTGAGTGTGCTTAGGAAGAAATCGCTAGCGTGCGTATGTTAGTGTGGCGGTCCGGATATTCTGCTCGACAACCTGGAGAAGAGGGATGAACAGGCGAGGATTCGTAAAGAAATTACTGACGGGAATGGCCGGGCGAACGGTCTTCGGAAGCATGGTGAGCCGAGTCCTACGAATGGCCGGCCAGCAGCCGAGGAATAATTCAGCAGGTTCTCGCGGCCCCCGAGTTCCCGATTTCGGGCAGCCATTGTTCCCGACAAACCTTCCGGGGACAGAGCCACTTTCATTTCGTGCAGCAGGATTTTCCAAGCCGGCGTGCGGCGTGATTTACCGCCACACCGACGAGGTGTGGAACGGCATGCCCTCGGGCGGCGTCAGCACCGGATATCTGGACGTGGAACAGGACGGCACTTTTGGCTTGTCTACCCTATTCAATTCGGGAGTGCCCGTCGCTTCTCCCACGCGGCTCCCGTTTCTTGGCCTCAACGTGGATGGCCAAACCTGGGAGCTGACTCTCCATAAAACTGTTGGCACAGGAAACGCCAGCGAAATCCACTATTGGGGCCACTATCCCGTGGTAGACATGGAGTATGAAGCCACGTCGCCGGTGAGGGTGGGCCTCCGTGCGTGGACTCCCTTTATTCCCGGCGATGTTTGGGCTTCCAACATCCCCGGCGCGGTTTTCGAAGTTCGCTTGAGGAACCATTCGAAGGCTGCGAAGAACTGTGTATTGGCCTTCAGCTTTCCGGGCCCAACGCAAGCCGAAGCGCAGATCTCTCCTCAGAGCCGGCGCGAGGCGCTGCGGGTCGATTTTTTTCCCGTCAACCGGCCGGTTGAGGTGGGAATAATTCCCGCCCATCGCAAGGAGATTTCCGAAGCTTCGTTCCATGGGCTCTCCGTAAGCGCGGAGACCGGCAATGGGTACGCCGTCGGAGTCATCGGTGATGAGGCGCCGCGATTTGGCGGAGTGATGGGCCGAGACGGATACGATTACTCGAGCGGGCATCAATGGGCCGCGATTCACAAAGGATTGCCGCCCGTTGTGGAGACGGACTTTGGGTCTTCAGTGGCCGTCGACGTCGAATTGCATGGCGGCGAGACCAAGGTCGTGCGGTATGTTCTCGGCTGGTATTCGCCGATTTGGAAAGGCGAGGGAGCGCACATCTTCCGGCGGATGTACGCCAACCGATTTGCCGACGCGGCCGAGGTGGCCGTGGCGTTAGCGCAGAATCATGAATCACTGCTGCGGCGAACCCTCGCCTGGCAGCAAGCCATCTATTCCGAAACAGCTCTCCCGGTCTGGATGCGGGAGTCGTTGGTGAATATTCTTCATCTCATCACCAAGACCGGCTATTGGGCTCAAGCCGGGCCGCCCATCGGCGATTGGTGCCACGAGGAGGACGGTTTGTTTGGGATGAATGAGTGTCCTCGCGAATGTCCGCAGATCGAGTGTATTCCGTGCAGCTTTTACGGAAATATTCCCGTCGTGTACTTCTTCCCTGAACTCGCGCTTTCGACCTTGCGTGGCTACAAGGGGTACCAATATCCGAACGGTGCGGCGCCCTGGATTTTTGGCGGTTCGACCGGCGGCGCGGCGGAGGGCTACCACGAAACAGACGGAACCGAAATGGCGACGCCTTCGCCAGGCTACCAGACGACATTGAATGGAGCTTGTTATGCCGATATGCTCGACCGCTACATCGAGCGAACCGGGAAAGTCGAGGTTCTCAAGGAATTCTACCCTTCCGTGAAGAAGAATCTGATCTACACCATCAACCTGAGGTCCGGGCCGGACGCCGTGGCCAGCGTTCCAGACGGCGATCGCGATCCCAATCGGCCGCACAGCGAGCCGGGAACGATGCTGGAATGGTTCGAGGGCAACAACTGGTTCGGCATGACACCCCACGTGGCCGGGATTCATATGGCCCAGATTCGCATCGTGCGGCGAATGGCTGAGACCATGGGCGATCGGGAATTTGTCGAGCAGTGCGACCGGTGGCTAGAGGCCGGCAGCGAATCCATCGAGAACAAATTGTGGGCGGGAGAATATTATCTTTCCTATTGGGAGCCCGAGACCGGCAAGAAATCCGACTTAGTTTTTGGCTTCCAGTTGGACGGCGATTGGATGTGTTTCTACCACGGCTTGCCGCCGGTGTTTCGCGAGCATCGTGCGAAGGCCGCGCTGGCCACGATTCAGCACACCTGTATGGCCATTGCCCCACATGGGGCTGCGAATTTTGCCAATCCCAACGGAACGGTGGCGGACAAGAAAAAGTTTATGACCCGGGGATGGGGAGTTGACTACGGACCAACGGGATACTTCCTGCCGGAAGTCATGATGCTGGCCGCAACGTACATGTATCACGGCAAAAGCGCGGTCGGCATGGAGCTGGCGAAAAACAGCCTGGCGGGTATCACGAAGTTTGGCACTACCTGGACACAACCCAATCTCGTGAACGGCGCCAACGGCCAGCGCATGTACGGAAGCGATTACTACCAGAACCTCGTCCTGTGGGCTCTTCCCGCGGCTGTGGAGAAGACCAACTTGACGCACATCGCCGAGCCGTCCGGCCTGGTCAGCAGAGTGATTGAAGCGGGAAAGAAGATTTGAAATCCCGCCCTGGAGCGTTTTTTATGAGATGCGTGGGGATTTGGACTTCCCGCCCACCAGTCTTTGAGTTTACCTGCCGAGAAGCTCGAATGAGTATTCTCCGGATCCAGCGTTTATGATGATGCGGTTGCCCTCGCGCCGCACATTCTGGATCCCGGCATCGCCTGGAATATAAGCGTTGTCGCGCCAGATAGCGTCACGTCAGAGAATTGCATGTCCTTGGTGAGGACGATCTCCGCATCGCCGTTGACGGGAATGATGGCTGACAGGGTGGCGCGCCCATTGACATGAGTCCATGAAGTTGACACTACACCTCGAATCGTGCTGATCGTCGCGCTGGCCCAATGCAAGTCTTCCACCATTTGAGGCTCAATTCGAATGTGATTGTAACCTTCGGCCCCCGCGCCAAGATTGATTCCCCCCAAAGCTCGATACAGCCAAGCCCCCACACTGCCCAGAGCAGGATGATCGTGCGAGTTCATCATCGCGCGATTTTTTTCCTGCCAGAGTTCCCATAGGGTTGTCGCGCCATTTTCAATCATGTATCCCCAACTGGGATACGTCGTTTGAATGGCCAGATCGTAAGCCATATCGGACCGCCCGGTTGCCGTAAGGGCTGGCATTAAGTACTTCGTTCCGATAATTCCCGTGGTCAGGTGAAGGTGGTGGTAATCGAGAAGGTCCTTCTCAAGGTGAAATGAAACGGGGCCGATTTCTTTCTCCGGCACCAAGTTCAGGAAAAGCGCCATGGCATTGGCCGTCTCGGTGCCGCTTGCGTACTCTTCGGTCTTGCTGTCGAAACAGTTTCGATTGAAAGCAACCTTGACCCGATCGGCCAGCTCCGTGTATTCGCGCTCGTCCGCGGTCTTTCCGAGCACGGCGGCAATATTTTTGAGGATTTTGATGTCGTAATAAAAATAGGCGTCGGAAATAATTTCGCCCGGCGTTTCAACGGTCGCGATCCAGTCACCGTTGAAATTGAAGCGAAGCACGTTGTCGGGCGCGCGGCCGCGCAGGAAGTTGAGATACCTCTGCAACCCCTCGTAATTTTCCTCGAGGATCCGACGGTCGCCATACTGCTCCCACATGTACCAGCAAATCAGCGGGTAGGCCGTGCCCCAGCCCGGGTCTGCGGGACGGTGGCCGAATTTTTCAGGGACCGTCTCCGGCAGAGAGCCGTCTGGCCCCAACTCGTCGCGCATGTCTCGAATGAAATTCGTGTAGAAGGCCGCCATGTCGAAATTCATCATGGCTTCCTCGGCGGAAAGTTGAGCGTCGCCCATCCAACCTTCGCGCTCGTCGCGCTGGTTACAATCGGTGGGAATACTGAAGAGGTTTGTGATCTGGGTCCACCAGATGAGGCGCTGAAGGTCGTTGAGGATGGGCTTCGAGGCCGCGAACCTGCCGATGGTCTTGACCGAAGTGTGAACCACACGGCCCAGAATGGAATCAAGTCCGGGCGTGCCCGGGAAGCCCGTCACTTCGATAAAGCGGAACCCGTGATAGGTGAAATGGGGTTCATACGTCTCGTCGCCCTTACCCGACAGGATGTAGACCTCGCGCTGCTTCGCCTGACGGAGGTTCTCCGTGTTGAGAGAACCGTCCGGATATACCACCTCGCCAAACCGAAGCGTCACCTCCGTGCCGGCCGGGCCGTTCACCCGGAGATGAGCCCAGCCACTGATGTTCTGTCCCATGTCGAATACAAAAACACGCGGCTTGGGGCTTGTCATTCTGACAGGCGTGACCGAGCCGACCGCACGGATTGGAGGCATCATCTGTGCCGACAGAATGCCGTCCCAGCCTTGAAGGATCTCGGCGGCGCTCCAGGCAGAGTCGTCGTAGCCTGCCGAATCCCATCCCGGCGTTTCGAGACGCGCATCATAAATTTCACCGTCGTAGACACTGTCGCTCAATATCGGACCGCGGCCGGACTTCCACGAGCCATCGCTGACCACGCTTGTTTGGCCGCCATCGTCAAGCTCGATATTCAGTTGCAAAAGAAGAGCTGGCCGCGGGTAGTAGGGCTTGCCTCCCAGCATGCCCGTCCCCAGTGTGGCCCAGCCACCGCCGAGCCTCACACCGACCGCGTTATCGCCGCCGTGGAGTTGCCGCGTAACGTCATAGGTCGAGTACAGAACGCGCTTGTGAAAGTCAGTCCACGCAGGGTCTAGGACATTTTCGCCGACGCGTTCGCCGTTCAGGTGTACTTCATAATAGCCCCGTGCTGTGATGTATAGCCGTGCGCGCTTGATTCTTCCCGTCGCCCGAAATTCCTTGCGAAGCTCGGATCCAGTAATCCATTGCCCCTTCCATTCGGTTTTCGAGAGCAGACCCATCTCGAAGGAGGCTGTCGGGCTGTATCGGCTCACCCGCATTTCCTTGTCCCAATAGCGGACCTTCCAGAAGTACGTCCGCCCGCTCTCTAGGGCCTTTCCGCCGTAGACCACTTGGGTAGAATTGTCGGATACGACGCGAGTGCTGTCCCACTGGTCGCCTCGATCCTGGTTGAGCGAATCGAGACTTGAGGCGACCAACACCTGGTAGGCGCTTTGCTTCTCGGCTCTCTGAGTGTGGTTGAGAATCCAGGCGAACCGCGGTTGGAGCACGTCGATCCCCA
>QHZO01000108.1:8667-23407 GCA_003224695.1 Acidobacteriota bacterium
GGGTACCTGCTTTGAATTTTCCTTTGACGGCTGCGATCCCCCGCAAGATTCTGTGCGTGGCCGTACTGCTTGCCTTCGCTGATCAGCCCATCGCCCAAGGGCAATCCGATCCTGGCGATCTGGCGCGGCAACATTTCGAAGCTGCTCAAAAAGCGGAAGCAGCCGGAGACTTGGACCAGGCCGCGGCTGAATACGAAGCCGCCCTGAAGGTCCGCCCGCAGGTTGCCGAGGTCCGGACGAATCTCGGCCTCGTCTACTATCGGCAAGGGAAGAATGACGAGGCCATCAAAACCTTCGAGCGGGCATTGCAATTAAAACCTGAACTGCTGAGCGCAACCTTGTTCCTAGGGATGGCCTACGTTCGGACCAATCAATATGAAAAAGCTCTCGAACCGTTGAACAAAGCGATTGCCTTAAACCCCCGCGAGCACCATGCTTATCTGAACCTCGCCTTGTGCTACTCCGAGGTGGGAAGGCCCGATCAAGCGCTGGGAGTTCTTCAGAAAGCGGCTGAGCTTTTCCCCAAAGACATCGAAGTCCTCTATGAATTGGGCCGCGTTTATTCCGACTTGAGCGAAATCGATCCGGATTCATACCGTGTCCATCAGCTTATCGGCGCCTACTACGAAGCGCGACGCGACACCGGGACCGCGACGGAAGAATACCAAACGGCGATCGCCAAGAAGCCCGACGCTCCGGATTTGCACTACGCTTTGGGAAATATTTACTGGAGGGAGCACCAATTCGAAAAGGCCGTAGCCGAATTTCAGAAAGAATTGAAGCTGGCGCCGGAAAATTACATGGCCACGTGGAAGCTGGGCAACATCTACTTGAACCAGCGGCAATATGAATTAGCTTTTCAATATCTTCGTCGGGCCCTTCATCAGAAACCCGACCTGCCGCAGGCTCACCGCGATCTGGGCAGGGCTTTATTTCAGACTGGAGACAATGAAGGGGCGATTCAAGAACTGAAGACCGTTGCACGATTGGCGCCTGATGAGTCCACCGCGCACTACCTGCTGGCTCAGGCGTACAGGAAGCTCGGGATGACGAAAGAACAAAATGCCGAACTTGAAATATTCGAAGTCCTGCGCAACGCCGAGCAGAAGAGGAGCCGACGCCCCACGATCATGAGCAGCGGGGCCGACCATCAAGAGGAACCTTCCGACCCGGAGCCTCCCCAAACGCGGTGAACAATTTGCTCACCTCTCGAAGCTTTATTTTGATCATCTAAACGTCCTCATGGCCTCCGGGATTGCGATCTGAAGTGTCGGAGGCATGGTTCCGCTCGTTTCTAAAGCCCTCTCACTGGTAAGGTACTGGCGTCATTTGGCATCGGATCCCTTTCGAAACGCCGGTCATTCCCGCGAAAGCGGGAATCCACTTCTCAAGTCTTTGGAAACGCGCTGAGGGCAAGCTGGATTCCCGATTTTGCGGGAATGGCTGCGCCTTCGAGCGCCCAGGTCTGGCAAATGACACCAGCACGCACTGGGAACGATCAAAGTCTAAAACTAATTGTCCGTGGTATTGTTTCAGGACGTCTTGGACGATGCGTATGCGGACAAGAGAAAATTCGCGGTGGACGCGGTGGCTACTGTTTTTGACCCTTGTCGCTTCGGCGCTGTATGTCACTTTCCGGGTCATACAGACGCCGAACCCCGCGATGGCTCGGACCACGGCCACCTTACCGACCTTTACGGATATCTCTCGAAAAGCCGGGCTCACCATGACGATCATCAACGGCGATGAGATGACGGAATACTTGACCGATGTGAATGGCGAGGGCGCGTGTTTCCTCGACTACAATAACGACGGCTACCCGGACGTTTTTCTGGCCAACGGTTCCTCGCGAAAATCGGAGGCGCGGGGCGTGCGCCCTCACGACTACCTCCTGCGGAACAACGGTGACGGGACATTTACGGATGTCACCACGCGGGCGCACTTGGGAGCTTCCGGCTGGCACAGCGGATGCGCGGTCGGAGACTACAATAACGACGGGTTTCCTGACGTTTACCTCACCAGCTTGGGTCCCAACCTGCTCTATCGAAACTACGGCGATGGAACATTTACGGATGTGGGCGAGGCGGCGGGCGTGGCCGACACTCATTGGGGCTTTCCCAAATGGAGCATGGGTGCTGCGTTCGGAGACTACGACAATGACGGCCTATTGGATCTTTACGTGGCGAATTTTGTCAAATTTGATCCGAAGCACTTGCCGCCGAAGCCAGGCGACCCCAATGCCTGCAAATTGAAGGAAATTCCTATTGCCTGCCCGCCGGACACTTTCGACGGAGAGCAGGGAATTCTGTATCACAACAACGGCAACGGAACATTTACCGACGTGACGAAGGCCGCGGGCTTGCTCCGCCCGGCCAAAAGTCTCGGTAGGGGCTTTGGCGTAGTTTTCGCGGATTTTAACAACGACGGGTTCGAGGACATTTATCAGATCAATGATTCAGGACCCAATTGGTTCTACATCAACAACGGCAATGGAACTTTCACGGATGCCAGCTTCGAATCGGGCCTGGCTACGGATGAATTCGGGAACTCGCAGGGGACCATGGGTGTGACGGTGGGGGATTACAATAACGACGGCCTGATGGACGTCTACATCGCCAATTGGATCAATCAGACGAAGACACTCTATGAGAATCAGGGCGCCCATTCGTTTGCAGATGTCACTCTTGCCCGGGGCTTGGCGTCCGTGGGATATGAGTACTGCGGGTGGGGAACCGAGTTTTTTGATTTCGATAACGATGGGTGGCTGGACTTGTGGGTTTCTTTCGGCCACACCGATCCCCAAGTGGAGAAAGCCCACCCCGAAGATCCCTTTGCTGAACCTAACTTCGTCTTGCGCAATCTGAAGGGCAAAAAGTTTGTGGACGTGTCCGATGCGGTGGGCCTCAGAGCCATGAGGAGCCACTCCGCGCGCGGCGCCGCTTTCGCCGACATCGACAACGATGGCGACCTCGATGTTCTCGTGATGAACAAGAATGAAGTCGTGACGCTCTTGCGCAACGACGGCGGCAACAGAAACAACTGGATTGTGATCCGAGCCGAAGGGGTGAAGAGCAATCGGAGTGGGATCGGTGCAAGGATCAATGTCACGGCACAAGGGCTGCGCCGCATCTTCGATGTGAGAAGCAGCGAAAGCTATCTGTCCGGCAACGACATGCGAGTTCACATCGGAATGGCCGACCTGAAGCAAGCGGACCAAATCGAAATTCGCTGGCCGAGCGGGCAGATTGACCGTTACGAAGGAATTCCGGTCAATGCCTTCTATTGGGCACGCGAGGGAAGCCGTATCAAGCCGGATCCGCAAGTCGTCCCCAAGCACAGGGCCGACTCCAATTGAGGCAGACGAGACATCCAGCGATCCTTAATCCGCAAGCATCTCGAGTCCGGAAAATCCATATCGTAAGGCATTGGGAACGGCATGTCGGATGGTAACTGCCTGTCTCAAAGCCAAGAATCCAAAAGGGCCCCTATAGGAATCTATTACAGCGATCAAAAAACCTATTGACAAGCCACTCGACTAAGACTATAAGGCGTGTGATCGGCTGTGCTGCAAAGACCCTTTACAGGTTGTCAGACCACTTTATGGCTGCGTCCTTGGGCTCTGAACCATTACGGGGCTGATTTCGGCTTAGACACTGCTGTTCTTGGCTGTTTCGGGTGAATTGGGGGTCGAAGCGAGTTCGATATCTGGTTGAGCTGTGGCGCAGCGCAATCCGGGCTGCTGCCTTGAATTGAAGATCGCTTAAGGAGGCCCGAATGGCTAAAGTGATCCGCCGCTTTGCCCAAATCGTCAACTTGGCGGTGGGCGTGGTTCTCATTTGTGGTTCCCTGTGGGCCCAATCTGACCGCGCCACAATCACCGGTGAGGTCACCGACTCATCCGGCAGTGTGATAACGGGCGTCTCCGTGACGGCCACCAACGTCGCCACCAACTTGCGCACCACGGTCGTGACGAACTCGAGTGGGAATTATACGATCCCACTCTTGCGCCCTGGAACCTACGACATTTCCGCCGAGCAAACCGGTTTCAAGAAGTATCTCCATTCCGGGGTGGTGATCGAGGTAGGGCAGGTCCTTTCTCTCGACATCCCGTTGGAGATTGGGGCAAAGACTGAAACGGTTCATGTCACCGCCCAAGTCGTCCAACTGGAGAAGGACACCTCCGAGCGCGGCGCGGTGGTCGGCGGCAGAGATGTCATAGAGTTGCCAATCCTGGGTCAAGGTGAACAGCGCAATCCCGGATATCTCATGACTCTGGTCCCCGGCGTAACGGGCCGAGGCATCTCAGGCGGCGGTTCGCCCCGCATGTTGAGACGGGTCGTTGATTGGAAGTGCTGCTGAGTGGGCCGGAGACTTTCGCAACATTCCGTTCCCCCAGGATGCCGTGGGAGAATTCAAAGTTATAACGCTCCTGCCCCCCGCCGAGTATGGCCGGACCGGCCAGGGGATCACGAGCTTCACCCTTAAATCGGGGTCCAACCAGGTCCATGGCTCTGCCTACGAGTTGGTGCGCAACGAAAAACTGGACGCCGTCCCGTTCTTTGTCAATTCAGAGCCTCCGGGTTGCAATTCCGACGGGAAGAGAGTCGCACCGTTCACCCAAGCATGCCAAACGATCAACAAGCAAAATGAATTTGGAGCCACCGCGGGCGGGCCGGTGGTCATTCCGAAAATCTACAATGGCAAAGACAGGACCTTTTTCTTCGGCTGGTATCAGGGCTTCCGGCTGCGCAAACATCCGAGCACGGGCCTTGATACTCTACCCACGCCGGCGATGAGAGGTGGGGACTTGAGCAATATCCTTGGGCCTCAAGTTGCCCTTTCAGCATGCAATCCTACGCCTGTAAAAGAACCGCCGCCTCCCCCCCTACCTTGTTCCGATGCCATTGGACGGCCGGTTTTTCAAGGCGAGCTTTACGATCCCTCGACAGCACGATCGGTGGCGCCGGGAGCTGTGGACGCGGTGACGGGATTGCCGACGGCGACAGTCAATCCAGACGGAACCCCGGCCACTTCCCCATGGTTGCTCCGTGACGCCTTTGGGTTTGACAATTTAACGGGACTGCCGATTGCTGGTGCGGCCAACATTATTCCCACCGGCCGAATCGATCCTGTCGCGGCAAAGATCTTTTCTTACTTTCCCGACCCTGTCCTGCCCGGCCAGAGGTTTGGGTACACGAACAATTGGATCATTTCCAATGAAACGATGCAAAACACCAGCCAATGGGGAGTAAAGATTGACCACTCGATCTCCGACAAAGATCGGGTGAGCGGCGAATTTATCACCTCTCTTTCGACTATCCCGAGCTCCAGTGGCCGTTGGCCCGGCGCCATCGGCGACGGGAGCACCTCGAAGAGGCCTCAGGTTATCGCGCGCTTAAGCCAAGATTACATATTTACCCCGACGCTGATCACCCACTGGACATTGGAGTTCAATCGCTGGCGCAGCGACTCTATCGCGGTTTCGGGACTCGACTGGCCCTCAACGTTGGGATGGGCGGGTGTGCCGCAAACGGGCCCCGGCTCGGTTTTCCCGGGCTTGAACATCGGCGGCTTGGGCAACACGTACGGCAATGGCGGACAGGGTTATGATGCTACCAACGTCTACACCATTGATGAGAGTCTTTCCTGGACCAAAGGCAGGCACTCGGTCAAGGGCGGCTTCGGCTACGTCAAGATGCAGCAGAACGACGGTAGCTATGGCCGGCAATCGGGCTACCTAACCTTCACGTCGGGGCTGACTTCTTTGGCAGGACCTTGGTACGACGACAATTGCAGTGCCGGGAGCCAATGCCCGGGATTCGGCGCGGCCAGCTTCCTTCTGGGATTGGGCAGCTATGGCGAAGCTGATGTTTATGCAGCCAAGAATGCGGACCGGATGGGTCAATACGCGGCCTACATTCAGGACGACTACAAGGTAACACCCAGGTTAACCGCGAATATTGGCCTTCGCTACGACTTGATCCTTCCCGTCGTGAACGCGTTCAACCAGTTTTCCTGGATGGACCCCNNNAATCGGCGCACCGCCGCGAAAACTTTTACCAAGGGATTCGGACCACGCATCGGGCTGGCCTATTCCTTGAATTCCAAGACAGTTCTGCGTGCTGGTTATGGAATTCTCTACACGACTGGCGGGGCCAACCGCTCCAACCGAGGCTGCTGTAGCCAGGGCGGATTCAATTCCATAAACAACCTGCCAGAAGACCAAAGCACCGGCGTAACAGGACTGTTGCCCTCGTTCACGCTTTCGGGAGGTTGGCCGGCTTCGCATTTTCCCGCTCCCCCCTTCATCGATCAGAATTACAATATCGGCGGGGCCCCGCACCCGATTTTCCCAAGGGATGGTCGCCCGCCCGATATTCAAAACTGGACCTTCGGCATCCAGCGGCAAATGCCAGGACAATTTCTCCTTGATGTCGCGTACGTTGGCACTGCCGGACGTCACCTGGTCAGCCGCCTGAATCCCACGAACCAACTGAACAGCGCTTACCTGTCTGACTCGGCCATCGCGGGCGCTTCGCGGGGTACCACTCTCCTCTTTACTTCGATTGGCGACCCGGCCGTTCAAGCCCTTCCCGTTGTGCAGGCCATGCCGGTTGATAATGCTACCGGCATCCATTCCCCAGCCAAGCACTGCGACCGTTCCCGCAGTACACGCAGGAGGCCAACTTCCAGATGCGGGACATGATGGAGGGCTTGGGCGTTTCGGATTACAACGCCCTGCAAATTCAAGCCAGGAAGGCGTTTTCGGCAGGCCTAAGCTTCCTTGCCTCTTACACGTGGTCCAAAACCTTGACTAACGCGGAAAGCATTTTCAACGAATTCTCAGGCTTTACACAGGACGCTTACAACATCAAGGCGGAGAAATCGCTCAGCATCAACGACTATCCGAACAACCTGGTAGTTTCGTATGAGTACCAATTTCCATTCGGGCCCGGCAAGCGGTTCGCCAACGTCGGCGGTCCGGCTGGTAAAGTCGTAGGGGGGTGGAGCATTGCAGGTATCCAGCAGTACCAGAGCGGAAGGCCCAACATGGTCTACGCCGGGACCAATCAGTACTCGCCGTACATCGGGGAGAACGGGTTCTTGATGCGTCCAAACGTGGTTCCGGGCGTGTCCCAGAGATCGCCCGCGTTTCTCAATGGCACGTTTAATCCCAATGGCGGTGTGGTTCACAACGACCCGTCTGATACGAGCTCGTGCACGCCCTCCAATTGCACCGATCATGGCGCTCTGTTGAACATTAGTGCTTGGAGCTACCCGACATGGGGGCAACTGGGCAACGCGCCACGCTCGAATGGTGGGATTCGATTGCCCGCCTATTATAATGAAGATGTCAGCTTCGCGAAGTCCACGCTCGTCAGCGAGCGCGTCAGGATTCAGTTCAGGGCCGACTTCTTGAATATCTTCAACCGTACGGTTCTGGGGCCTGACCAGGGCGGAGACCAGTACGATTCTGTCTTGCAGAGCAACGCCCTCCCTTGGGGATTTGGCGGCTTCGGGCACTTGACGAGTCAAGGCAATTATCCGCGCGAAATCCAGTTCGGTTTGAAGATTAATTACTAACCCTTCTTTCGTGAAGGGTAGACGAGGGTGAGGACGCCAGCGGCGTTCCTCACCCTCTTTTTTTTCGGTCAATCAGCAATGAGGCGGCGTGGTTACTTTGATTGTGTCCAGGGGGAGGAGTGCTGGTACTTGCCATCCGTTAGTTGTGGGTTTTGGTTTCCGACTGTTTCTCGACGGATTCTTTCAGCCTGGACTTATCTTCTTCCTGGCCCTCTTTAATGAGCTTTTCGAAAGTCCGCAATTCTGCCTTACTCTTTTCCTGATCCCCCAGGCGCGCGTATAGTCCGAACAGTTGATAATGCACCTCTTTGTAGTCGGGGTCCAATTTCAGTGCTTCGTTAAAAGCCTCGAGCGCCCGTTTGGAGTCGCCGGTGCCCGCGTAGCACTTTCCAAGCAGAAAGTACGCTTGCTTCAGCTTTGGGTAAACGGGAATGGCAATCTGAAGGCGCGGGATCGCTTCCTGGTAGCTTTTTTGATCGGTTAGGATGTCCGCAAGATAATAGTTCGCCAAAGGGTGGTTCGGTTCTTCCTGCAAGGCCAGCCTGAGTTGTTCCTGCGCGTTCCTACCGTCTTTCTTCCGCCAATAGACCTGCCCCAACGCGAAATGAATGCTGGGGAACTTGGGGTCCAGGCGCAAAACTTCTTGAAACTCGCGGATGGCATCGTCAAAGCGATTACTATCGGCAAAAACCTCGGCGTTGATGGCGTGGAGATATTCGGAATCCGGAAAGTGCAGTGCGAGTTTTTCACCCGACTTCTGCGCCGCCGATCGGTAGTCCACGACCAACTGATACAGGACCGCCGCGTCGTCGGGATAGTCGGCCAACAGGCCCTCGAGTTGTTGGATGGCTTCAAACAGGCGGCCGGAAGAACTCAGGGCCAGAGCGAGAAGGTAGCGCGCCTGCGGGTCTTTTGGATTGCCCGCCAGCTCTTTGTGCATGGCCTCGATGGTTTTATCGAAATCGTTCAATGCGTAATAGGACGTTCCCACGAGCCCGTTCACACCCGGGTAGAGGGGCGCGCGTTTGAGAATGCTTTGGAATGCTTCAATCGATTCGGAGTACTTGCCTTGCTGTTGGCAAACCACGCCCAAAGCCTTCAGAATTTCCGGATCGCCGGGCGAATGGGCCAACGCCTGCCGATAGAGTTTTTCGGCGCCCCGGTAGTCTTTGGCTTTTTCGAGCTCCACGGCTTGAGCGACCAGCGTATTCGAATCCTGGGGAATGACGCGGGCGGCAGCGAGAGGAATCATCGAGCCCAGAATCAAAAACGGTCCTATCGTTAACGTGCGAACCCTGTTTCTGTGTTTATTCCGTTTGGAGTCCTTTTCCATGGGCAAAGTGTTGGGCTGGCGAACCCGGAGAGGTCAGTTCTTCGTGCCTTCCTGATCCTTTCGAAATCCCTCTAACCGCTTGGCCTTGGTCTCTCTCTCCTGGGCGTACAATTGCTCAAAGGCCCGCATCTCCTTCCGGAATTTCTCGGGCTGATTCATGCGCTTGTAAATCTGGCCGAGTTGGTAATGGACGCTTTTGTCGTTCGGCTCCAGCTCAACGGCTTTCTCCAATAGCTTGACAGCGTCCTCGAGCTTGCCCTCCGCGGCATAGCATTTACCCAAGAGGAAATATCCCTTCATGTAATTCGGTTCGGCCGTCACGACGATCTCCAACAGAGGGGTTGCTTCCGTGGTTTTGGAACCTTTCATCAGAATATCGGCGAGGTAGTAGTTCGCCTTGGGGAGGTTGGGGTCTTCCGCCAGAGCGAGGCGCAGTTCCTTCTCGGCACTGGGGTAGTCTACCTTGTAATAATAGGCCTCGCCGAGACCGAAATGGATTCCGGGAAAACTGGGGTCTTGAGCCAACACCTGTTTGTACTCGTAGATGGCCTCGGGATATTTTTCCTGTTCCACGTGGCTCTGAGCTCGAAGCACGAGAATGTAAACCGAATTCTGATCCAGATTGGCGAGTTGATCGATGGCCTCGAGCGTCGAAGACTTCAGAAACCGAATTAGCTGAAAGAGAGCTTTTTTGTCCGACGGGTCTTCCTGAAGAAGGATTTCGTACTGCCTTAATGCGTCGGCGTTGCGATTGAGAGAGCGGTAGGCCTGCGCCTCAAAGAAATGCGCCCGGCGATACTTGGGGTTCGCTTCCAATTCTCGGTTGAAATACTCGAGGGATTTTTCGAACTGGTTCAAACCAAAATACGAAAGGCCTTCGTAAAAATTGACTTCGGGATATTGAGGAGAGCTGTCCAGCACTTTCTGGAACGTATCAATGGATTCGGGGAACTTCAATTCGGTTTGAAGGATGATGCCCAGCCTTTTCTGAAACTCAGGCTGGTTCGGATAATTTTGAGCAGCCTCACGATAAATCCTCTCGGCCCCCGCGTAATCCTCGCGCTTCTCTGCGTCACTCGCCTGGCGAAGGTAATCCTCGGGCGACGGCGTTTGGGCCTTGATTTGGCTCGCGCTGAAGAGGAGAGGAAGAATGTAGAGGAAAAAGGTTCGTATTTTGCTTGCATCCAGGTGTGAGATTCCTTTCGGCATGGCCATCCATTATACCGCTACCCCATTTTCGGGAGTGAGAAGCAGGGCCCTGTCGGCGCGTTCGACAATCACTCGTCTTCTTTTCTCGTCATCAGAACCGACCACCCGGGCGGGTCGGCTTCTCCTTGTTCCTTATTGCTCTCGAGGCTAATTTCCCGAAGCGAATGGATGTCAAAGAGATTGGCGAAGTCGAATCGAATCTCTTCCTCACTCACTCCCGCCGTGACGGCATTCGCTTCCTGAACGTTCGCGCGCGAGGCCAGAAGAAGAAACTTCGTGCCGGGGTGCGAGAGCTTGCGAACAGTCTCAAGATAGGCCGCCAGGTTCTGATCTCGCACCACGTGATAGCAGCCGCGATCATAGATAAAATCGAAGGGCGGGATGGAGGGCAAGTTGAGCACGTCCGCATACAGCCACTCGACAGACACACCGGCCGCCGCGGCCTTGCGCCGCGCTTGGCTCAACGCGGTGGGCGCTATGTCGAGGCCTGTAACTTCAAATCCCCGGCTGGCCAGATAGACCGCGTCCGTCCCTGATCCGCAGCACAAGTCGATCACCCTGCAGCGGTGAACTTCGCCCGCGGTGACTGCTTTCACGAGTTCATTGGCGGTATGTCCGATGTCCCACAGGGGCGGACGGCTGCCCCGATAATCGGAATCCCAAAGATCCAAAAGTCGAGCGCCTTCAGGTCCATGCGGTAGAATGCCCGCGGGCAAGAGCCGGCTCTCCAGAATCGTTTTGTGGCCGCTCGTCGAAATTGAAATTGTGCCCGCGCCCTGGTCGGCGGGCGGCAGAACAAAGTGAAACGTCCTGGCTTCGGTAGTTACTTTCAAGCGAAGTTGGGCCCCAACACGGGTGAGGACGGAGCGATTTGAGGATTTCTTCGAACCCTTCGTTTTAATGTTGAAGACGTGAATGAAGCGGACATTCGTCCCCACTTTCTGCCGGGGGATTCTGGCGTCCATGTCGAGCTTCTCCCAGGATAACTCGCCTTCATCTCCTTGAAGCTCAGCTTTGTTGCGGGAAAATCTTGCCGGACTCCGGGGTATTAGAGACCAAGCCACCTTTAGGTCCGGCGCATTTGGGGCGATTTCATCAGCGACAATAATGACCGACGGTTTAAGAATGATGATTCGCCGAATCAGTGTGGCGCTCGAATCCAAACCTTCTTGCGGCCGAAAATTGGAATCAGGCGGGCGTACTCTACCCACGGCATAAACAAATAATGGATTTTCCTCAAACGCCGTCATAGTCGCGCCGGGCCCTCTGGGATTCTCAAAAATGAGGCTGGACACCGCGGAATAGGAGTCGCCCGAACCAAGAGACTGCATGAGATTATGGAGGCGATCTGCTTGAAGGCTGACCTGCGTTGGAGTGCTTTGGACGGGCTTTCCGCAAACTGGACGAAGACATGACAGCGGAATTAGAACCGCGGACAGCAAGAGGCTCGTCCGCCGGGTCGAATTTGATAGAATAACCTTTTTAAAAAATGGCATCGCTTCCGCTGAATAGGCCACGAACAACCCCAATCAGTTTAAATTCATAAGCCATTGAAAAAAAACATCATAGCCGCAGGCGAGTCAGGCCTTTCGGAACGTCAAGCGCCCGTGCCGGGAGCCTCGAATACTAACACGCCGATGCTCTCCGCGCAATTTTGGCAAGTGCTGCAAGCCCTGACCGCACCCAAATACTGATTGACAAGAAAAAGTCACCACACTATAAGGGCAGAGGTTTGCATTACAGCATATCAGGCGGGTCGGATCATTACCAGGTCATCGGTTTTGGCCATCCGAACGATTCTGTGAGCAACTGTTCGCCGCACGTAGGTGTTTTCCCCAAGTACAAAGCCGGAATGACAGAAATGAGATGACTAAATTTCGGAGATAACCGTCATGCCAGAAAAGCCCCGCCTCAGAATTCCGATTGCGGCTATCGCCACACTTACAACTCTCCTTGCTCCCGCCCTTCCTGCCCAGGTCAAAGAAGCGGTTTTCAATGTGCGGGATTACGGAGCCACAGGAAAGAAAGAGGATAACGCCAGGCCCGCCATTCAGAAGGCCATCGAGGCTTGTGCCAAGGCGGGTGGTGGAATTGTTTACCTGCCGCCGGGCGACTACTTGTCGGGAACGATCCACCTGCGAAGCCACGTCCGGTTTCGCATCGAGGCGGGCGCCACTCTTTACGGGGCCGAGAAAGACTCCGCCTTCGATACCGACGGATTGCTCTATGGTGAAGACCTCGAGAATATTACGATCGAAGGCCGCGGAACCATCAATGGTCAGGCCAAATACGACTGGCGAATGAACGTGATTGACGACGGTTACATCCGCGACAATCAGAAGTCGGCCGAAGCCGCCGGCGTGCCGCTGATGCGTTCCTTCCCAAAAGATATGGGTGTGCGGAAAATTTATCCGCACATGATCAAACTGATCCGGTGCAAGGACGTCGTGATTCAGGGCGTGTCGATCATTGACTCGCCGAGCTGGACGGTCTACCCCTACGCGTGCGAGCGGCTGCGGATTGACGGCGTCTATATCCATACCGACCAGCGGTTGGGCGTTTGGGCGGACGGCATCGATCCCGACGGTTGTAAAGACGTAGTGATCGCCAACAGCGTCATCGAGACGGGGGACGACGCCATCGTTTTCTATTCGTCCGCGGCCTCTGGTTTCCCGCCGAAAGCTTGCGAGAATATTACGATCACGAATTGCCGTCTCTCCTCTTCCTCGAGCGCGATCAAGTTTTGCGACGGCAATTCGGTCGCGGTGCGGAACGTCACCATTGACAACGTGGTCATCACCCACTCCAATCGCGGCCTCGCCTTCATGGTGTATGACGGCGGCGTTGTCGAAAACGTCGTCATCTCGAACGTGATCATTCATACCGACCGGTTTGACTGGTTCTGGTGGGGCAACGGTGATCCCATCTACTTCACGATCCAGCGCCGCAGCGAGAGCCTCGGCCTCCCATTGAAGCCCAATGAGCCGCCAGCGGGGGTGATTCGCAACGTCATCGTGCGCAATGTCATCGCGCACGGCAAAGGCGCCTGCCTCATCAACGGCCATCCCGACAGCTGGCTCGACCACGTGAGCCTGGAGAATATCAAGTTATATCTTTCCACTGATCCCTCGGCCGCCTACGACCGCACGGTGAACGCGATGCAGGTTCATTACGCGAAAAACCTGACTCTGAAGGACATTGACGTGATTTGGGACAAGCCGGAGCTCGCCAAATGGCAAAGCGCATTGTACTTTGACGACGTCAAAGGCCTCAAAGTGATTGGGTTCACCGGGCGACCGGCGACGGCGGATTCGGAAAGTCCGGCTATTAGTTTCAATAAGGTCGAGATGGCTACCATATCCAATTCAACGGCGGAGGAAGGGACGCGCGTGTTTCTCGGTGTCAGCGGCGCCGATTCCAAGGACGTTCTCATGGAAGGCAATGAATTGCACAATTCTCGGACTCCCTTTCAGCTTTCTGGCGGAGCGAAAGAGGGAGCAGTGAAAGCCATGAACAACTTTTAGTCTTTCTTAGGTCGGAATTGCTGGGCAGTCCTTGAAATCCAGTGACTCGACGACTGTTGCCTTAGCAGGCCGGGAGGGCATTTCTGTGATCATCCGGTTGAACCGGAGGCATCGGCATGACTAATCGAAGAAGGTTCTTAGGCACGCTGTTCGCTCCTGCTCTCGTCGGAAGCGCCGCGAAATCGGCTGCGGTGACTTCGTCCCCCTCACCTTCAGCGCCACCCTGGCCTGATGATAATGACCCTGATTTCTGGGACCGAATCCGCGACCAGTTCTATATTCCGCGCACGGAATCGTTCTTTAATACCGGGACGATCGGTGCCGTGCCACGCCCCGTCCTCGAGCGGGTGATTGAGGACATGCGGACGCTCGAGGCGACCGTCGCCCGTTGGGATTACACCGAGAACACACCCAACTGGATCAGCGGCTACTCCCCTGAATTGCCGTTGCGCGAAAAGCTCGGCAGGCTGGTGAACGTGGAAGGCCAGGACATCGCGCTCACCCAGAACGCAACCTTCGGCTCTAACTTCGTGGCGAACGGACTGAGTTTGAAGTCGGGCGATGAAGTGATTCTCACCGACCGCGAACATCCGGGCGCCATTTCCGCGTGGCAGGAACGCGCCAAGAAAGATGGCATCGTTCTGAAACTGGTGCCGATTCCAACGCCTGCCAACGACGTGGATCGGTTGGTAGATCTCTTCGCCAGGGCCATCACGCCCCGGACGCGCGTATTTGCGATTCCTCACATCATCTCTTCCAGTGCCGTGGTGCTGCCCATCAAGCGCCTGAGTGCGCTCGCGCACCAGCACGGATGCCTATCTCTTGTGGATGGCGCGCAAGCCATCGGGCAAATTCCCATCGATCTGAAGGACCTTGACTGCGACGCCTATTTCTCGAGCCCCCACAAATGGCTGCTTGCGCCTCCGGGGAACGGCATGTTTTACATTCGCCGCGACCAGCGCGATAAGTTCTTCACCACGATGTGCAGCTTTGCCTGGGATGACCAGACCGATGGCATGTACCGCTTCATGCAGTACGGAACGGGGAATCGCTCGCTGCTGACGGGACTTGACGCCGCTCTTGACTTCCA
>QHZO01000108.1:23418-35621 GCA_003224695.1 Acidobacteriota bacterium
GCTCCAGCAGATTCCGAAGGCCAGGATCGGTTCCCCGGTCCACCCGGAATTGGCTGACGCGACGGTGTGCCACCTGGTGGAAGGCCACCCGGCGGTCAAGCTCGAATCCGAGCTGTGGGCAAAGAAATGGATCAGAGTCCGGTCGCAGGGCGATCAGGTTGGCGTGAGGCAATCTTGCCAGATTTACAACAGCGAGGCGGAAATCGACGGCACGTTGGAGATTGTTCGCCAACTCGCCTCACATGTTTAGCGCGATCACTATCCAATGAACCTTTTCGAAATCGCGCGAATTTACGCCGTCTTGGGCCTGTTCTTGTCGGTTTGGGGCGGCGAGGTGCGCTCCGCGGGCCCAACCGCCGCAAGTGCCAATTTTTACGTTGCTCCAAACGGAAACGACTCATGGTCGGGCACGCTCGCAGCTCCAAACGGTGCGGGGAACGATGGACCCTTTCGAACGCTCGGTCGCGCGCGCGATGCCGTTCGTGCCCTGAAGTCTCAAGGGGCATTCGAAGGGCCGGTCACTGTCGCTCTCCGGGGCGGCAAATATTTTCTGAAAGACACCATCACCTTCGGCACGGAAGACTCCGGCGCGCGCGATTCCCAGATCACTTACAAAAATCCTGGTGGCCGAATTGCCGGAAAGTAAAGGCGGAGGGTGGAAATTCCGGCAGTTATTCCTGAACGGGCAACGCCAGCTTCGATCGCGCTGGCCGCACCGCGACCCCAATGACCCGATGTATGGCGGCTGGGCGGTCATGGCCGGGCCGGCGGAGAAAGGGAGCATAACGGGCTTTGAATACCGCGCGGGCACGTTCACGCACCATTGGGCAAATCCCCGTGAAGGCGAGGTCGAGGTCTACCTAGGGCAAGGCCAATGGCGGTCCACGGTGCCCATTCAATCGGTGGATGAAGACCGGCGGATCATCCGATTGACGCATCCCGGCGTGCAATTCGATGTGTCACCCTGGTATCAGATTACGCCATTTGTCGAAGGCAATCCTTTTTACGTGGCGAATGAGCTCGAAGACTTGGACCAGCCGGGCGAGTGGTGTCTCGATTCGGACGAGGGCAAATTATATTTTTGGCCACCGTCGGGAAAACTTAGCCAAGAGGACGAGGTCGTGGTTCCGGCGCTCCGGACGCTCGTCGACATTTCCGGTGCCTCGTGGCTGAAGTTTTCCGGACTGACTTTCACCGAACCAATGGACGGCGACAACTTTCATCACCAAGGTGTACAGGGCGCGGGCGCCATGTACCCGCAGGCCAATTGGCAGTTTGGCGGCGACGCGCTTCACATGAAGGACACTCGGTTCTGCCTCATCGAGGGCAATCAATTTGCCGCCGTAGGCTGTAACGCGATTTACCTGGAAGGCGAAAACTACCGCAACCAGATTCTGCGCAATGAGATTGCGTATGCGGGCGCCAACGGCATCTGTTTGCTGGGAACGGTTGAGAAACATCCGATGTTCAATCGCGTGGAAGACAACACCATCCATCACGTGGGTGCGCTCAACAAGTATGTGGCCGGCGTTTTCCTCGGATTGAGCGACGGCAATATCGTCGGCCACAACCGGATCGAGTACGTGCCTCACCACGCCATCAATCTGTCCAACAATCCCTATGGCCGGAACATCGTCGAATACAACATCCTCCGCTTCACGGGCCTGGAAATCATGGATACCGGCGCCATCAATTCCTGGATGGAGCAGCCCGCCCGCATGGACGCCGCGCGCGCCGGGCACGTAATTCGCTTCAACTACATCGCGGACGCGTACGGATTCGAGGCAACGAAAGGAACCCTGGGCAAGATTCCCAGCGAATTCACCAACGGGATTTATCTGGATAATTACACGAGCAATTGTTTTGTCTACGGCAACATCATCGTTCGCTGCCGGAACGGCATCATGATTCACGCGGGCCGGAACAATGTGGTGGAAAACAACATTCTCGTGAATTGCTGGGCGAATCTCTGGATTATCGACGCGGTTTCCGGCGCCTCGCCCTATTGGAAAAATATGGCCGGGTTTATGAGGGGCAATTATTTGTGGCGGAATATTTTCTATCAGAGTCTGCCCGATGAAGTCTTCCTTTTCATTCACAACGGATGGACCGAGCGGACGTTTGCCGACTCCAACTTTAATCTGATCTACCATGGAGGGGATTCCAACTTCCCGCTTGAAGACCGGCGAGGAGTGCCGCCCAAGGACAAGGTCCCAACGCTCTCAGATTGGAAGAAGCTCGGCTACGAGAAGGATTCCATCATGGCCGACCCGCTTTTTGTGGACCCCGCGCATGATGACTATCGGCTGAAACCGGAATCGCCCGCCCTCAAACTGGGTTTCGTACCGATTGACGTGGATGAGATCGGCCTCAGGAAATAAGCTGGAACCGTTGCGAGCCAACGGAGCCGTCCGAACCAATTCCCATGAAAATTGGCCGCCTGATGACCCGCCTGACCTTTGTCAACGCAAATCGAAAAAGGCCTGTCTTTGAACCCCAAAAGAAAGTCTCTACAGAGTGGTCTACGTGCCTGGGATTGGGACTTCTGACGTTTCGTTCCTTCTATGCCGGCCAGAGCGAAAGGGCCGACCCGCCAACTCAATAGATAGTTCTCGGTCAGGCTCAAGCGGGCGGCCTGTCTGCCGCGAAGGTTTTGCTAAACGACCCGATGCAAACCCAGGGAACCAACGCACTTCACGTGAGCATTGCCGACGCTGAAGGATTGGTGAGCGAGAAATGGCTTCATTCGGCCGATCTCGATTTCTATGTCACGCTGAGGGCGCGCGCTGCCGGTGAGATAGCAGCGACGGTCGAACGGTCAAGCGGCGGAAACATTCCGTCACTTCTTACCGCGTTCGCTCGCATTGCCGAACCCGAGAGTGCGAACGTCGGCAGCACCCCCGGTTTTATCGCGGCCGAGCCCAACGGCACTTGGGATTCCGCCCAGCCGTTCGAGTTTGGCCAAGTGATTTATGGATTCGGGGAGCGACACTCGACACCGGAAATTAAGGCCTGGGAAACTGCGCTGGGTTTTGTTTCCGCGATCATCCGGAGCTTATGACGCGGATCCTCCGAGCGAGGTGACGTAAATGGCGAGGAGCAGCACCGCTATTCCACCCCACCAGTTATAGCGGGTCATGCGGCTGGCTTCGGTCCACTCTCCCGTGACCGCTCCCCAGATGTTGGCCGTAATCACGGTCATGGTCATGAGCAGGGGCCAACCGACAATGCCTCCAAGGGTTCCTAGAGTTGCGGCGCCAACGCCATACAACAGAATGGCCCCGAACCAAAGCAATCCCATCAGCAGTATCCCTGTAAGGTAGGGTATACCACGGCCTTTGCGAAACGCCGGCCAAGTGCGATTTTTGTTGAGGAGATAAACGCAATAGCCTGCGTTGGCCAGGAAGCCTGCGCTCAGGGCCAACGCCCAAATCGGGTTTGCGGACATCAAAGCGCCCGCCCCAGCCACGGACCGATCGGCCAGTTCCTTTCCAAATACAAAACTGAAATTCAACATGGCGGAAAAGATCCCGGACAGAACGCAGATTATCATGCCGAAAGTGAAGCCGGATTTAGCCGAGGTTGTTGCCGCTGGCTGCGTTTCTCTCTCTCGCCTTCGGCCGGCAACCGCCAGCAAAGCAAGCCCCACCATCACAAGCGCTGTGCCCGCGAGCAGTGCGATGCCCGGCTTAGTCAGGAGGCGGTCGGGATGCAGGACAACCAGCGGGAGCAGGGAACCAAAGGAGGCCGTGATTCCCAGGACGACGGCGTAGCCCAGTGCCATGCCCACCCGGGCGACTCCGAGGCCAAAGAAAGTAGAGCCAACCCCCCATCCAAGGCCAAAGATGGCCACCTCGAAGAGGGTTCGCCACGAGCTTTGGTGATATGTGTCCCCCAGGTTCGGAACCGTTGCGAAAGCCAATGCCCACGGTAGCGCGACCATCGCGACGATGGAGTATGCCAGCCAGGTATTTTCCCAGCTCCATGCTTTCATGCGCTTGACGGGAACGAAGAACGATCCATTCAAGATCCCGCCCAGCAGCACCCAAGCGACGCCCATGAACTGACCTTTGTTCATTCAGGTTTGCCTTCTCGCGCCGAAGTCATCAGGAAATCGCGCAGCAGGATTGTTTCGCTGAGGTTGTCGACCTCATTGCAACCCATCCAGTCAACCCAGACGTACTCCAATACCACCAGCCCGGAGTACTTCGCTCTTTCCATCGCCCGCAGCACGTTACGGTAGTCAATGACGTTTTGCTTGAACGAAGCCTGGAGTTTTCCTTTGCAGGCGCCGCGTGCATGAAAGTGTGAGGCGCAGGAGAGCAAGGGCTCGATTTCGCTGTCCGGAATTCCCTGATACGTGAAGTGAGTGTAATCGAGCGTTAACGTGAGGCCGGGTACCTTCTCCACCAGGCCTTTGGCCTGCGCGGGCGTCGGTGTGATGCATCCGATGTGGGGTTCCACGGCAAATGTAATTCCCATCCTGGCTGCGGTGGCCGTGCGCCACGCGAGTTCATCCACACACCGTTTCAGGGAATCTTCGTAAGGTTCCTGCGGAAAATGGACTCCAGGGAGCAGCGTCACGTGCTTCGCGTTCGATCGAAGCGCGAACTCCAGGATTCGATGGAAAAACTCCGTCGCTCTTTGACGAACTGCGCGATCCGGGTGGTTAACCGCATTCTCTTCAAAAGCTCTCCCGGGCTGGCCAAAGACATCCGCGATTGCCAGGTCGTTCGCGCGAAGCGCTTCGACGACGCGCGACGCGGACTGAGCCAAATTGGCAAAAACCTCGTCCGGCAGGAGGTGCGATCGTCCGGCAAAAAGACCGATGTCCATGGCTTGCATCTGGATGTCACGGGCGAGCCGAAGCGTTTGTTCCCAATCCAGCTTCGGAAAACTGTAATCCGCGGTGGCGAGTCTCAGATTCATAAATCCCTGTTTTCGCTGAATGTCCTAGCCGCTTAATGGGCACCTGAAACTATGCCGAACTTTACCACAATTTGGGCTTTGGTGTGGTGGGGAGTGGGTGGTATGTAACATCTGCAGTACCAGAGCAGTGGTTAATATGATGAGCAGATTTAGAGAGGCATTCCAGCCTTGAATGTCGAAGGAGTGAAAATCTGAGTCGTCAAACCAAAGATTTGCAACAATATGAAAACGCATGGCTAGCAGCAGGCGGAGGAAACACGCGCGAATCAGGCCGCAACCTTCTCATATATTTCCCTTTGACAAACAGATGTGGCATTTCGGCAAGTTCTTGAAGTATTCTGCGGCAGCAGAAATCCAGTTTTGCAATTGATGGTGCGAGGCCCCAGTGGCGTCAGAAGGTGCCCTCTTGAAGGAGGGGAATCCCCGCGGGCATTCTATGGATCGAAGACGGTTTATGACTCTGTTGGGTAGCTCGACCGCTCTAACTAATCTATCCGCAATTCGACCGTCGCGAAGTTCTTCCCCGAACGACAAGCGGTCGGGAAGGGGTGAAGAAATATCGGAACAGGATGCCAATCCGATTGCCATTCATCCTGAGAACCCGAAGTATTTCCTTTTTCGCGGGAAGCCGATTGTTCTGGTGGCCGCCACCGAGCATTACGGGTCGGTGGTCAACCGCCGCTTTGACTTCATGCGATACCTCGAGGAGGCAGCCGACAAAAAGCAGACCCTCACACGGCTGTTTCTGCTCTTTCGCGAACTTCAGTCGGCGCGGAATCCTTACTCCCCGCTCAAGCCCGATTCGCCGGATTTTGTCGCTCCTTATCCTAGGCGTGGCCCCCTCAGGGCCATGGATGGTGAGCCGATCTACGACCTTGACGAATGGAATGGGGAGTACTTTGATCGCCTCCATCGGTTCCTCACCGCTTCATCAGATCTCGGAATCGTCGTGGAACTGACTCTATTCAGCAATTCGTATTCCGATCAAGTTTGGGCATTGAATCCGCTTCGCGACAAAAACAATCTCCAGAGAATTGGCGCGGTGGAATGGCAGGAGTATGCATCGCTGAAGAATCCGGAGTTGGTGGCTCGCCAGATTGCGTTTGCACAGAAGATTGTCCAGGAAACAAGCGGCTTCGACAATGTGTACTATGAGATTTCGAATGAGCCGGGCGGAGGGCTGCCCGGCCACGTGACCCCTCTGCAGGTGGACGAGTGGCAGGAGAAATTGGCGGAGGTCATTCGGGGCGAATTACAAAAATTGAATCGCCGCCACCTGGTAGTTGGCCAGAACGCTTTCAGCTACGCCCCTCATTTTTCCCAGAAATTCGACGACAGCTTTTCTGGTTCAATGTTGGATGCCGTCAACGTTCATCCCCTTCCCAATCTGATAGTGGCCGGCCGCACGTACCAGCTCGGCAATTTCATGTCGAAGGAATTGCAATTGGGCGAATTCCGAGACTTCTTCCTGGCTATCAATCTTCGGCGCAAGCCTGCAATCTCTGACGAAGACAACGCGGCCAGTCTTTATCGGGACGATGTGGGATGGACCATTCATCGCAAGCGGGCTTGGACGGCTGTGATGTGCGGAGCGCACTATGACTATATAGATTTTTCGATCCAGTCGGGGCGGGAGGCCGGCACAGAGGAATCGCGGCGAAATATTCGTAGCTGGATGCGATACCTCTCGGAGTTTATTCACTCTTTTGATTTCATTCATGCTCGGCCAGCGCCGGATTGGATTGCCAACCCGCCCTCGCCCCTCGTGGTCTCAGCGCTGATCAAGGAGGCCAAGGACTATGTTGCCTATTTGGCAGACGGACGGGAAATATCCGACCCTGGTTGTGGCCACCCAGTATCTGGCGAAATAATGTTTAGCGTGCCCGAGGGAACTTATGACGTGAGGACTTATTCCCCCGCCGCAGGGGTATACTCGCGGGCCAAGCGCATTTCGGGCGGGAACCAAATCCGGTTTGAACTTCCTACATTTGAGCACGATATTGTACTGCGAGTGACGCGCGAGGCGGCGGGAACTGAATCGGCCAGGGTTCCATCGAGTCAGCGGGGACGTGCGTGGACCGTAGAGAGTTTTTTCTGAAAACCGGACTCGCGGGCGTGGGACTGAACACTTCCACAGTGCGCGAGGCCGTAGGCTCGAACGCGGCCCTGGCTTTACGGCGTCGAGATCCTCACGGCAAGCTCACCCTTTCGAATGACGCGATGGACTGGCATTTTGAATGGCATGACGGGAAGCTCGCAAGCTTGGGTTTTTACAACAAACTCTCCGAGCATGCATTCAAATTCTCCGCATCGAGGGAACTGGCGCTTAACTTTTCTGTTTCCGACCAGCGCGTCGAGATTCCGTGGTGGAAATTCACCATTAGCCCCGGCGTGACCGCAGTTCCCCCCGAGCAGGAACCGGGGCACGATGTCAAATTGATTCCGGTTCCGCACTCCAGGCAGTTTGGGAACACGCAGGGAATGGGCTATTCCTGGGTGGTCTACAAAGTCCGGATGAACCCATCTTGGGCTGGCAAGGGTTTTGAGTTTGCCGTGCACGCTAATCTCGCACGAAGTGTGGAGGCTAAAGTCGAGTGCTGGGTCGTGAAGCGGTGGTGGGAAGAGAACACCCGCCCCGTTGGCGATGGCCAGTACGGGAATGGCTTGTCTTGAGGTCTCCTGCCGCGAGGCTCGCGACAATGTTCAGCGCGGTTCATCTTGTTCATCGCTCAAGGAGGAATTCGTGAAGAAACTTGGCCGCAGGACTTTCATTGAAAAGGCAGGGATGGGACTTGCCATGGGCTCCGCCCCCTTGGCGGCGGGCGCGAAGGGCGCCGTTTTTGCCAAGGAGAAAAATGAATTGCCTGGCAAGTCTCGGAGTCGCGGTCCGGAGCGGCAGGGCGTTCAGCACTGCGTTGTGGAATGGGAATACGCGTCGGGCAAGGCATACGCCGACCCATTCAACGAGGTTGAACTGGACGTCGTCTTCACAGATCCCGAGGGGCGCGAGCAGAGGGTCCCGGCATTCTGGGCAGGTGACGAGGTCTGGCGGGTCCGATATTCACCCTCTTCGCCCGGCAAACACACTTACCAAACGGTATCCAGCGATCCGTCGAACCCTGACCTACACGGTCAAACCGGCGTTTTGGTCGTATCCGCGTATCAGGGTGACAATCCGCTGCGGAAGCATGGCCCGGTTAAGATTGCTTCCGACCACAGACACTTTCAGCACGAAGATGACACGCCTTTTTTTTGGTTGGGCGATACATGGTGGATGGCGCTGTGCAACCGGCTTAAATGGCCCGATGATTTCCAACCGCTGGTTGCGGACAGGGTAGGGAAGGGCTTCACCGTGGTGCAGATTATCGCGGGTCTCTACCCGGATATGCCGGCCTTTGATCAACGTGGGGCCAACGAGGCGGGATTCCCCTGGGAGAAGGACTACGCGCGGATCAACCCGCGCTATTTCGATATGGCCGACTTGCGAATTCAATATCTCACCGAACATGGTTTGGTCCCTTGCATCGTCGCGTGCTGGGGATATTTTCTGCCCATCATGGGTGCGGCAAAACTCAAAAAGCACTGGCGAAATATCATCGCGCGATGGGGCGCCTATCCCGTGGTCTGGTGTCTCGCCGGCGAAGGCGCCATGCCGTATTACCTCTCAACCCGAAAGGACGAGGATGCTGCGGCGCAGAAGAAGGGTTGGACCGAAGTCGGAAAGTATGTTCGCCAGACTGATCCTTTCCATCGCCTCATCACCATCCACCCGACGGATTATTCGAGGAATCAACTGGAAGATGTCACGATCCTCGATTTCGAAATGCTGCAGACCGGACACAGCGACCGCCGTGCGATTCCCAGGACGGTAAATTCGGTTGTCGACTCGTTGGCTGCGACCCCGCGGATGCCCGTTATCGTGGCCGAAGTTTGTTATGAGGGCATCATGGAAGCCAGCCGCCAGGAAGTCCAAAGGTTCATGTTCTGGACGTGCATTCTGAATGGGACGGCGGGCCACACCTATGGTGCCAACGGAATATGGCAGGTCAACACAGCGGAAAAACCTTTTGGGCCATCGCCGCATGGTCACACGTGGGGCGACACGCCTTGGGACATCGCGGCGAAGCTTCCGGGCTCAGGACAAATTGGATTGGGAAAGAATTTCCTCATGAAGTATCCGTGGTGGCGTTTTGAGCCTCATCCCGAGTGGGTGGAGCCGCACTGGAACAAGGACAATTATCATCAGCCCTTTGCCGCGGGCATTCCCGGCGAGGTCCGATTCATCTTTGTACCCCAGTTCACATTCGAAGCGCCCACGTTGAAGGCCATCGAATCGGGAGTGGATTACCAAGGCATGCTGTTCGAGCCCGCGTCCGGGGCTCGTTATGAACTCGGGAAGATTGCGCCCGACTCCACTGGATCTTGGCGGCCAAGCGTCTTGCCGAGCTTTGCCGATTGGGTAATCGTGCTGGAGAAAATGGGCTGACGTGTGAATGAGGCTTTAGTGAGGAAAGCATGAAGGATGGATAATTTGCCGGAGGAAAATGAAAAATCAAACGAGGAGCCGACGGAGTTTTCTCGCTGCATGTGCCGGGGGCGCGGCAGGGGCCCTTACACCCGGCCGAGCTGAGCCACGCTCGTTTCCTCTTCTGCAAGAAGGCCGTCCGGGGTTAAGCAAACCACCTTCGATGAAAATCACTCGGATTGATACGGTCCACTGGAAGCGTCCGGAAGATGCTCCCTGGTTCCCCAATTGGACATGGGTGCGCATCCATACCGAAAGCGGCCATGCGGGATTGGGCGAAACCTATCCCCGCAGCGAAGCCGAGGCGGCGCTGGTGCACTCAACCGTTGCTCCGCTTTTGCTTGGCCGCGACGCCGGCGATATCGACCGCATCTGGTCGGACCTTTACCGGACTTTTGATTTTCAGATTACGGGCGGCACGGAAATGCGAGTGCTCAGCGCGATTAATCTGGCGCTTTGGGATTTGTTTGGGAAAGTCCTGGGCATTCCTGTTTACAGGTTGCTCGGTGGAAAATCAAATCCGAAGGTTCGAGTCTACAATACCTGCTTCTTCCTCAGGTACGATTTCAACAAAGAGCCCGAGAAAATCATGCGCGACGTGATGGAGCATTATGGAGTGAAGGCCATCAAGATCTGGCCTTTCGACCCGGCCGCGCAGAGGAACCAGCATGAATTTGTTACACACTCGGACATCGAAGAGGGATTGGCCCCCGTCCGGAAGTTGCGCGACACTTTCGGATCGGACATCGAAATCATGATGGAATTTCACGGGGGCTGGAACCTGACGTCGGCGATTCAAATCGCCAAGGCCCTCGAGCCTTACCAGCCGGCGTGGTTGGAAGACATGCTGTTGCCGGACAATTTCGCCCAATACCGGCTGCTTGCTGAAGCCACCTCACTGCCGCTGACCCTGAGCGAGCGAATTGCGGGCCTCATGCGCTTTCACGAGATGCTGGAAGCGCGCGTCGCAAAGTTCGTCATGCTGGACGTGACGTGGTGCGGCGGGCTCAGCGAAGGCCGAAGAATTGCCTCATTGGCCGAAGCTTTCCAGCTTCCGATTGCGCCGCATACGGCTGGCGGGCCGTTGCTATTTTACGCTTCCACACACCTGGCCACCGCGTGCACGAATTTGTGGATTATGGAAAGCGTCCAAAGGTTTTACGAATCCGATTGGCAGAAAATGATCAGTAACCCTATTGTCCCGGCTGACGGATTCGTTCGCGTTCCCGAACTGCCCGGGTTCGGAATGGAAATCAAGCCTGAAGTCTGGGCGCATCCCGCGGCAATTACCAGAACCTCTCAAGCATGATTCTTCCGGGGAAAAGCCGCTGGCTGGACTTTGTTTAGCATGTGCTGTAGTTATTTCTCAAGCTGACTCGAATTTGTAGAAACTTTGGTCATTGTCTTGGGCAATCGTTGGCGCGCATTTAGAAACGTAGAAATTTGAACAGACGCCGGTTGGCTGCAAGTGTCCGGTCCTGGCCGTCTGGATGGATGCCGGATAGGTGGGCATTCTTCTAAGTCGACACTTGCGAAAGCGTTGGAGGGTGAACCGAGTCCAAGTAAAGAATGAGGTCGGACATGGGATGCCGATTTTGGCGTCGTGACTGCTGCCTTGCCTCCCAAGTGATCTAGGTTTGTCCTTCATTTTTCTTTCTCTCAAGCACTTCAACCTTACCGGGAGGAAACGACGTACCAGGACTGCGTGAATACCGTCCTCGGCTTGACTCTGATGGGAGGTAAGCGCACCCTGGACGCACCGGCAAACATTCTGCAAGTCGATTGACTGGTACCTCGGTGTCATTCACGCTAGCCCAAGTTCGTCACGGAATTAGCAAATTCCCAAATTTTCGATATGCTTGCAGGGAGAAGTTCTTTTTTCCCAATCGGGGCGCGTCGAAAAGCCAATGTAGTGCAGACATACGCTCTTGAAGCGGGTGGCGAAGCATGACAGGATCGCCGCCGAATGTATCTGCGGCGCCACGCGCGAGCCAAAGACGGCAAAGAGTACACCTACTGGTCACTGGTCGAGACCGTGCGGACTCCCGATGGTCCGCGCCAGCGGGCGCTCTGCTACCTGGGCGAATTGAACGGGTCGGTGCAGGCGCATATTGATGATTTCAACCAATTCTGGCTCTTCCCGTTGCACGAACTTTTCGACTTCTGCCCTCTCTTTGGGTGAATCCAAAGTCGCAAATCCCTCAGACTATGTCCACATGGACATGCTCAGGTAATGGGGGTTGCCACCAATGAAGAGTTTGCGCTTAGGAGCATACCTTGCTTTCACAGCGGTCGCGCTGTGCTCCGTCGACCCCCCTTCGGGCCCTGAGGTAACAATCCGAGCAATCGACGCAAGGACTGGAGGGCCGTACTCGCGGCTCCCCGTGTGCGTTACCTATTACCGTGCCAAATTGGATCCGTCAGACCCCAAGGCGACTTCAAATACTGCAGATAATGTATCAAGCGTAATTCGAATAACAACGGACACGAATGGGACGGCGACCTTCAGACTCCCGTCACCGCTGCCGAGTCAGCTTAACGTAGATCCAGGGAGCCTCGGCTGCGGTCAGACAATGTTTGACATCGTCGATGTGATTCACGAAGGCGTAGTGGGTACTAACATATGCAAAGGAAAGGCCAAGTCGAAACCCAAGCCGGCACCAAAGCCGCGCGAGATAGTGGTCTACGCAAGGCAGTTCAGCTTCTGGGACGGGGTCTTTCATTGACACAGGGCGGGCCAACTTTTGTG
>QHZO01000108.1:35887-37000 GCA_003224695.1 Acidobacteriota bacterium
CTTCTCCTAGCCGCGATCGAAGTGCCCAACATTCAGGCAACCATCCGTAAAGCCCAGGAAGCTCGGCTGCGCGATGATCCCGGTCCGCTTCTCCACCTCCCGCAGCAGCAGCCCGTCCGCGTCCGTGGTGATCGCCCCGCCCTCAAACTCGCCTCGGACTTCGCGCTTCGCTCAAGGATGAAATTCGAACGATTCTTGGGTACACTGTGTCCGCAAAAGGCTGTCCTCCTTCTTCGGCAGAAGTCTTTCTCACCAAAATACTTATGCCAGAAAGGGACAGCCTTGTTCAATTTTTCAGTGAGAAATGCGCGTTAGGGCCTTTGAAAGCTGCGGAGAGGTCGCCTCTGGCAAAGACGCTCGAAAGCCGGCGGGACCTCGGCCTGCTCGCAGCTGATGGCACGTCGCGTTTCACGACTTGACGGAATGTTTGCCACCCTCTCAGGGGCGGCCCTCTATATCCGTGTTCGCGCAGGCATTTTGGCCCCTTCTCGAGTGGCCACGACCCCATGGCCGCCATCCGATGTTTTCAGCATGTAACACAAGCTTAAGGTGTTAGTCGCCAAGCGGCCGCTTTCCGTGCCTCGCCCGAGGCTCTCTTCTCCAAAATCCTCCGCCTATTAGGGTAATTGGCCAAAACGGCGAAATACACCGATTCCCGCTCCCCGCTCTTGCCCTGCTGATTCCGATAAAGGTGGGCAGTGATTCCGAATGGATCCCGGTCGCTCGTTCCGAGGCCATGCTGGTCACGGTCGGAGCGAAGCGACGCTGGCGCCGTTATGGTGCTTGAAGTGACCGGGTCGGTCAACCGGAATTTGTCTTCGGCTTCATTTGCGAGATTTTCAGGCAAGGTGTGCACCAAAATGGCAACCAACTGCCGGAAGTCGAAAAGGCGGGGCTTGCTAACCCTTTGAATTGATTGGTGGGCCTGGGTAGAGTTGAACTACCGACCTCACCCTTATCAGGGGTGCGCTCTAGCCACCTGAGCTACAGGCCCGGGCCCTCGTGCCACGCTCTCGGGACACACGCGAGCCGAGAAAACGAGATGATCACCAGTATAGGCAGGGCGCGAGCGGCGCGCAAGGGCAAAGGGCGAGCGGTCCGTTGCAAGCGCTT
>QHZO01000109.1 GCA_003224695.1 Acidobacteriota bacterium
ATTGAGCACTCGACGTCCGACCCCGGCAAAAAAGAGGCGATGGACAAGAGAGACCTTAAACCGCTGGAGGAGACACAAACCACATTGACGCTCCCTTCGGAAAACGAGGCGGGCGCATTCGAGACGGTGACGTTGAACTTCCACGGCCTTGAAGACGAGCTCAACCGCCTGCAAAACCTGAAGGCCCAGTTGCAGGCCCAGGAAGGCGAGCTGCTTCGCCCGCTCGGCGAAAAACAGAAGCAGTTAGACGACTACCTCCACACTCAGCTTTTTGTCCAGAACCGCTTGAACGGCTTGACGGTTGACCAGTTAAAGGGCCTGGTCTCGAAGATGGAAATCTTTACGATAGACATCAAGCAAATCAATAACCCCGATGCCGGGATCGTGGACCGGTGCGAATCCTGCCACGTGGGAATTCGCGAGCCGCTGAAGCTCGCGCCGGCCGATTTGCCGAACTCGAGCGGCAATGTGGACCTCATGTCCGCGGCCTTCATTAGCCATCCGGACATGGAGCTGCTGCGGATTCACGACCCGTCGAGATTCGGGTGTTCTCCTTGCCACAACGGCAACGGCATGCAGGTGGCGGGCGTCACACAGGGCCACGGTGAGTACGAACACTGGCTCTGGCCGCTCTACCACAAGAGAAACATAGAGGCCGGCTGCCAGCAGTGCCACGCGAGTGACATGTTGGTTGCCCACGCTCCGGTCTTGAGCCAGGGCAAGGAATTGTTCCAGTGGCGCGGCTGCGTCGGCTGCCACCGTTTTGAGGGTTACGATCCGGAGCCCGAAGACCTGGCGGCCATCCAGCAGCAGCTCCAGCAGCTCGAGCAGGTGCGCGCGAACGACCAGCACGGCGTGGACCGCGCGAACCACCTGGGCGACGTCGCCACCGACAACGAATCCGCCCGCAGCTACTACCTCCAGGCAAACGAGCTGCGCGTGGCCATCAGCAAGGTTGATCAGCAGATTGATCTGCTCGACGTCCGCTCGGCCGACGTGCTCCGGGACATGAAGAAAGTCGCGCCGGACCTGAAAGAAGTGCGCGCCAAGATCCGCCCCGAATGGGTTCCCGTTTGGCTGACCAATCCCCACGCCTGGCGCCCCACCACGAAGATGCCGCGTTTTCGGCTGGACGAAGGCGACGTGAAGGAGATCTCCGCCTTCATCTGGCAGAGCGGGCTTGATATGAAGCTCCCCACCCAGCCCACGGGAGACGCCAAGAAAGGCGAGGAGAGTTTCAAGACGCGGGGCTGTATGGGCTGTCACTCGATTGGCGAGGGCGCCCAGCAGGTGGGTGGATGGTTCGCCGCCAACCTCACGCGCGTGGGCGAGAAGGACAACTACGATTATCTCGTGCGCTGGATTCATAACCCGCGCGAGCGCTCCGCGCCCTATTGTCCCTACGAGAAGCGCGACCTGACTCCGGCCGATTACCAGAAACACGGTTTGCCTTTTGTCTTTGACCTCGAGCACAACCGTTGCCCGAACGACGGCCGCTACCTCGAGGTCGAGCAGATGACGGTCATGCCGAATTTGCGCCTTTCCTGGGAGGAGGCGCGCGACATCGCGGCCTACCTCGAGACGCTCAAGAAAAAGGAGCCCGCCTCCTACGCCGAGGTGACCTGGATCAACGATCCGAAACTTGCCGCAGCAGGCCGGAAAAGCGTGCAATTTTACGGCTGCGCCGGCTGCCACGAAATCGCCGAGCTTGAAACCGAGGGCCGCATCGGCACGGAGCTGACCAAGGAAGGCTCGAAGCCCTTCGAGCAGCTCGATTTTGGCTTGCATGTCGCGGACGCCCGCGACCACGATTGGTACAATCACAAGGGATTTTTCGAGCACAAGCTGGTCCGGCCCGAGGTGTACGACGACGGCTACGTCACCAAGACGGAAGCCGAGCAGACTCGCATGCCGGACTTCTTCGAACCGGTCGCCGCCAACACGAGGTGGGGCGCTTCGGACCTGAGCGAGGCCGACCAGAAACAAATCAATGCCCTAACCACATTCCTGCTTGGCGCCGTGAACTCGAAGTATCCGCAGCGGTACTTTTATATCCCGCCCGACCAGCGGCGCGACATTCAAGAAGGCTGGTGGATCGTCAAGAAGTACAACTGCATGGGCTGCCACCAGTTCACGATTGACCAGGAATCCGTGGTTATGAATTTGCCGCAATACCAAACGCCGGAAGGGAAGGGGCAATTGCCGCCGCGCCTGGTGACCGAGGGCGCGCGGGTCAATCCCGAGTGGCTGGCCAAGTTCCTGGCCAACCCTTCGCTCAGCGACACGGATACGGACCGCGACGGCGTGCGCAGCTATCTGAAAATTCGCATGCCGACGTTTTATTTCTCGCCCGTCGAAACCCGCAAGCTGGTGCGCTTCTTCCAGGCGCTTTCCACCTGGAGATGGCGCGGTCGCTGTTTACGAGCCAGGGGGCGCCCTGTCTGAAATGCCACGCCATCGGCCTCGCCGAACACGACAAAAACGCCACGGCCCCGAACTTCCTGATGGCGCCGGATCGCTTGAAGCCCGATTGGGTCCGTCACTGGATCCTCGACCCCTCGATGATTGACCCTGGGACCAACATGCCGTCAAACTTGTTCCGGCATGAGGCCGAGCGCTGGGTTTTCGCGGGACCGACGCCGGCCTCCTTTAAGGGCTATAATGGCGACCACACGGATCTTTTGGTAAGGTACATGTTCGAGATCAACCCGGCGGAGCAGCAGCGGTTGATTCAGATGACGGGCGGGAATCTCAAGTCCAAAGCAGGCGCTTCGACGACGCGGCTGGAGTCGAAGCCGGAGCGGAAGAGTAAAATCGCCAGGAGCTCGAGGTCGCCGGGTGAGTCAGCCCGTGACCCGGGCCCGGCAGGTTCGTCGCCATAAGCTTTCGCGGTGTATGGGAAATTCATTGTGATGAAGGAAGGAATCGAATGACCAAACAAAAACTTTATTGGATGCCGGCGATGAGCAAACCTCTGGCCCGGCGCCGGCGGCCTCCGAAACTTCGGAAGCTCCGCCCACGCCAATTGATCAATCCACGGTGGGTGAAATTACGGGGAAGGTGACTTTTCAAGGCGAGAAGCCGAAGCCCAAACCGATTATGATGGACCAAGACCCTGTCTGCGTGAAGGCGCACGCGAGCAAAACGGCAACGGTTGAAGACGGTGCGGTGAATGCCAATGGGACGCTGCCGAACGCGTTCGTTTACGTCAAGGCCGGCGCGGAAAAATACACCTTCGCGGCGCCCTCGGAACCCGCCATCCTCGACCAGAAGGGGTGTATGTACCAGCCTCACGTCCTCGGCGTCCTGGTGGGCCAGGACGTTCACATCGTCTCAAGCGACCCGACAACGCACAACATCCATCCGATGCCCAAAGACAATCGGGAATGGAACGAGTCGCAGGCTCCGGGCGCGCCTCCCATTGATAAGACCTTCGCTCGCGAAGAGATCATGATTCCCGTGAAATGCAATCAGCATAACTAGCGACGGGACGTTCACCATCAAGGGCCTGCCGCCCGGCGATTACACCATCGGGGCGTGGACGGCGACCTTCGGGCAGCAGGAACAGAAAGTGACGGTGGGGCCGAAAGAGACGAAGACGATTGATTTCGCGTTTAAGTGGTAATCAGTTGCCGGCATCCGCTGGCCATATGTCTTGCGCGGGTCGAGGGAAATGCCTTGCGACGATGTCCTTCTAAGCGGAGCGAAGAATCCCTGCATTCTATGGACGTAAATGCCGAGATCCTTCGTCGTCCCCGTCGGCCGACGGGGACTCCTCAGGATGACGGCGCTGATCGAGGGAGGGGTTGAGCATGGGACTTGCAATCGCCATCGTGGTGGCGCTGATCACTTTGATTTCGACTGGCGTCTTCCTGTCCCATCATTGGTGGCTCCCGCACGCTATCTCGACCATCGCGCCGGCCTTAGATCGCCAATTCACGGTGACGTTTATCATTACCGGGATCATATTCGTGGTGGCGCAACTGGCTCTTGCGTACGCCGTCTGGAAATTTCGCGACACGGGCGACAGCCGGCGCGCCGTATATTCCCACGGCAACACCAAGTGGGAATTAAGCTGGACCGCCGCCGCCGCCATTCTCTTCATCGGCCTCAACTTGATGGGCTACCAGATTTGGGCGAGCGTCCACTTTACAGGCCCGGAGCCGGGCGCCATGCAGGTCGAGGTCTGGGGCGAGCAGTTCAACTGGTATTTCCGCTACCCGGGGCCGGACGGCCGCTTCGGTCCCGTGCATCCTGAGAAGATGAACGCTGGCATCGGCAACTATCTCGGACTCGACCGCGCGCACGACGCCGACTCCAAGGACGACATCGTCACTATGACGCTCGGCGTCCCGGTCGATCGCGAGGTCGATCTCACCATGCGCTCGAAAGACGTCACGCATTCGTTTTTCGTCCGCGAGTTGCGCCTGAAACAGGATATGGTTCCTGGTCTCGAAATCCCCATTCACTTCATGGCCACCGAGACGGGACGCTACGAAATCGTTTGTTCGCAGCTTTGCGGCCTGGGCCATTACAAGATGCGGGCGTTTTTCCAGGTGATGGACCAGCCCGATTATGACCAGTGGCTCGCGGGGCAGGCGGCGGCGCAGTAGAGAAAATCAGAAATCAGAAACTAGAAAGCAGAAAACAAGAATGAGAAGAACGGAGATAACGGAAGGCGAAAAGCCAAAGAAGGCGCTCTCTCCGGCAGACTTGGCGGCCGCGCGATGTCCCGGCTGCTGCCGCGCGCCCATCCGATATGCACTTTTCCGCTTTCTGATTTCTAGTTTCTGATTTTCTTCAGTGTCAAGGATTTCGAGGGGGCACAATCATGGCTGACATGCACGTGGCGGCGGTTCACGCTCACGCGGCGCCGAGCGGGTTCTTCCGCAGATACATTTTCAGCCTCGACCATAAGGTTATCGGCATCCAGTATTGGCTGCTCGGCCTGCTCGCCGTGCTCATTGGGATGGCGCTCTCGCTTCTGGTGCGTTTCCACCTGGTCTGGCCCGACGCTCAGATCCCGCTGCTTCACCTGCTTTCGCCGACCGGAGGCAAGGGCGACCAGATGCAGCCCGAGTATTACCTTTCACTGTTGACGCTGCACGGAACGCTGATGATCTTCTTCGTGCTCACCACCGTGCCGCAGAGCGGCTTTGGGAACTTCGCCCTGCCCATCCAAATCGGCGCCGAGGATATGGCCTTCCCGCGTCTCAACATGCTTTCTTTCTGGACGACTTTTGTGGGCATGGTGGTCCTGCTTTCAACCTTCTTCATTTCCGACGGGCCTCCGCTTGCGGGCTGGACGGCTTACCCGCCCTTGAGCGCCATTGGCCCGGCGACCGGGCCGGGTGAAGGGTTGGGACAGACGCTTTGGATTGTCTCGATAGCCATCTTCTGCGTCGGGTCGCTATTAGGCTCTTTGAACTTCATCGCCACCACGCTCGACCTGCGCGCGCGCGGCCTCTCGCTCATGCGCTTGCCGCTCACCTGTTGGGCTTGGTTTATCACGGCCGTCCTGATGCTGCTTTCCTTCGCCGTGCTCTTTGCCGCGGGCGTCCTGTTGTTGCTCGACCGCGTGGGCGGAACAAGCTTCTTCATCCCGGCGGGCCTCGTGGTGAGCGACCAGCTCGTCAACCACGCTGGCGGCTCGCCGCTGCTGTGGCAGCACCTCTTCTGGTTCTTCGGCCATCCGGAGGTCTACGTCGCGATTCTTCCGGGCATGGGCATTACGTCGCATATTATCTCGACGTTTTCGCGCAAGCCCATCTTCGGCTATAAGGCGATGATCTATGCGATGTGCTCGATCGGGTTTCTCGGCTTCATGGTTTGGGGCCACCACATGTTTGTGAGCGGCATGAGCCCTTATTCGGGTTTCGCCTTCTCGGTCCTGACCATGGCCATTGCCGTGCCCTCGGCCATCAAAACATTCAATTGGATTGGCACGATGATCGGCGGAAAGCTGCGCCTTGTCACGCCAATGCTGTTCGCCATCGGCTTCGTTTCCCTGTTCGTTACGGGCGGCCTGAGCGGCATCTTCCTCGGCCAGCCGGCGCTAGACCTGACGCTCCACGACAGCTATTTCGTGATCGCTCACTTCCACATGGTCATGGGCGTGGCGGCGATCTTCGGGATGTTTGCGGGAACCTATTTCTGGTTCCCTAAAGCCACCGGCCGCATGATGAATGAGACGCTCGGCAAGGTTCACTTCTGGCTGACTTTCGTCGGCGCTTACGGCATCTTCATGCCCATGCACTACCTGGGCCTCGAGGGTCATCCGCGGCGCTATTCGACGCTGACGGGCGTGGAATTCCTCAACACCCCGCATCTGATGCATTTGCACGAATTCATGACGGTCTCGGCGTTTATCACCGCCGCGGCGCAGCTTCTGTTCCTGTACAACCTGGCTTGGAGCTGGTTCAAAGGGCCGGAGGCCGGCGAAAATCCCTGGGAGGCTACGACGCTCGAATGGACCGTGCCATCGCCGCCGCCGTTTGACAACTTCGCGGGCCGGCATGCGGTGGTTTACCGCTATCCCTACGAGTTCAGCGTGCCCGGCGCCGAGAAGGATTACATCATGCAGGATGCGGTTGAAGAGGCGAAGAAGAAGAAATAGTCCCGAGAGCCGGGCTCGCCGACCTTGCCCCGTGCTCATTGGATTTGAACCATGCAATCGGAAGTTTTAACACCCGCCAAGACGGAAGAAGTCCTCGACGAAGGGTCCGGGCACGGCGGGCCGCCGGGTGGGGGCGATTTTGGAGGCGGCGATTCCCGCCCCTGGTCGGTTCCGGCGCGCGCCTACCGCACCGGCATGTGGATGGCCCTCGTGGGCATCACTATGCTTTTCGCCGCCTTCACCAGCGCCATGGTGGTCCGCCAGGGAATTTCGAATGATTGGGCGCACACCACGCTTCCGCGCGTGCTATGGTTGAACACCGCGATCCTGCTCGCGTCGAGCGCCACGCTCGAGCTTTCAAAGCGCGTCCTCGCGACAAACGATTTCCGCCGGTTCACGGCCTGGCTCGATGTGACCGCGGTCCTCGGCTTGGCGTTTATCGCCGGCCAGCTCCTGGCGTGGAAGGAACTTCGGGGGCGCGGCGTGTACCTCGCGACGAACCCGTCGAGCTCTTTTTTCTACTTGCTTACCGCCGCGCACGGCGTGCATTTGGTGGGCGGAATTACGGCGTTGTTTTACTTGGTGACTCGTGCCCGCGTCGGGGCGTCCCGACAAATCGGGACGCTCCTACCTATCGACGGCGGCAGGCCCGTGGGTGCGTCCCTCGAGGGGCAGGTTGTTCCTGGGCTTCGCACGCCCGTCGAGGTCACGGCGATCTACTGGCACTTCATGGACGGCTTATGGATTTACATCCTGATTCTGATGATGACGAGGCTTTGAGATGGCGAAGGAAGCGATGAGCGCGCACGGCCCCCGCCATGTCGGGGCAGGCGCCGCGGCGATCGAATCCGCTTGGGAAGGCGGCGGGTCTCCCTATGCCTTGAGTTCGAAAACGCTCGGCATGTGGCCGTTTATCGTCTCCGACGCCATCACCGCCCTTCGAGAGCCCGAGCATCGTCAACGCCACGGTGATGACCGGAGTGTTGCTTTCAAGCTCGCTCACCATGGTCATGGCGGTGCGGGCGTCGAAGCTCGGCGCCGTCTCCTCGACCTTCGGCTGGCTCTTTGCGACAGCGGCGGGCGGGATTCTTTTCGACATCCTGCACGTCCGCGAATGGCTCGGGCTGATTCATGAGGGCGTCCGCCTTTTCTCGAATCCCTGGGGCACTCCGCTATTCGGCGCGGCCTTCTTCAGTCTCACGGGCTTGCACATGACCCACGTCACCATCGGCGTGGTTTATCTCATCGTCGTGGCGCTGGGTTTCCGGCGGTCGAAATTCTCCGCCGAGGATGTGGAAGTGAGCGGGCTCTATTGGCACTTTGTGGATTTGGTCTGGATGTTTATTTTTCCGCTGGTCTATCTGATGTCGGCGAAGCTGGGTTAAACACTTCCCCGCCGTCATCGGCACTTTCCCGCTGTCATCCCCGCGAAGGCGGGGGTCCAGAGGGCATGAGCGAGAGGGTGATGAGATGAGCGCGACGGCCGAACAGGCGCACCAGGAAGGAAGCAAGAAATTATTCATGGTGGTTTGGGTGTCGCTGCTGGTGCTGACGGGAACCGAGGTCTTCCTCGCCTATCAGAACCTGGAGTTGAAGCTGATGCTGATCATTCTGATGACGCTCTCCATCATCAAGGCATCGCTGATTATCGCTTACTTCATGCACCTGCGGTTCGAGCGGGCGAGCCTGGCGTGGACATTAATGCCGGCGCTGGTGTTCGTCATCGTCATGATGTTCATGGCGTTTCCCGATAGCGTGCGGCTTTACGAGATGACGCCGAAGTAGTGGTTGGGAGCTGAGAATTAGGGGATTTTAGAAGTTAGGTGGCGAATGCGCAAGGCGAAACTCGAAATTCGGAGCTCGAGGGTTGGAAGTAGGGCCGGTCAGGCCAAAGTCGTCCGCTGGCTTCGGCCTATTTTCGATCTTCTATTTTCGATTTTCGAGTTTCCGAGCCGTGCCTCTCGATGGATCTTCGCGCTCGGAG
>QHZO01000110.1:0-5253 GCA_003224695.1 Acidobacteriota bacterium
TGGCGCGCTCTACCCGCTCCTTATGCGAGGTCCCGTTGTAGATAAGAGGCAACTCCACATTTTCAACCGCCGAGGTGCGGGGCAGAAGGTTGAAGCCTTGAAAAACGAAACCGATCCTCCGGTTGCGGATGGCGGCCAGTTGCTTTTTCGAAAGCTCGGAAACGTCTTGTCCTTCCAGAATGTAACTCCCGCGAGTCGGCCGGTCCAGGCACCCGACGAGGTTCATGAACGTGGACTTGCCCGACCCGCTCGCTCCCATGATCGCCACAAATTCCCCGGGATAAACAGAAAGCGTTACGCCTTGGAGCGCGTGGACTTGAACTTCCCCCAGGTCGTAAGTTTTATGGACGTTCTCCACCTGAATCACCGGCGCGGGGCCCTCCGCCGGCGCTGCCATGTCGGGTCGCGATTCCAGGACTTCTTCAGGCATGGGAGAGTTTTAGCGTGGGCCGCCGAAACGCGGCGCGCCGGGAGTCTGAGTCCCAGCCTGAGCGGTCGCTTCGTCTTCTTCTCTGAGCTCACCTTCCAACAATTGGGTGTTGCTGTAATCCGTTATTCCGGTCTTCACGGCCACGGGCACAATGTCGTTGCCTTGAACCAGCTTCCAGACGACGCGCCAGCGCCCGCTGTGGCCGCCTGCGGCGGCGGTGGGGATCTTGTAGTCCTTAAAGAGTTCCTGAATCTTGGTGCGTGGGAGGTCGGGCGTGAAGCGCAGCGTGGCGTTCGGAACCGTCAAACAATCGGAAGCGTGGCCGGTGGGAATGGTGACGTAAGCCGTCTCACCAGGAAAGAGCTTCTCGTCAGGGTTGTCGAAGGAAACCACGGTATCGTAAGTCACCACGTTTTGGATGATGGTGGCATTCAGGCGGATGGCGCTGACTTGGCCGTGAAAGGTTTCGGTGGGAAAGGCGTCCACTTGAAAAGTGGCCTCCGTCCCCACCTTGACGTTGCCCGTATCGGACTCGTCCGTCTTGGCGAACACTTGCATGCGCTTCAGGTCTTGGGCGATGGTAAAAACGTTCGGAGCCTGAAGCGAGGCCGCCACGGACTGACCTACGTCTACGTTGCGCGCCACCACCGTGCCGTCAATCGGGGAAAGAATGGTGGCGTAGCGGAGGTTGGTTTCCGCCTGGCGAAGCATTCCCGTGTTGACTTCCACCTGGGCACGCGCCTGTTCGACTTGCGCCCGGCTCTGTTCCAATTGCGCCTTCGACTGCTCCAACTGCGCCTGGGCGGCCTGGACCTGAGCGTTGTCCTGCTCGAGAGTGGATAAGGCGAGGTCGTTCTGGTCTTGGGAAATAATTCCTTGTTTGAAAAGGTCCCCGGAACGACGCGTGTTGACGCGCTGATATTCCGCCATCGCCTGGATCTTCGCCAAGTTGGCCTGATTGGTGTGAATCACCGCCATTTGGCTTTGAATCCCAGCTTGCAAATTTTGACGATTGGCCTCGGCGTTCGCCAGATTGCCGCGAGCCTGGATAACCTGGGCCTCGTAGATGGCAGGGTCGAGCTGGGCCAGCACTTGCCCGGCCTTCACGCGCGAGTTGAAGTCGGCAAAGATGTAGAGCACCGTTCCGGAAACGTAGGAACCGACCGGCACGGTCGTCAACGGATTAATGGTGCCCGTCGCTTGCACGACGGCGGTGATGTTGCCCCGCTTGATGGGCGCCGTGAAATACTTTGCGCCGCCCGAGCGGGCACGCATGACCATGCCCAGCGTCACCATCGCCGCGGCGGCGATGGCGAGGATTATGATCAGCTTTTTGTGATCGCGAATGATTTTGCCAGTGTCCATTCTTCTCGTCCCGTTCCTAATTTTAGATGCATCGGGCTATGCAGGGACTCGTGTCGGCCGTGAGAGCTAGCGCGGAGGGCCGGGCGGTCCTTGGAGCCTCCTTCGTTCAAACCGGCGCACCATCTCGTCGAATTTCTGCTGCTGCTCCGGATTTAAAATCTTGCGAATTCGGTCGCGAGTATCCGCCCGCAATCCCCGATACTGCTCGCCCACTTGTTGGTCGAGCGCGCGGTGTTTCTGGAACGAATCGTTGATGATGTCCGTCAACTGCTGGGTTTGATCGGGCGTCAAGCTTAACTCTCGCGACATCCTGTCCACGATTCTCTTCGGGTTAGGCGGGCCATCGCGCCTGCCCCATCGGCCGGAATGCCAGGCATAAACAAAAAGGCCGGCCGAGCCGGCGATGACACCGCACATAAAGGTTAGAACGAAATAGAGGTATGCTCTACGAGTCATTTTTGAGAAGGCGCAGGCTCCTCATTCTGCCCAACAGGTCTTCCAGCCTGGCTCATCCAAGTGTCGTCCGCAAAGACGATGCCGCTGGAGTTGGAAACCTGATAGGCCTGGGCCATCATCTCGGCGCCCGAGGGTTCACGCACCGGGCCCGTCGAGGGCAGCCCAAGCGCCAATAACGTCACCATCGCCAGAAACAGGGTGGCGAAGGCGACTCGCCTTCCCACCCTCTCGATGAATTCGATAGCGGCGCGTTCCGCCCCGGAGGAAGTGGCCAGGCGCCGGAGCAGTCGTTCTGTAAACCCGAAGCTCGGTTCCGGGATCGGTTCCGCCGCAGCGCGAAATGCCTCGGAAAGACCGCGCCAATCTTCGGCGAAGGTCCGGCACTCCGCGCAAACTTCCAGGTGCCGCCCCAGGGCTTCGGGCGCGGCGCCTTCGCGCGCTTCTTCCAGCATCAATCGAAAATCGTCGCAGCTCATGGCTTTTTCCCTTCCCTGGCTTCAGGTCTGGGAGCCCGTTGCCGGGCCCTTACTCCGCCACTTTTTCCAATCCACCAGCATCCGCTTCCGAGCGCGATGAAGCCTCACTTTCACGGTGCTAACGTTCAAATCCAAAATCTCCGCAATCTCCTCGACACTCAAATCCTCCAACTCCTTCATGGTCAGTATGACGCGGTCATCCACCGGAGCCCTCGCCAGGAGCTTCTCCACGAGTTCCTTGGCCGCCAGCCTGTCGTCCGGGCCTTCTCGCCGTTCCTTGGCGGGGCGTTCGGCGAGAGCCTCCATCTGTTTGCTGCCTTCCTCGCCCATCTGCCAGAAGTAACGCACGCGGGAGGCTCGCTCGCGGCGCAGGTAGTCGTAACAATGATTAACCGTAATCCGGGCAAGCCAGGTGCCGAACGAGGATTGAAAGTTATAACTGCGAATCGCCTGGAATGCCTTGATAAAGGCTTCCTGCGCGATATCCTCCACTTCATCCCGCCGGCGGACCAAATGATGGACCAGGGAGAAAACCCTCCGTTGGTGGCGTTCCACCAGCCGCCCGAAAGGCTCCCGGTCGCCGGCCTGCACGCGCCGGATCCATTCCACTTCCTGATCCCGATCGCTCGGTGAGGTCGCCATCGCATTTCCATCGATCGGCCCACCTCAATGTATCTCGACGAGTGTGGGGAAGGCCCGGTTACATGTTCCCCGGTCCCGCGGTTCGGACTTGGCACAAATTATGTTGACGCGAAGGGCATGTCGTGCAAGTATTCCTTCATGATCATTGGATCGAGATTACGCAAGTTAAGAGAAGAGCGCCACTTTTCACAGGGCGACATCGAGAAGCGGACAGGTTTGCTCCGCTGCTATGTTTCCCGGGTCGAGAATGGTCACACCGTACCGTCCCTGGAAACCTTGGAGAGACTCGCTTCCGCGCTGGAGCTGCCCCTCTACATGCTCTTTTATGAGGGTGATGAGCCACCAGCGTTGCCAAAACTGAGCAAGCGGCAATCCGCCGAAGAGTTGGCCTTGGCCGAAGCCTCCGCGGAGGAGCGGCGTTTCCTGACGAAAGTCCGGAAGCTCTTCACCAAGATCAACGCGAGAGACCGACGGCTGCTTCTCTTCTTGGCTCAGAAGCTCGCCAGCCGTTAGGCCGCCATCATTTGGGCCTGGTTTCGTGACCATTCTCGGGCTCGTTTCCGAGGAAGGGTGAGTTATTCCCATTCGATTGTTCCTGGCGGCTTCGATGTGATGTCGAAGACCACGCGATTAACGCCCTTTACTTCATTGACAATGCGGGTTGAAATGCGCTCGAGCAACGCGGCTGGGAGCTTTGCCCAGTCGGCGGTCATGCCGTCCTCCGACTCGACCGCGCGCACCGCGATGGTCGAGTCGTATGTCCGCGCGTCGCCCATTACTCCAACGCTCGAGACGGGCAGAAGCACCGCAAACGACTGCCACAGCCGCTTGTAAAAGCCCGCCGCCAGTACTTCTTCTTGAACCACCGCGTCCGCCTCGCGCACGATGCGCAGGCGCTGCTCGGTGACCTCCCCGAGAATGCGCACCGCCAGCCCCGGCCCCGGAAACGGCTGGCGATTGACAATCTCCGAGTCCAGGCCCAGTTCCCTGCCCACCGCGCGCACTTCGTCCTTGAACAGGTCGCGCAATGGTTCGATCAGCTCAAACTTTAGGTCCCCTGGCAATCCGCCCACATTGTGGTGGCTCTTGATGACCGCCGCCGGGCCTCGCACCGAGACGGATTCGATGACGTCGGGGTAAAGCGTCCCTTGAACCAGAAACCGCACGTTACCGACCTTTTGCGCGGCTTCTTCGAAAACCCGGATGAATTCCCGCCCGATAATCTTGCGCTTCTCCTCGGGGTCGGTCACGCCGGCGAGATTGCGAAGGAACCGTTCTGACGCGTCCATCGCCTCGACATGCAAGTGCCCTTCCCGGCGGAGTCTCTCGGTGACGGTCTCGAATTCGTTTTTTCGCAGCACCCCATTGTTTACAAATACGCAGGTTAGCCGCTCGCCCAGCGCCCGGCCCACGAGCGTCGCCGCCACGGATGAATCCACGCCCCCGGAAAGCGCGCACAGCGCCCGCTCTCCACCCACTCGCTCGCGCACGCGCTCCACCGTTTCCTCGATGAAAGATTTCGGAAACCAGTTGGGCTGGATCTTCGCCACCTCGAGTACGAAGCGTTTCAAGATTTCGTCGCCGCGATCGGTGTGGCGGACTTCGGGATGGAATTCCACGGCATACATTCGCGTTTCCGGGTTCTCGATGACCGCGATGGCGTTCTCGGTTCGGCCGGTAACCTCAAAGCCCGGCGGGACGGCCGTTACATGGTCGCCATGGCTGTTCCAGACTCTGAGCGGCGAAGTCAGGCCGCAAAGCAACTGGCTGTGAGGGGAAAAATCGAGCCGGGCAAAGCCGTACTCTCGCCGCTCGGCGCGCTCCACCTTCCCGCCCAGCTTCGACGACATAATGTGCAACCCGTAACAGATTCCGAGAACCGGC